>NZ_JBXCJE010000003.1:0-438439 GCF_056786535.1 Sporosarcina sp. Y352
CCCGGTTTCCCGGAGTTATCCCCATCTGTAGGGCAGGTTGCCCACGTGTTACTCACCCGTCCGCCGCTAAAGTTAGAGAGCAAGCTCTCTAACTTCCGCTCGACTTGCATGTATTAGGCATGCCGCCAGCGTTCGTCCTGAGCCAGGATCAAACTCTCCATAAGAACTATTTCTTAAAAGAAATAGTTTTCCATAAAGAAATCGAATAGCTCATTTCTTGCTGACTCGAATCCGAAGATTCTTGTGTGTGTCCCTTTTAGGTCGACCGAAATCAACTTACTTCGAAACATTTGCTCAAGTGCGTTCACACTCTCGCGATATCTCATTGATGTTTTGCTGTTCAGTTTTCAAGGTTCATGTCAGAAGAATCAACTTGCATCCTTCATCTTTAGTGGTTATCGTTTTTCGCGACAACCTTTATATCATAACATTTTTTCAAATTCATGTCAACAACTAATTTCACTTTCTTTTTTCGTTGTTTTCATTATGTCGCAAAAGCAACTTAGTAAATATACCATTCCATCTCATGAAATACAAGTCTCATTTAAAATAGTTTTCATTTCTATTTCAACGGCGCCGGTGTGCACTATCTCAATCCCTTTTTATCATTAGAAATTAAACATCTTCCTATTCCAATACCTTCCAATAGCAAGTTGACGATTCCTAGTCAAATCCAATGATCCATCTACACTCTTCTTTACCATTGGACGTAATCTTCATCGAGCGTAAGCTTCGCTATCAACCCAATTTATATTATCGTCTCATTGTTTTCGACATACAACAAAATCTTATCGAGCATACTTCAATCGAATCGGAGTCCACTGCTTTATATAATCGCCCCCATCCCGATTAATAAACTGATAGTACCGTAAATAGCGTAATTATGATAGGGACGCCGTAGCCTACTGTCATCCATACATAATCCGACGGGCTTACCGCTTCGTCATCGTCGGCCATGAAGTAGCGACGCAAGGCCATCATAAGCGCCCCCTCCCGAGTTCGTCGAAATTGTGAATTACGCTAGTGCCTGCTGCTTTTAGTCGTTCAATTGCGCTGATTTCTACTGTGATTGTCATAATATACCCGCTCCATTCAGTATAGTTTATTATATAATAAGTCTTACTCTTAACGTCATACATAATATGTAGAACGGAGTGAAACGATGCAAGCAAACGTAAAAATAACACTCGGACAAAAGCTCGAAGATGTGGGCATAACGCGCAACGCCGTAGCTGTCGAGCGCAAGATTCGCCCGGCAACGCTAAACGAGCTCTGCAACGGTGGTAGCAAGTCGATTAGCTTCGACACACTAGAACAGATTGTAAACGCCTTGAATACGCTCGATAAGGACGACAACGGTAAGCCGTACGGAATACACGACGTAATGATAATTGAATACGGAGAATAACCGAAAAGGGCTGGCGCTTGAGTGCGCGGCTCTTTTTATGTTGTGCGATATCCGCATGGCTAAAGGAAAAAAACCAACGCCAATTTGCGCAAGACCTTCCGATTCCTTCTATATATATCCGTTTAATATCGTAACCTCCGAATACCTTTTCCTTCGCTGGCACTTTATAATACGCGTCGTAGAAATGTACGAGCGCCGCCTCGCCGTTTGTCGTAAGCTTAACTGCGCCGCAAATCGATTCAGCAAAACGTTCCTTTTCGTGTTCAGCCGAAACGTACCACGCATCAGATACGATCACCTACTTCGTTCCCCAATCTCCTTTGCCGAGCGGACTCGGCTTGACATCGGATATAACGCTATATGACAACGCTACGAGTGCCTTCAAATTTACGAGAACGGTTTCAGCCGCCTTTGCTTCGTCAGCTTTCTTAGCATCCGCAGCTACTTTCGCCTTTGAGTCTGCCGCGATTTCTTCAACCGACTTAACCGCTACTACGGACGCTTTCTTCTCCGACTTCGCGGCTTCCTTCGGCTTCTCGACCGTCTTCGCCTGCGCCTAAGCTCCCCCCTTTTGTTTCCCCCAACTTCACAAAGAATGTAAATCCATTTTCTGTGCGGGTCTGCATCGTAAACTTTTCACCTTCAATATGGTGTTGTGTTTTTTGAACCTCAACCGGTCAGACATGTACCGTTGACACTTCCCGTTTATAATTCTTTTGATAATTCCATGAATGACTCAAGATGATCGTCCCTGTCCTTTTTGTTTTACAAGAATATCTTATTAGATAGATTCTTCTTTGAGTAAGACTCTTTTAAAAATTAAAATGGAGGTGATGATATTGTCAATAGTTTTTAATAAAACTTATATTTACACAGTGAGTAAGGGCGATACATTATTTTCAATAGCTCGGAGATTTGGAAGTTCTGTTGAAGCAATAGGACGAGCGAATCATTTATTTCAGCCGGTAACTGATCCTGGTCTTATTTATCCTGGAGATGTACTTGTCGTCCCAGTCCTTTCTAAAACCGGAAAAGTAACTTATATTGTTAAATCCGGAGATACAGTTAATAAGATTGCTTCTAGGTTTGATGCATTTAGTGATTTAGTTTCTGGTATTAATGATTTAGTAAACCCCAACATTATTTTCCCTAATCAACCATTGACAGTACCTGTATTTATATACGAAATACAATCAGGTGATACACTTTCATCGATTTCGAATAGATTTGGAATTTCCCTTTCAAGCATAACAATGGCTAACCAAAACCGACCAGGTTACCAAGGTGATCTGATTTGGCCAGAATATGAGCTAATTCTCCCTTTACCAACCTCTCAAAACATTGTCGTATGGACTCCACTTCCGGGAACAATAGTAGTTAATGGACAAAGAATAGAGGGTCAGGCAAGAGCGTTTGAAGCAAATGTTTTATATCAATTAAGAGACGCTAACGGAACTATTGTTTCTAACGAACGTTCTACAATGGCTAATAAAGGAGCTCCTGAGTACGGAAATTTTACAAGCACTTTACCATTCAACAGAACCCCTACATCAAATACTGGTGAACTTTGGGTTTACACAAGAAGCGCTAAAGATGGTAGTATCCAAGACTTAGTAAAGACAAAAGTCTATTTTTAAGAAAGTTTACCTTGTATTTATGCATAATTGTGATGGGCGATAGGTTGACTCATTCTAATGGGCGAAAGGGATTCGCATTGATTGTTGTATTGTTTATCCTTTTGATCATCATTGGTGCTGCATTGTTAAACTAAAATAAAAGGAAAGAAGCTGGATTGTAATTCAGCTTCTCTCCTTTGTATATAAACACTGTGCATTATGTTATTGATAAAGAAAGATTTGTAAATATGTACAATAAAACTATATTGATTGCTTCTTCAACTAACGCATTAGTAATAAATGAACAGTAAAATACATGAGCTTGGGAATACATCTCCCAGCTCATTTTTACTTTCCTATGAAATAACATGAATAACCTTGGCCGCTTAGAATGCGAAATTTCTCCGACTTAACTTATTTAGTATTTCAGTAACTGCTGTTTCCCTTGATTAAACCCAATCAGAAACGAAGCCGCTGTTATAGTTCCTGTGACAAACATAAATGCAATAGCTTCAAATATGGCAATCGTTGTCATATACATCTCTCCTCCTCTATTTACTTGAATATAAAAACACCGACAGCTATTCCCGTCGGTGCATGTTGTTTCTACATTTTAATAGCTACTGAACTTTCGATAACATTCAATAGCAAACGGACAATGCCTACAATGACTAGAAGGCGTTGAAAGGCATAAACTCTCCGCTTCTTCTGGCTCTAAAATCTTTTAGAATTGATTTCATATGCTTTCGCCGCTAAATTATTGGCTTGTTCCAGTTGTAGATTACTGTTGCTGGTTTGCTGTGCCTTGATTGCTCATGTTAGATAACTGAGGAATTATATTTTGTAATTGTCCGCCGCGACCGGTCATCAGGCTATAGGCAGCAGCTCCAATTCCAATGGCCGCTACAATTGGTAATACCTGAATGTTATTCTTCATTTTGACCCCACCTTTCTGTTGACTGTTTTTTGATCATTTATAGCTTGTGTATTACTATTTGAAATAGTCAAGTTATTTTTTCCCATTGATCATTAAATGGTACCTGCAAAGGCAGAAGTCATAAAAAAAGCCGACTGTATCCCAGAGGATTGAATCGACTTTTAATATATCTCACACAATTTAGCGTAAATATCCCATATGATTGTGGGTGATGCAAAAGTAATGTCGTTAAATTGTCGGGTTGTCCACCAATCGCACCCGATTGCTGAAGATCTTTTTAAATATGTAATTAAAATTAATCTTAAAAAATGAATAGCTATTTCTTTTACAACATAACTATAATTATCATTTTTTCAGGAGGAATTTATATTGAATTCTCAATATCCTTTCTTAAAGCCATTTTTAACTACACATAGTTTACAACCTGAAAATCAGGAAACACCTGTTAAGTTTGTTGAGACTGATGTACTAAATAATCATTTATTTTATAGACGAAACCACTTTTCTTATCCAACGCTTTCTTATTCTAGCTATTGGATTCCAATAAACGGTTCTGTTACAACCCAAAAAATACTTTCCATGCAAGATATCCTTCGATTACCATCGAAAACTGTTAAAGCAGTCCTTGAATGTGCAGGTAATAAACGTAGTTTATTTGAACCTAAAGTATTCGGTGAGCAATGGGGAAAAGGGGCAATTAGCCAAGGTTATTGGAAAGGAGTTCCGTTAAGACTCCTCCTTGAACTATCTGGAATTATAGAAGGGGCAAAAGAAGTGATAGTGGAAGGATATGATTATGGAAAAAGAACTGACTTAAATAATGTTTATACATATGTCAGGAGTTTACCAATAGAAATAGCTTTACATCCCGACACTATCATTGCTTACACATATAATAATATGCCTATCTCTTTTAAGCATGGTTTCCCCTTAAGGTTAATTGTTCCTCAGTGGTATGCCATGGCTTCTGTAAAATGGATTAAACAAATTAAGGTAATTGATAATAATTTTGAAGGCCCCTTTCAATCTATTGATTACGTCTATTATCCAAACAAGGACGATAACTATCATTCTTTTCCTGTAACAACAATGAACGTTAATTCCACCATACAGAAGCCGTTAGATATGGATGTTGTTCATACGGGTAAACATTTAATCAAAGGCATTGCGCGGACAGGAAAAGGCTATATAAAAAATGTGGAAGTTAGCACTGATAACGGAAAATCATGGTCAAGTGCACTAATAGAAAACCAAAATAATATTGGGTATGATTGGACTACTTGGTCATATGGGTGGACTGTATTGGAGAAAGGTGAATATAAGATTATGACAAAAGCGACAGATTCTTATGATAGGACTCAACCATCCCTCCCTTTCTGGAACAGAAAAGGTTACGGATATAATGCAATTGATAAAATTATTGTTAAGGTTGAATAGAAAACTGAGTAAAGATTTGAATGTTAATGAACTCTTGCTTACACGTCTGGTTCATTAGTGGGCGATGCTGATAATACACCCATATCTTAAACCTCCATATAATTTTATTGTTGTTCTTTTTTATGCAAAATAGTATTTATTATATATAGTTTTTTCTTCTTCAATAATATGGTCCGATTGTTGAATAGCATAATCGACGTTTAAGTTTTAAATGAAATTATTAGGATTTAAACAACTTTATTATCCCTTATACAGATTTTAAGTTACTTAACACCCCGGACCATGCCATTTCATGCTTGATCCCACTCTTGTCCCTTTTTCCAACCAGTGTGCCTTACCTGTCAGTCGTGTCATCAATTTCCTTGAAACTTTCCCCTCTACCTTTTACTCTCTAAATCACTTATTTTCTGTTAAAGTAGTAAAACAAGTAAAAATATTGCGACAACTATTGGAGTAAGATAAGTAAATAGAGTATAGAAACGGAGGTCAAGAGATTTGGGGGAATTTCTCAATTTTATATATTACGATTTTAAATACAAGCTATATGTTCCCAGTCAATATAATTCAGATAAAGAGTCTCCGTTGTTGGTGATGCTTCATGGATGTGAACAAAATCCGGATGATTTTGCTGCAGGCACAAACATGAACACACTTGCTGAAAAGGAAAAATTCCTTGTCCTCTATCCTGATATGAACCATCTGTTAAATCCTACAGATCTGGCCGGGTATAACCCCTTTGGCTGCTGGAACTGGTTTTTAGATGAAAATCAACACCGCGGTAAGGGACATCCCAAGCTAATTTACGAGATTTTAAATGAGGTCAAAAGTAAATACAAGATTGACTCAAATAAAGTATACGCTGTGGGCTTCTCAGCAGGCGGGGCACTAGCCTGTATTCTTGGTGTTACGTATCCAGATGTCTTTAACGGTATCGGAATTTGTTCGGGACTAGCCTATGATGCTGCCAATGTATATTTTCTAACCGACCCGATGGCTAAGGAAGCTAAGAATAGTATGGAGAAAGGCGTGTTTGACCCATATGCATGCGGAAACAGTGCATTTCAAGAGATGGGAGAGTATAAGAAAAAAATAGGGGTGATTGTTTTCCATGGAATCTGTGATACAACGGTCCACCCCATTAACGGCCAGCAGGTTATCACCCAATGGGCTCAAACCAATTTTCTCGTTGAAGAAGGTATAGGCCTTGCTGATGTTACCCCTGCCCTGGTCAAATCAGATATTATAAATGGATATAGCTATACCAAGCATGTATATATTGATGGGGACGGTGGGCCATTATCGGAACTTTGGATGATTGATAAAATGGGGCATGCCTGGTCTGGTGGAAGCCCGAATGGTTCTTACACCGATCCCTCGGGTCCAAATGCAACAGAAATTATATGGAGTTTTTTCAGTAATCATCAACAACAGCCGGATGAAAAACTGATTGAGACTTCGGCCAAAAATTCAATCTCGGCACCAGTTGTGCTACCATTCAATCCACAGGACGAATCACCAAAGAAGAACTTTTTTAGCATCCTACTTTCAAAACTTATAAAAAGAAAATATAAAACAAAAAATTAAAGAACCGTACCAATCAATCAAGGTTGACGAATTTTTTATTTGAGCCATATGGGAGTTCATTTGGATCAAACTTTTTTATTCAATGTCATATTCTATTCCCCGGCACGAGGCACAAATAGAAGGAGTTGTAGCATACTGGCGGTATCCTTCCTTCGTGATTGTTCGATACATTAGGTCCTGTCCTTCAAGACAGAGATAGCAGTCGAAATGCTCGTCATAAACATACTCATATTTTCTGAAGAATCCCTCCTTTGTCATTGGTCGTTTGTATGGAAGTGCTGGAAGAACTTGATTCTCTAAAAGGTAGTTCGCAATGATTGATGTCTTGTAGGCTGCACATCAGTGGCAACGACTACAGGACGTCCCACCCTAGTCGATGATTTTCTGGACTAGCTGCTCAAACACCTGACTGTCGTGAACATTTCATCTTCATTCGATATCGCAATCCAAAGTAAAGGGTGTTTCCTAAATGACTAATCTTTGGATAGATAAAATAATTCTGTTTTAACTCGGCGTCCTTCTTATCACCGGTATTCAGAGTATCGAATCACAAGCTAATTCTATATTCCTCCTATACTTTTACTTCGCTAACAAACTCAGCAGATTCATCCAATAAATAAAACAGCTTTTACGGTCTTCATTATCATCCCGTAAATCCACATCTACAGCCACCCTAACCTTGAGAGTTTTGGCAGTTACCTTTAGTGGTTGTAAATGTCTAATTGATTCCTTAATAATGATTAGATGCTCATTGAAATGTTTACCGCTCCACTTTAAATATATGAGCAAATCATTTACATCTCCACGCAATACATATACATAGATTGGCCAGCCTTGAAATTGGATCACCCCACTGAATGGTTCTAGTGTTGGCAAAATTTTAGATTCCGGAAAATGTTGAAACAATTGAAAAAACAGAAGTCGTTTTAAAACATCCTCCGCTTTGTATCCAACCCAATAATTACTTTCGTAACAGTCATTCAACCCAGCAACGACTGCCCCGCTTATTCCGAGTGTGTAAATTGGTATGACCTGCTTGTTTCGATGAATTTCATGACGAACGATTTTCTTCTCTGAAACCATACGTTTTAATCGTTTCTTATCCAAAGAAAATAACCGGGAGAGTTGTGTTCCCCCGATTAATCCCACTGCCGCTAGTGCCTCTAATGCTTTTCGTTCTTTCGGTGATTCTCCGTTTACATAGTTTGAGCGCTTTATATTCGATGGGATACGTGTCCAGTGTAGCGACCAATCGTGTGATAAAGAATACGGACTAAGTGTCATTGTTATTTCCTCCTCTGATAAAAATTAAAAAGAACCGCTATGTATGCAAAAAACATACATAGCAGTTCTATCTTCCCTTAACACCTTTACACAATTAATTCTCTATTGAAAAAGACAATAACAATTGTACATAGAGATATGACTGTAAAAAAACCAAGTGCAATAATCTGCCTATTTCTATTTTCATTCAAGTTACTTCTTTCTTTAAAAACAATAATTAGTGCTGCTATTACTGAGATAATGAAGAACAATAAATTACTAAGCAGTCCTGTAAATAACATAGTTAAAATAATGACACTATAGAATATAGCTAGAATCCAATAGATAAAATCAATCCCCCTAGCAGTAACTTAAGAAGCCAGCAACTTATCAAATATAGCTCCTATATTAAGATACGTCCAAGACTAATGAGAAGTTTCATTTATTGGTAATAAACTGCTTTGCATTAGGTCACACGGAGAAATTGAAACTGATTTAATCGATGGTCAAAATATTAAATTCCAATCAAACCATCTAACGATGATATTCTTAATTATAAGTTTCAAGTTACTCTTAATCGAAGAGCTTGCACTGTGGCATCATTGTATGAAGTGATGTTCCCACGTTCTTACCCGATCAGTGCAATGCACAGTTGAAAAATAATTATTACCTATCGCTAGACTTGGGGCTGTTCACCCACCTCCATTACAGAGGTTTCACACTCGTTAGTGAAAAAAAAGAGTATTCATTTAAATTAGTAAGCTCCTATAAAATAACTAGTAGCAAAAGTCCTATCAATTAATAATTGCTATCTGATTTCTACCACCTTCTTTTGCTTTATATAAAGCATTGTCTGCCTTTTCAATAAACTCCTCCGCGGTATCCCCATTGTAAAAAGATACTCCAATGCTGATTGTAAAATGAATACGTTCATTTTTATAAATGAACTCTGATTTCTCAACAGCCTCACGTATACGTTCTGATATTATTAGCCCTTCAGCAACTTCGGTGTTTGGTAGAATAACTGCAAATTCTTCTCCGCCAAAACGAACGAAGACATCAAAGTTTCTTACGTTATTGCTAATAATACTTGAAGTATGCCTAAGAGCTTCATCCCCACATTGATGACCATAATTATCATTAACTTCTTTGAAATGGTCTATGTCTAACATCATAAAAACTAAAGAACTGTTCGTCCTTTTATAAATAGGAATAGATTTTTCCATAAAAAGCTCTAAATATCTTCGATTATAAATACCAGTTAATGAATCTGTAATGGTAAGCTCTTCTACTTTTAGAAATAATTTATAAGACTTGTTTACGAAGTATCCAATAGCTAGAGTAATAGACCAATTAATGAGCGAACCTAAAATAAGTGCATTGATTTCGCTATTATCAGGGTTAATTTTCTGACCAAACTCTGTTATGTACTTCAAAAAGCTATAAAAGACTCCGGACCCTATAATTACTTTCCATTTAGGATACATATTCATAATCATAATAATCGGAATCAGAGAGAGTGACCATATAAATGGATAATGGCTTCTCGCATACTCACTTATAGTCGTATCAATAAGAACTAGGGCAACCGTAAATAAAAAAATAATAATTAATGAGTATTTAAAACGTTTTTCTTTCAATTACCTTCCTTACCCCTTTCGGTAACCCAGCCGTCATAGCTTAATGCTTTAGACCTGTGGTTTTGCGTCATTACCTTTCGATAACTTTGCCTTTTTCAATAGAGTTGCTAAGTATATAAGTATACAACAGTTAGATACTTCCAATGTTAACTAAATTACCTGATTTTCATCTGTGTCCAGTGTCTCTTAATGAACTAAAGCTGCTAGTTAGCTGAAGATGTTGTTATTACTTTATTGTAATTTAAATTCCTATATTTGTAACCCAGCATCTTTATAGTTATTTCATTCTTCACTCAATTATGACATCAGTTATGAAACGTGTTCTGATGGATAACAACAAAGTAACTTTATTTGGTCTCTAAAGCAATAAAGTTGAAGAAGCCTTATACAACTACACTCAATAGGGTAAGAAATTTATCTTTCACGGCGTATAATAGTTAAACTGTTCATTAAGCATTTTGGCTTTCTATCCTCATTAACTGTTCTATTAATTTCTGTTAATTCACAAATTCCTAGGCTAATTCATACATTAGTCAAAGAACGGAGTTGATTTTCATGGTGATATGGATTGACGTGTCTACTTCACAACATCAATTAAAACTTTTTGATAGAAACAGGCTTATAAAAGCTTACCCAATTGGAGTTGGAAAAATATTGTCACCGACACCTTCTGGGACATACACGATCATCAATAAACAACGTAATCCCGGAGGTCCATTTGGAGTGCTTTGGATGGGATTATCAAAGCCTCATTACGGTATACACGGCACAAGTAGCCCAGCTTCAATCGGTAAGAATGTCTCACGTGGATGTATTAGAATGTTTAATAATGATGTTCTAGAATTATCATCTAGAGTTCCAATAGGTACAAGGGTTGTCATTCATAAATGACTCTGTTATCCTCGTATCCTTTACTGCATAGTTTGTGTATACTGCCAAATACCCCCACGTTTATCAATCGCCAGGTTCGACAATACTGCTGCTACACCATTAAGGTGACTGTGTCTAAGGCCGCGGAATTGCAATCAGCGGTCTTATTGCTCACAAAACTTCATTACATACTCAACCTCCCGTTCGACATCCTCAACAATAGAAGAGATGTTTCAAGCACGACAAAACCCAGCTCGATTAATTCCGCTGGGCTTTGTTTTGCTACAAGGGCTTCGACTTCAGGGTAGATATACAGCTTATTTCTACAGATTTTAGCTTTGAAGAACATGATTTGATTTCTCCCTTCCGTAAAAAGACAATAAAAATAACACGTTCCATTCATTGGCAGAATGAATGGAACGTGTTTTGTGTCAAATAGATTATTTAAAATCTTACTTGTTCGAGTAATCGAAAGCCAATTAGTTGAACAAAGAATTCGGTTACTGAACTGGTTTGTATATGTAATACACCTCTGGTTGACATAACGCCACTTTTCATTTCCGAACTTTTATTGCGATAATGACTGAAATCACAAGCATAACTAGATAGAACAAGAAAGGTATGTGACCATAGAAATAAGTAATAGCTGCTCCAGATAGAATTCCTAAAAGTAAAAAAAGATAGAGAATTTTAATAAATATTTCACCTCCAAATTAATTTAGATGAATCATTCACCTCTATTAACAGTTATCACCAACCATAATACGCATTTATTTGTAATCAAAAAGCTTCCTGAAAAAAGATTCATTTTGCTGATACCGTGCATGAACATGTAAAATAAGTAGCCTACTCCTAAGGGACTCGTTAACATCCCCTGTACATTGGCCCCGCGGTTTAATTCATATTCTACTTTTACCTCACGACTGTCTTTCATCACCCATTGATACTTTTCTAAATCAATCATAATATCGTTACTGGATAGTAGGAACGGAAGATGCCGGATATTTACATGTAATTGGTCTACCTCCCCAGTGTAATCAGACACCTGAGAAGATTGTCCATATCAAATTTTACTAATGGTTATTTATGAGTGTTTAGAGTCGCTAATTAATGACTTTTCCGCTCATAAACCCTTTAGGTAAGGCATCCAAAAATTAAATAAAAACACACCCCCAGCATGGTTATTTAAGATAACCACTTTGGAGGTGTGTCTTTTGCCCAATATATGTCGCCAATTGAGTAATGAGCTGTAAATTCATCTTCGGCGATATGATAATGAAAGTTATAGAAGTAGCCGTCTTGAGGCCTTTTCTCAGTTCGTACATGAAAACGAATAAGATCTTTCCTATCATCCAAATCATATACATTAAATATTTTCTCCGAATAATCTCCGGCAGGCTTTTCACTGATAGCTAAACGCCGTTTATGAAGATTATCGGATTTTTCAAGTGTCATCTGAATGGCTTCTTCAATTTTCGGGAAAATGATATTATCAAAATCATCGGCAATTACTGGCCCAACTTTTGTACCGAATTTCATATAGGATAATCTTTTTGCAGAAGTGATAAATAGTTCTTCTAAGGAATCGGAGCTCCCCATCAGATTTTCTTCATCTAAAGAATCGGCTAATCCAATCGAATAATCTGTACTCTGTAAGGGTCTATCCGAAATTTTTGAAAGACCTTTGTCTTGCAAGTTAGTCCAAATTTCATGATTTGGTGGAATTGCACCAAATGTCAAAAGTGCTACGGCAACAATGAGCGTTTTCTGGAACCACTTTTTCATAGTATCTCACCCGCAATTTAGTATATTTTAATATTCTATTTTGACGAAAAGCTATTGAAAAGGTTTCTTCTTTCTCACTTTCATTGTACAATAATAACGTAGATAAATGTTCGTTTTCTTGAAGGAGGTACTCATTAATGGATGTACAATTGTTTATCGGCCTAGGGATGCTCGCATTGATCCTATACCTAAGCTCATTGAATTTCACACATTAATAGCTATAAACGCCGTCGTCCGCTTCTTTTGGATGACGGCGTTTTTAATTTCTTCACTTTTGGAGAAAAGCAAAATGGAATTTCGTATTCGGTCTTACTACTTGTTCCATATGAAATCTTTCGAATACGGGTGAATCAAAACGATCTTTTACAACAACACGCCGTTTACATACACGTTGTGCCTGTTCTATCCATTCATCTGTAAGCGATCTATGTACACCAGCTTGACGCAGTGGTGTGAAATTGGATGATTCTACAATAGGTGTATGAAACATCGGATCTATATAGACAATATCCCAGGAAGAATCGGATAGCTTGCTTAAATAATCAATCGCCTCCGACTGAATAACTTCTATTCTTAGCATGGCCAAAGTAAGTTGTTCAGAATGGGAAGGAAATGAACGAAGTCCCCGGCCGGTTATAAACGCAATAGAAGGATCAGCTTCAATCCCTAACACTTTGCCGTTTTCTCCCGTTATGAAAGATGCGGTAATGCTGTCTGATCCAAGACCAAGCGTACAATCAAGAAATGAATCTCCTTTGCGCAATTGAGCTGTCTCAATTAATGGATCCTTTTCCCCGTTCGCAAGCCGTTTCAATCTGAACGCGGCCGAATTGGGATGAAAGAAAAATGGGTCCTCCATTCCAATCCGATATAACTCATAGCGATTCTTGCCTGCTACAAGCACATCCGCGCCACTAGTTTTCTGCATCCCGTGAATAGACTGTTTATTTCGTTCGACAATCGGATAACCGAGAGCTCTAGAAGCTTCTAATGCAAGTTGTATCGATTTATCATTTGGTCTGCCGGCAGTCGTAATGACTGTACTCATTATTTACAAACTTGGTCGAGTACTTCTGATAGATGGTCTTTAATTTGTTCCATTTCGAAATTTTCGATTTGTTCTCTTGGTATAAAATAAGCTAATGCTCCATCTTTCCAAAGGGCAATCGAAGGTGAACTCGGCGGTACTTCTGGGAAATAATCTCGCATCATTTCAGTCGCCTCTTTATCCTGTCCAGCAAATACAGTCAACAAGTGATCTGGTTTATGTTCGGCTCCTTTTAACGCTTCTCTGACAGCTGGGCGTGCCAAACCCGCGGCACATCCACAGACCGAGTTGATCACTACCAGTGCAGTCCCCTCAAGTGTTTTCATAGTACTTTCGACATCCTCAGACGTCGTTAATTCCGTAAATCCAGTCCCTACAAGCTCTTCACGCATCGGTTTAACGATACCTTTCATGTACTCATCGTAAGCATTCATGTTTTCGCCCCTTTTCATATGTGTTCAAAATCGCTTTGTAAATCAAGTTCCACGAGTTCTATTCTACCTTGTCTTTCATAATTTTTCACGGTTCTTCACTTTATATGTTAGATTCTATGATTTCTTTTAGTTATTACGAACGCATGAACCTCCCACGACTGAAGTCTCGGGTTTCAGGGTTAGTGCTATCGCACATTGACCAATTGAGGCTGGGAACACACAGCCGCTATACCGTTAGCGAATGCTTTCGGCACTACTTTTCTTAGGATGTTTGCTGCACCATTCACATCTGCATTTATTAATGATTTACTTTTTGTACGGTAAATACCGCGTTTTATACGTTTTCCACTGAAAATGTGATTTGTATTATTCCCCGATTTGTAGGTCGGAATAATGTCTTCATCTACAAAACTTGCCTGAGATGTGTAGCTTTCTTCAGTTACAATTACTGATATACCCTCGGCATTCGCTTTGTAAGTGATTAAATCTATTAGCAATGAGTGTGGCACTTGGACAAAGTTTTGATTGTTTCTTTTCCCTAATTCTATTTTTTGTTTCCAACCCGCATTCTTGCCAATAACAATTGCATCAATGTTTCTTTCCACGGCTATTTTCACGATATTGAAACTAACTTTATGGAAAAAGTCTTTGATTTGTCTGTGTCTTACGGAATCTAATTTCACTAATTTTTTAGACTGGAAGTTTCCTTCTTTTGGTTTTTTCCCGTTACGAAGAGCCGCGTAGAAGTAAGCGCGCATTTTGTTGTACCATTGATTGATAGATTTAACTTTACCGCCTTTAAAAAGGACTGGAACGTGCTCTGTATTAAAAACTAGCGCTGCAATGTTATCAAGACCTAAATCGATACTCATGCATCGTTCCATTTTGGCGGATAATTGTTTTTTCGTCTCGATTAAAAAGACTAATTCAACAGTAAAACAATTGTGCCTGGGTATGATTCTCACTTGTTGAAACTTACCATTGAAATTTGCTAACTTACCGATATTTATTTTTCTTTTGGTTTTTGGAAAGCTCAGGAATTTACCGTCTTTAATTTTGCAAATTTGATTAGAAAGAGTTGATTCTTTCCTGCCTCCTTTAGGTAGGTAACCAGGAATAGAAGGTCTTCCTGTATATTTTCCTGGATTCTTTTTGAAGTCTTTCAAACTTGCGAAAAAACTAGTCCAATTTTGCACGACATTTCTAAGAACTTGTTGATTTATCTGACCTGGCAACGAATAATAGTCTTTTTGTTTAATTGTTTTAAAAAGACAATCAAGAAAATTGTAACCTAAGAAGGGCTTTTCTTTTGAAGGTAACTCAAATAGAATTTCCTTTATTTCTTTTTGTTCGTCTCTTGGTTTCATTTGTTCTTTTTCTAATTTTTTGCTATATGCTCTTTGTTGATTGACATTCATTTTATCAATATTGTCACGAAGTGTGTTCATTACTTCTATTTGTAAAGGTTGTAACACACCTTCATTGTTTAAAGAAGTGTATACCTGCCTGATAAAGAAATTTGTCGTGTTATATAGGTTATTACTATTTAGACAAAGTTCATCGAAATAAGAATATATTCTATGTCCTTTTTTAATGTTGATTTGATAAGTTCGGTAATCTTTTTTCAGTTCCATATTTTCTCACCACCCTTCGTAAGAATATTCTACCAAATAGAATGTCAGTTCGTAAAGTGATATCACTTTATAACGAAAAAAAGAAAGCCAATTCATCCCACGACTGAAGTCACGGGTGTTCTCGGCTTAATCATAAAATAGCCACCTTCTCAATCGAGCTTGTGCTGTTACTTCCTTCCTGGCCATCGATACATACTGACATCCATTCGAAAAGAGCAGTCGCCTTTTAACAATTTTGCACCAAGTATTTTTTGCTACTATCTACTTTAAATATACTAATCAGGATCCATGCAGTACCTCATAATCATAAAGTTCCGCCTTCGCCCATATACTAGGTCGAATCTGAAGAGAGGTGGGATAAGTATGAATGGACAACAATCGGAAGTTAAAATGGTAAGTGTATTTGACCCTTACTTTTATCAATCCTTACTAAATTTCAGGTCAAAAAATATCGTTATTCAAACAACGAAAAATCCGATACAAGGTTTATTAATAACAGTCATGCCTGATCATGTTGTAATTAACGTGAGCGACACGCCATTTTACGTTAGACTGCAAGAAATTGTCTGGGTTACACTTACATGAATTTCAAAGATTCATAATGAGGGGAGTGAATCAATTGATCAAACGTGTAAATCAATTACCGATTGATCTACCTATCCCAGAATACGGGGATGCTAACGCAGCTTCTGCGGTTCAGGAACTGTTGGGCGGAAAGTTTGGAGAAATGTCAACGCTTAATAACTATATGTACCAATCATTTAATTTCAGGCAGAAAGGAAAGCTCAGGCCTTTCTATGATTTAGTTGCGAGTATTACAGCAGAGGAATTCGGTCATGTTGAACTCGTTTCTAACACGATAAATATAGTGAACAAAGGTACATCATTTACAGCAGACCCAAACTTAACACCTTTACAAAACGCTAAAGATAAGCGGAATACGTATGCCTTCATAGCAAATGCACAAACTTCAATGCCTGGAGACTCAATGGGCAATCCATGGCGCGGAGATTATGTGTTTTCCAGTGGGAATTTAGTACTTGACCTATTGCATAACTTCTTTCTTGAATGCGGGGCAAGAACGCATAAAATGCGTGTATATGAAATGACAGACCATCCAACAGCAAGAGAAATGATTGGTTATTTGCTCGTTCGAGGAGGTACACATATACTCGCCTATGCAAAAGCGTTAGAAATGGCCACTGGCACTGACTTGACAAAGATGCTACCAATACCTAATTTAGATAATCGCGTCTTTGATACTGCAAGAAAATATGAAAATCTAGGATACGGTAATGTATTATTTACTTGGAATGATACTGGAGAATACAAGGACATACGTCAGATTTGGAAAGGGACCAATCCAAGTAGTGGTGAAAAGCTATTTGTAAAAGAAGGCATGCCAAAAGGCTATGAAATTCCTGATTTTGAGGGTATCCCTGAAGAGTTTGCACCCGGTATCGGCAGAGATGAGTATGAGCAAATTGCTCGGCGGTTGTTGTCGGGTATGTAGTCAAGAATGGGTCATTTCAAAATTGAAACTTGCCCACAAAATAAACGCGAAAATATCGACGTTTAACACTTAGCCCAGATACATCTTAATTCTAACACCACCATTAAATGCTGCTCCCTTTCCATAAAACTGTGTTTACAATCTCTGAAAAACAGCCACCTACTCTCAATTGAGTGGGCGGCTGTTTTTCTGTTAGTTTTGTTAGACTTTGACTCTTGAGAGTCTAAAATACGCGAGGCCTGCAATTAAACTTGATGCGAAGATAATGATTCCCATTGGAATTGCTGTCTCTTCTCCTGCTATTCCAACAAGTGGCGCCGTGATTGCACCTAAAATGAATGGTAGTAATCCAAGTAAAGCAGATGCACTACCTGCAATATGCCCTTGCTTTTCCATCGCGAGTGAGAAGGATGATGTCGAAATGATCCCAATCGAAGCGACGAAAAAAAAGATAGGAATAACGATTGTAATAAGTGGTCCATTTAATAACACGGCAATCAGCAGCAATGTGCCTGAAGTAATAGAAAGGAACAAACCCGATTCTAAAAATCGTTTTTCAGATACAACACCCGTTAAGCGTCCTACTACCTGCGCGCCGATGATAAGTCCAAATCCATTCATACCGAATAATATGCTGAATGTCTGCGGAGAAACTCCGTATATATTTTGATAAACAAACGGTGTCCCAGCGACATAAGCAAAAATGCCAGCCATAATGAAACCTTGTGCAAGTGCATACCCCATAAACTGTCTATCTTTTAACAGTGACAGAAAGTTTTTTATCGTATGAGAGAGATTACTTGGCATGCGCATTTGTTCAGGCAAAGTTTCATCCATTCTCCATAAAACAATGACAAACAACAAAAAGCCGATTGCACTCAAGACTGCAAATATACCAGTCCACTCAGTAAACGCTAGGATGCCTCCCCCAAGAACAGGTGCGAGGATTGGTGCCAAGTTATTAATAAGCATGAGCAAAGCAAAAAACTTTGTCAATTCCCGTCCGCTGTATAAATCTCGGACGACAGCCCTAGAGATAACGATACCCGCAGCGGCAGCAAAACCCTGCAAGAAACGCGCTGCAATGAAAAAGCCGATATTTGGAGAAATTACACATAAAATTGATGCGACAAAATAAGCAATAAGTGCCATCAGCAACGGCTTTTTCCGTCCATGTACATCACTCATTGGGCCGATTATAAGTTGACCTAACCCTATACCTAGGAGGCAAGCAGTTAAACTCACCTGTACATAGGTAGCCGTAGTACCAAAAGCACTTACAATTGTCGGAAATGAAGGTAGATACATATCAATTGTTAACGGTCCCAATGCTGCTAATGTTCCCAGAAGTAATGCAAATCGTATTCGTTTATTTCCTTTAAGTGGTCCCACGTTCAATAACGACCTTTCTCTGATAAAAAATTGCATAGGTATGTGATGATATCCTATGGAAGAATCACAAGTGTTCTACTATATCACCAAAACACCAAACATAAAAGTAGGATGATTTTGTTTCAAATCATCCTACTTTTATGATTGAGATTAGCATTATTCTAAGAATTCTTTATAAGCGATAACTTTTAATGCCAAAATTTCTTCCTCTGTGAGCTTTCCTTCTAAATCCACTAATAGTTCCTGTATTTCCTCGTTCGACATTCCACTTTGAGCTTTAGAGTGAATAGATTGGAGTTCACTGAATCCGACTTTTTTGATTAAAACTCTTGTTGCTTGCTCTTTTGTTGTGAAAGGAAGATTATTATTATCAACATTTGCACCTTCTTCAATGATACGCATTAATTCAGGGTCCTCAGCCACCATTTGTTTGATTTCGTTTAATTGTCCACTGTTTTCTAATTCAGTAGTTACAACGTTCATTATTTTGTCCGATGCGATATTGGTTCCAAAATGATAGATTCCATATCCTACTCCGCCGATAATTAATAGTAGGAGGATAAGGATTTTCAACAGTTTCATTCATCTTCCTCCCATTTTTCATAGCATAGGAAACTAGAAAACCACGTACTGTGGATAAGACGCAAGATAGAGATTTCACGTAAAGGCTCTAGCATCTCTTAACAGACACTTGTGTTTTTGTTATTTAGAAAAAACGTTAGCGAAATGTAAGTTCTCACATCCACTAACGTTAAACATCTAAATAATTGCACTCGTTATATTACTATTTTGAGCCTGTTCGCGCCTCTGTCATTTGTTTCCAAACTGATCCCTTAGCATCTTCGCCTTCAGCAATTCGGGCAATTGCCATACGAATTTGAAGCTTAACTTCGAACTCCGGATCGTTTTCAGCCTTTTTCAAAGCAGGCAACGCCGCTTCAGTTCCTGTTTCATATAAAAACATAGCCGCACGCCAGCGAACTAGTTTATTCTTATCATTCAATATTTCAATTGCCGCCTGTTCGAACCCCTCGAAACCAAGGTCACTCATGCAGTCTCCCGCCGTCCTACGCACCGCCCAACTTCTGTCTTTAAGTGCTTTTTCAATATACGGAATAACTGCGACGTCTTCAATCATACCCAGGTAAACCGTTGCGAGGCGTCTAATTGACATCTTTTCATCGTCCAGTGCCCGCTCCAGAAGTGCTGCATCCGACATGTCTGGATCAGGTATTTGATCAAGTAGTTGAAATCTATTCTCCCATTGGTCAACTGAGAAGTCCTCCAGTGAAATTTTTCTACCGCGCTGGACACCTTCACTTTGTCCTTCATTCGCCTGACGGACAATCTCAAGTAATCGTTCTTCTGGATAAGCCGCCTCTATTTCCTGAATCACTGTTTCACCGATTTCAGCCTTTTCTCCGTAACGAATTCCATAATCTGCCCATTTACGCAATAAAATATAATTTTCCACTTCACGCCCATGAACCTTCTCCATTGCTTGTACAAAACGGTCACTTAGACCGAAACGCTCTTCTGATTCGCTATCAAAAACTTTTACTTGTAGCGGAATATCTTTGTAGGTTTGAACATGTACGTATACTTCGCCAAAACTATCGTCGATCTCCACTTCAATTTCCGTTTCTTCACTCTGCTCTTCATTGAAAACGGCTCGGACACTAGCAAGTATCGTTTCCCATGCAACGTTCCCTATGCGTTCAATCGCCATAAAGTTCATGACATGGTAAATTCCTTTTATGCCATGAATGTTCAATAAAGCTGAAATCGGGTGCGGTGCGGACCCCATATCCTCTTTTTTATAGTTATGACTTATCATCTTGGGTAGCTCAGTATCGAGAATGATTTTCATTGAGTTCGGACTTGGTGTCGGTTCAATCGTTACTATTTTCAAGTTCATTTGCCCCTTTCGTTAGGACTTATTCAATTCTTGTAAGAACGACCAGCGTTCAATAAGACTTTCATATTTACCGTTCAATTCTTCAAGTGATGACGTTAAATCTCTTAATTTATCGTAATCAGACCCAGTGGACGCCATTTCTGCTTCCGTGGATTCGATTAATTTCTCAACTTTCTCGATGTCCGACTCAATTGTTTCATATTCTTTCTTTTCAGCGTACGATATCTTCCTTTTTAGTTCCTGTTGAATCGGCTCTTCTATTTTAACGATTGGTTCGTGTACCACTACTTCTTTTGGTACATACGTTTCTAGGAAATCAGAATAAATACCAAACCAGGTGTCGACATCCCCTGATCCATCCATTACCCATATTTTTTTTGATGTACGATCTAAGAAGAACCGGTCATGTGAGATAGTGATAACAACACCCGGGAATGTATCGATGAAAGATTCCAATACAGAAAGGGTTTCAAGGTCGAGGTCGTTTGTCGGTTCATCCAAAATCATGACGTTAGGTTGTTCCATAAGTAGTTTTAGTAAATATAGTCTTTTTCGCTCGCCACCTGATAGTTTACCGATGGGTGTCCCGTGTGCTTGTGTAGGAAATAAAAAACGCTCCAACATTTGAGAAGCTGAAATGCGGACACCATCAGCATCTTCGATATCATTCGACGTATCACGAATATATTCGATAATTCGTTTTTTCTCATCCATTATTGGCGTGTGTTGTTGGAAATGAGCAATTTTTACTGTTGTTCCTTTGTCGATGATTCCGCTGTCCGGTTCACTTTCACCGGATAACATATTCAATAACGTCGTTTTTCCTGCACCATTAGGTCCGACAACCGCGATACGGTCACCCGATTGTAGAATGCACGAGAAATCATCAATGACTTTTCTTCCACCGAACGACTTCGAGATGCCTACCGCTTCAATCACTTTCTTGCCTAGTCGCGTCGACTTAAGCGCGACGTCCATTTCTCCGCTCGTGTCTTCTTTTTTTACCTTTTCCGCTAGTTCATCAAAGCGCCCAATCCGAGCTTTTTGCTTGGTCGATCTTGCTTTCGCACCTCTTCTAATCCACTTCAATTCAGATCGGTACTGATTGCGAAGCTTATCATCTGTCGATGCTGCCATCTCCGCACGAATTGCTTTCGACTCAAGATAATTTCCGTAATTACCTGTATGAGAATATAACGTTTTATCGGCAAGTTCATAGATGCCAGTTGATAACTCGTCCAAGAAGTAGCGGTCATGGGTAACAAAGATAACAGCGCCTTGTTCATTTTTCAAGTAATCTGACAGCCACATGATCGAGTTTACATCTAAATGGTTTGTCGGTTCATCGAGAAGTAAGAGATCTGCAGGCTCAATTAGAACTTTTGCGAGCGTTACCCTCTTTATTTGTCCACCCGAAAGTTCACTCATCTTCTTATCGAACGTTTCAATGCCAAGTTTCGACAAAATTGTACGGGCTTTTGAATTTATATCCCAACCGGATAAATCGTCCATCTCATTTTGAAATTTCGAGTATTGGTCCTGATTCAGTGTAGATTCAGGATTTGCAGAAAGTGCTTGAAGTGCATGCTCATACTCTAAGTTAACCTTGATAATCGGTGCGTCACTCTTGAACACTGTTTCCATCACAGTAAGTTCTGGGTCGACTTCAGGTTCTTGAGGTAAATATACAATTCGGTATCTATTCGGATGATCGGTCGAAATCGAATCGGCTTCTTCGACTCCTGCAATGATTGACAGTAAGGTTGACTTACCTGTCCCATTGATGCCGAGCAAACCCACTTTTTCTCCACTCGCAACCGTAAAGGCTATATTTTTAAACAAAGTTTTTTCCCCAACTGTCTTTGTGAGGTTTTCAATAATTAATTGGCTCATGATTACACTTCCATTTCTAATGACTACCTTATTCTATCATAGCCGATTAACATAGCTTTTTAAAAGTGTATTGTACTATTAAATGCATCTTATCATCTGAAAAATGCATGTTACGTGAGATTAATTTCCACTAATTCCATGAAGCGGTACAATTCCATCAATACGTTTCTTGAGAAAGGATGTGATAATCATTCAAAAGCTTTTTCAAATGCTCCTGCAGAAGTCAAACAAGCATTCCAAATCGATATGGGAATGTTATATGAAATTAACGGTGAAAAAAATCATTTTTTAGCGTTCTCTATGTTCTCGGAACTACATTGCTGTTCTTCGGATTCTCATTGCTCGTTATGAGGAGGGAAATTGAAAAAGCTTGTAAGTACATAACTCATTGTACTTACAAGCTACTTATCATTTTAATTTACAAGGCGACCTTTTATTCCTTTTTCTTCCCAATAAGCATCACGAATTTGAACTTTCAGTATTTTTCCGGAGGCTGTTTTCGGAAGTTCATCTACAAAAGTAATCCCAGTTACTGCTTTGAAATGAGCTAATCTTTCTTTGCAAAATGCGATAATCTCCTGTTCGTTCGAAGTCATATTTTCACGTAGTACAATAAAGGCGTGTGGCGTTTCCCCCCACTTCTCATGCGGTACCGCTATGACCGCAGCCTCGAGAATTGCCGGATGTCCATAAAGGACTCCTTCGACTTCAATTGAAGATATATTCTCCCCACCGCTGATAATAACATCTTTTTTGCGGTCCACTATATTGATGTATCCATTTTCGTCAACGGTCCCCATGTCGCCCGTCAATAGCCGCCCGTTTTGTAGCACCTCTTCCGTAGCTTGATCATTTTTCCAATAACCTTTCATGACGCCATGGCTACGCACCGCCACTTCCCCAACTTGTTTGCCGTCATGTGCAACCTCGTCCCCTTGTTCATCTAGAATCTTTACATCGCTTCCAATCATCGAATAACCAGCTTTTGCTTTTAATTCAATTTGTTGTGCTCTTGATAGTCCCGTTAAATGCGAGCGAATTGTTGAAATCAGGCTCAGTGGTGATGTTTCTGTCATGCCATATACTTGGATGAATTCCCAACCCAACTCTTCCTCGACACGATTGATGAAAGCGGGAGGCGGTGCAGATCCTGCAATGACAACACGAATATCTTGTTCGATTACTGGATGATGCTGATCATGGTATAGCAATAATGCGTTCAATACAGTGGGAGCCATGTGTAAAATAGATACTTTGTGTTCTTTAAGCGCATTAAAAATGGACTCTGGAGTGGATTTTCTTGAGCAAATATGTGTAGCTCCATTTGCAGTGTAATAAAATGGTGATCCCCAGCCATTCACATGAAACATTGGGAGCACATGTAGGTAAACATCCGAGTCAGTAACCCTTAAATGGTGCATTGTACTAAGTGCATGTAGGTAATTGTTACGATGTGTCAACATGACGCCTTTTGGATTTCCAGTGGTACCGCTCGTATACAGTAAACTGCAGACATCATTTTCATCAAGTTCAGTCCGGTTAAATGGCTCGGTTGAAAAAGAGGCTAACCATTCATCATAGCTCGTCTCACTAGTATCAGAATCCTTATAATGAACAATAATATGCTTGATTGTTTCAAACTTGTCTATTACTGGTCTAATTAATTCATAGAGGTCTTGATCGACAAAAAGCACTTTTGATTCACTATGGTTCAGAATAAAGGCATAGTCTTCCGGTTTTAATCTAATATTCAAAGGAACCATAACTGCTCCAAGTTGAAACACGCCATAAAATCCCTCTAGCATTTCAAGTGAATTCCCCGCTAAATATGCAACTTTATCACCTTTACATATCCCTAATTCACGTAGCCCATGTGAAAGCTGATTGACTCTCTCATTCAGTTGATAATAAGTATATTTACGTCCTTCGCAATATACCGCTTCCTTTTCTCCATATAAAGAAACTGCACGGTCAAGAAATTGCGGTAATAGTAGTGGTACATTCATCCATTTCACCCCATCATTTTTATTTAGTATATACCATTTAGAATTTTCCGTCATCACTAAATATTCTTATTTTCTTTAGCGGTTTATGTCTAAATAAATTCAGAAATGAAATTTCAATGCAAAACTATTAGTTTAATAAAACACAAAAAACTTACCTGTTTGCCAGAATGCACAGGTAAGTTTTATATTTCTACTTTTCACGCCAGAATTATCCGATGTAAGCATAAATACCTTGAGTAAATTTATTCTTTAGAGATATTTTATTTTCATTGTCTTTTAACCACAGTTTTACTACCTGAGTACAGCCCACTCGCAGAAAGCCCCATCATTAACCCAATGAGTATTGCTGCCTTGATATCATGAGGGTATATATATACAACTCCACCTACAATTCCGAAGAGAATGGCTGTTACCGGTAATAATTTTTTTGGCATACCGTACATTTTCAACAACTCCACTATTCCGATGATAAGTGGAATTAAAACGACATCATAGATTTCCAACGTTTCTCCTCCTGTACTAGTTAGTCGATAACCAATTAATTTCTTTTTAAAGGTAAATGACTACACAAATTTCAATGCGGAGTTAAGTGGAGTTTAACGGAAATGGCTGTAGAGTGACTATCGTTATGTACGGAACAAACATTCGTCCCTATCGAAGTATCAGATTGCGAAATTGTGAGTTTCAAAATGTAAAAGAGCGACTTTAATATAATACTTCTAAGAGAAGCATCATCATTCCACTTTTCCTGAGAAGTGTTCCGACACAAGCGCTACAAAATGAGTTGTAGATAGTCATATAGCTTCAAGTTTCCCAATGGTTTGGTTTGGTTCAGTTTTTGTATTCCTTTAACTATATGAACAAAAGTTTGTTAACATGAACTATAAATAAATTAAATATATTAATATACTATAAATATTTTTTGTAATTATCTATTTGACCCATTAGAAAGATTCTAACAACATTGAAATGTTGTAATTACAACGTTATTCAAAAACATAGTATTTCTAACAACTATTTTTGACAATTGAAAACGTTTGATTGTATTATAGTAGAATATGAAGGAGGCATTATTATGTCACAGATATCAAAAAAACAAATCGTGGAAAGTGTCCCTCAAAAAGGTTTCTTTGGGCACCCAAAAGGTTTGTTCACATTATTCTTCACAGAGTTTTGGGAACGATTCTCTTATTACGGCATGAGAGCAATCCTTGTGTTCTATATGTATTACGAAATATCAAGTGGCGGCCTCGGACTAGACAAAACAGTTGCATTGTCTATTATGTCCATTTACGGTTCCCTTGTGTACATGTCAGGGATAATCGGTGGTTGGTTAGCTGACAGGATTTTCGGTACATCTAAAGCGATTTTTTATGGTGGAATTTTCATCATGCTTGGCCATATCGCGCTTGCAATTCCTGGCAACATTACATTATTCTTCGTTTCAATGGTACTCATTGTAATTGGTACTGGTCTATTAAAACCTAACGTATCTAGTGTTGTTGGGGACATCTACCCGGAAAATGATAACCGTCGAGACGCGGGATTCAGTATCTTCTATATGGGTATAAACATGGGTGCCTTTATCTCTCCACTGATTGTCGGAGAATTAATGAAGACAAGTTTCCATCTTGGTTTCGGTGTTGCGGCAGTCGGGATGTTTATTGGACTGTTGATATTTATACTTACGAAAAAGAAAAGTCTTGGACTTGCTGGTACGCAAGTGGCAAATCCATTGGAAGCGAGCGAGAAGAAAAAAGTATTCTCAATTTTTGCGATTAGCGCTATTGCGATTGCAATTCTCGTCGCCATTGCCATTCCCCGTGGCTGGCTTACATTTGACTCATTCATTGCAATTGTCGGGATTCTCGGCTTCTTGATCCCTACAGCCTATTTCGTTGTAATGTATAGAAGTTCGAAAACGAATGATGATGAACGCTCACGTATTATTGCGTTTATTCCACTCTTCGTGGCTTCAGTTATATTCTGGGCAATTGCTGAGCAAGGATCAACAATACTTGCATTATATGCGGATACACGGACAAATCTTAATATCTTTGGCTATCAGATTTCACCAGCCTTTTTCCAATCATTTAATCCGTTATTCATAATCACTCTGGCACCATTCTTTGCATGGATTTGGATGAAACTTGGTGATCGGCAACCTACTATTCCGCAGAAGTTCTCCCTTGGACTACTATTTGCCGGATTGTCTTTCATCGTTATTTTAGTGCCTGGCTATTTGGGAGGTACAGATGCACTTGTAAGTCCACTGTGGCTCATTTTAAGCATCTTCATCGTTGTCCTAGGAGAATTGTGTTTATCACCCGTAGGTTTATCTGCAACGACAAAACTGGCTCCTGCAGCGTTCTCTGCGCAGACAATGAGTCTATGGTTTCTTTCAAACGCAGCTGCACAAGCATTAAACGCACAACTTGTAAAATTATACAAACCTGAAACAGAATTAATGTATTTTGGAATCATCGGCGGGACAGCAATACTATTTAGTATTCTACTCTTCGCAGTTTCTCCAGTTATCCAACGTTTTATGAAAGGCGTACGTTAATTAGAAATATCATTAAAACAGGTAGCTCCGCTAGTAATAGGGGCTGCCTGTTTTTTTACTCATTTTCAAGTTGTGGTTCAAGCTTATTCATAGGTATTTTCCTTTACTATTTATAATAAGATAATTAATGGACTCTTATTAAATTGAATAATGGAGGTATATCATGCTACTTGGCTTGACTATAATTTTAATACTGGTTTTATTTTTGCCCTTTACAATGAAAATAGTTGAAAGGAATTTAGAATTCTTTTTATTCATCATGGGTATTTTCGCAGTTCTGGTTAGCCAGGTACTTGACTCCTATCTCATATTAAAAGCGTTGGAGGATCCGGTAAATATTACATTAGCGGTTATAATCGCCGGGCTATTGTTTCGGTGGCTTCGAACTCCTTTTCACAAAGGAGTACAGATCTTGAGCAAAGCAATTCCTTTCCGCTTATTTATAGCACTCAATGTTATCGTTCTAGGAATACTATCAAGTGTAATTACTGCAATTGTTGCTGCAATTGTATTGGTTGCAATTGTCGGTGTGTTACGACTTGATAGGAAATCTGAAATACGTTTAGTAATAATTGCTTGTTACTCAATCGGACTCGGTGCGGTCTTGACGCCTATTGGCGAACCACTTTCAACCATTGCCACTAGTAAATTAGATGAGGACTTTTTCTATTTGCTTCGCCTAATCGGACCCGATATAATTCCTGGAGTTATTGCTTTTGGCATACTAGCTGCAGTAATGATCACCCCTTCAAAAAGGTTAAACAGATATAAAACAATTCCTGTTACGGAATCATACATCGAAATAATTATTCGGGGATTTAAAGTCTATTTGTTTGTAATGGCTTTAACATTGCTCGGAGCTGGCTTTGAACCATTTATCGAAAAGTATTTACTCGACATAAATCCTTTAATTCTTTATTGGATTAATATGATTTCTGCAGTGCTCGACAATGCCACATTAGCAGCCGCAGAAATCAGTCCTGAGATGAATGATTCGACAATTAAGGCCCTTTTACTAGGCCTGCTTATAAGCGGAGGAATGTTAATACCAGGAAACATTCCAAATATTATCGCTGCGGGAAAGTTGAATATTAAAAGTATTGAATGGGCACGTTTTGGCGTTCCAATCGGGTTAATTTCGATGGTCATATACTTCGTAGTCATTATTACAGTAGGCTAAATTGAAAAAGGCGTAAAATGAGAAGCATCTCATTTTACACCTTTTTATTTTAATGTTATTTTTTCTTGGTAAATCTTCCAATTGCAAAAGCTCCGACTGCTAAACCAAGCACTGTATTTGTTTTTTTGTTAAATACTTGTTTGACAATAAGATTCATGTTTTGCGGCCTTTCAGCAAGACGACGCATGAAATAGCCGTACCAATCATTTCCGAAGGGTACGTAAGTGCAGAAATTATACCCTTCACTGGCCAATTTAAATTGCATGTCTTTTCTGAAGCCGTATAACATTTGGAATTCAAATTTATCATACGGAATATTATTATCCTTAACAAATTGTTTTACATGATTTATGACGTTGTGATCGTGTGTAGCAATCGAAGTAAATTTACCATTTAGCAAATGCCATTCAATTAACTTAATATAGTTTTCATCAATTTCATCTTTAATTTGATAAGCATATTGTTCAGACTCTTTGTATGCACCTTTTACTATTCGCAAGCGGAAATTCTTATACTTTTGAATATCTCCTACTGCACGGAAGAAGTAAGCTTGAATGACTGTTCCTATATTATCATATGTCCTCGATAATTCATCAAGTAGATCAAACGATGGTTGCAAACGAGCATGATCTTCCATATCGAAGTTTATGAAGATATCGTAGTTCTTTGCCTTAGAAACAATCTCTTTTAGATTTTCCAAACAAAAATCAAGATCTATATCCAAACCCAGTTGCGAAGGTTTCAATGAAATATGGGCATCGACTCCATGTTGATGGATTGCTTCAATTACTTCAAGTATTTGTTTTTTTGCAGCTAATGCTTCTTCTTTTGCATAAACAAACTCACCCAGATTATCTACAGTACAAGAAATACCATAAGAGTTTAACTCTTTAATGCTTTGGATTGTTTCTTCTACATTTGTTCCTGCCACTACGTTTTGCGCACCAAGTTTCAATCCGTATTTTTTAGCAGCACTATTCAATAACTGATTTTGAGATAACCCGATAAAGAAATCCTTCAACATATCGCATGCTCCTCAACTATGTTTTTGACTCCATTATATCATGCGCTCTTACTGAAATGACAGATGATTAAAACATATTAAACGTAATTTGAACGTTTCTCAAGTTGGCTTTGCCATATTTCGACTAGCAAACAAATACCCCAATAGATAAGGCCAACCAAAATATAAACTGTCATATAATCGAATTCTCTTCCCCCGACGATTTTTGCACGCTGAAACAAATCAGGTACTGTAATCATCGCCGCTAACGATGATGCTTTGATTAAATCTAGCATAACGTTCGACAATGGCGGAATGGCTATGCGAGTCGCCTGAGGTATGATAACGGAATACATTGATTGCATATATGACAAACCCAAGGCAGTAGAAGCTTCCCATTGACCTTTATCGACTGAGTTAAGCGATGACCGAATTATTTCGGCCATATAGGCGGATGAATGAAGACTAAAGCCTATTAACGCAGCTGTAACGGCAGTAAACTCTATGCCTATATTCGGCAATCCGAAATATAACAAAAACAGAAATACCAGCATGGGCGTTCCCCGCATATAGGAAATATAGATTCGAGAAGGCCACCTGAATAGTAGCAGTTTAGACGTCCTACCAAGCGCCAGGATTAAACCCAAAACTAATCCGAATGCCATCCCTCCAAAAGAGATGAGTATCGTGAAACCAACGCCTTGTAAAATATACGGAAATGATTCGATAGCAAGTGGCAAGTCAAAAATGTGGTTCCATTCAATTCCACTCACTTTATAACCCGCCTTTCCAATTATTCAAAATCATAATCTTTTTCAATGGACACGTCTTCTCCGTCAAAAAACTTTTCAGCTAATTGTGAAATCGTACCATCATCTTTCATTTCAACTAGCACAGTATTTACTTGTTCTAGTAAATCCTTACTGTCCTTTTTCATAATGATTGCCTGGACATTGGGATGATACTTTATGTCTGGATGAATCATAATCTCAAATTCAGGAAAAGCTTTTAGAGCAAGTTTTTGTAAATAATAATCATTTAAAATGACATCCGTTCGGCCAATTTCAACATCACGTAAGTAAACATCATTTGTTACATTGTCATAAATAGCCTCTTCTGCGCCATTTTCTCGACCGACTTGCATGTATACCGAAGTCGCTGCGCCTGCTGCTTTTTTACCTTTTAAATCTTTAAGTGATTCAATTCCTGAATGATCTGATTTACGTACAATTGCTGTACCAAACGAATACTTATATGGTTCTGAAAAAGTAAATTTTTCTTCCCGTTCGGGCGTAATTTCAATATCGTTTACTGCGAGATCGACCTGCCCACTGTTCAAGGAAGTTAGCATTCCATCTAGCCCCATCTCAACGAAATTAATATCCAAATCAAGGCGCTTACCCAGCTCTTTCATTATTTCCACTTCATAACCTGTCAGTTCTTTACTCTCGCTATCATGAAAAGAAACCGGATAAAGTGTACCAGATGTCGCTACTACAATTTCACCTTTTTCTTTTATTTTCTCCCAACTAGAAACTTTTTCATCTTCTTTAGCGCTGGAACCACAAGCTGCAAGAACAGTAATTGTTAATAGCAGCAGAAAAGACAGAATCCTCTTATGTAGTTGTTTTTCTCTTGTCATGAAATCTCTCCGTTCTATCAAGTTTTTTATATATCATGTCCACTAAAAAATTATAATGTATTCCTCTATGAATTGTAAGTTTTCGGATCTAAAAATAAAATCACAGACGGTACATCAACTTTCAAAGTAAGTAGGAATTCTAATTTATGTTCCCTGTCAACCGAATTAAAAATTCCTTTTCATGACAAAACCCATAAAAGTAATTGCTTTTACGGGTTTTGTCTTTATATCATTTCAGTTTGAATTGCCCTACAAGTTCCTCGAGATCCTGTGCCATCTGACTCATTTCAGTTGAATGCGCGGCAACTTCATCAATAGAAGCTGAAGTCTGTTCCGTAGCCGCGGAAATACTATTTGTCTTATCTTCGATTAAATGGATTGAGTGTGTCAGTTGACTAATTAGCCCTACCACCCGTTCAGAGTTCTCCGCTTCAGCTGTCGTTAATTCTGAAATCAAATTTATTTCTTTCACAGTTTCTGAAACAGCACTGGATATATTACTTAATGAAACTGCGGTCAAACGGACGGTTTCAGTACCCGATTCAATTAGCTTATTGCTATCTGAAGTGGAACTAACAACTTGCCCTATACTTTCTGTTATATCGCGTACCAATTTTTCCACTTCCAACACTTCCCTATTGGACTGTTCCGCAAGTTTTCGTACCTCTTCTGCTACAACTGCGAACCCTTTACCATGTTCACCGGCTCTTGCAGCTTCGATCGATGCGTTTAACGCAAGTAGATTTGTCTGTGCGGCAATTCCTGCAATTGAACTTGTGATATTTTGGATTTTTGTTGTAGATTCAATCAGTTTTTGAATTGTACCTCCAGCTTCATTTGAAGAAATCCTGATTTTTTCCATATCACTGCTAATTTCATTCACGCTAAGTTGTCCTTCTTTAGCAATTTGCATCGTTTGTTGTGAATTACTCACACTAAGATCTGCTATTTCTTTTGAATTTTGGAGATCGCTTGCTAAGGATGACAAGATCTTCGATGCGTTCTCTGCATTGATGGTACCATCTGAAATAGATGCAGCTGTTTCGTTCATGTTGTGTGCAACCTGCTGAATAGCCATCTGCATTTCATTCAAAGATGCCGTCGTATCAAGAGAGTTTTTTGTCAATTGGACAGATGTGCTTTTCACAGTACCAATCATATTACGCAAGTTCGCTGTCATTGTATTCAATGTACGACCGAGATCTCCTACTTCATCATTGCCCTTTACAACTGTATCTTCGATTGCAAGATTGCCTTTCGCAATTTCTTTTGCATGGGAAATTAATACAGAAATCGATTTTGTTTTACGTCGGATTAATAGGATTGTCCCAATTGAAGCAAGAATCATTGGTATCAAGCTTATGAGAATACCATTACGAACGACATCCCATGTCCTGCCTGCTACAATTGAACCATCAAAGTCTATAACGCTTATTGCAATAATTTCTTCAGTTGGATCGTGATTTTTAAATATCGGTGCATAACCGGACAAGCGTTCCATACCGGCGAATTCATAGAGCTCTGAATAAGTTGAATGCTTAGTTTCCAAAAGCATTGCAATTGCTTCCTCATCGACCGTAACGGATTTTCCCGGTTTAAACCCTGATTTCTTCAAATTATCATCAAGAGCAAGTATTTTTCCATCTAAATCAATAATGTATTGCGTTTCGAAAATGGGTTTATGGTTGATTGTCCAGTTTAGTTGTTTACCAACCTCGTCCATGACTCCAACGTCGCCTTCGAGCATTTTATCTACATCTTCCGGGCGAATTAAACCAGTTGTAATATTGGCGCAGCCGTATGCCTCTACACCAGCTGCATCATATAATTTGGCGTAAGCTGTCTTATATGTAGCAACGGAAGTAATCGCCAGCATCGCAACCATGATGCCCACGATTATTGTTCCCAACTGTATCGTTAATGTATTTTTCACTATTTTTCCCCCTAGCATTCTACTAGTCTATTTTACCCTACATTATAATAAGAGAAAAGGTCAAAAACGGTCAATTATTCGACAAACTCGATCTGATATAGAAACATCCCTTTGTATAAGTTTAACGGAATGCTATTAGGTCTCCTAAGCAATCTAGCATGCTTCTTTTGTATCGAAATTCTATAAATTCAGAATAGCTGATGCCCTTTCCGCCGGTATGGCGAAATAGCTTCAGCTTGTTCAAGTTTAACTTATTCTTTGTTCTTCCTAAAATAATCCTGCCCCTGCACTTTTACAAATCCAACTGATTCATACAAGGTTAGCGCACGATTATTTTTCGCTTCGACTTCAAGTCGTATTCGATTACCAGCATCATGTTCACGCTTAATAATGTTTCGCAAAACTTTTCTACCGTATCCTCTTCCCTGAAATTCTGGGAGGACAGCGAATCCATAAATCCAAGCATCGCCGTCCATTCGGTTGATACGAACCTTTCCTACTGTCCTGTTATCAGCTTCAATCATTAAAAACTGCTCATCCGCTCTTTCTTTTATCCGTTCCAGATGAGACCTTGCATCTTCTTCATCCATGCCAAAAGCAAGTACATCAAGCAATACTTCTAAATCAGCGTCCCGCGGTTTTGCGGAACGTAAAAGAACTTCGTCACTCGGCTCAATTGTTTTTTCCTTCCAGACCATTTGAAATTCAGAAAATGCATAAGTGTAAGGTTGGGTAGATATCCAGCTCTTTGCTGTGTCTGATGATGAAGGTGCGTTCAATAAAACCGTTTCAAAGCTATATTGTTCCATTAGTACTAATGCCTGAGTCCATAGTTTCGTAAAATGGCCTTTCCTTCTTTCTTCAGGCTTCACCATTCCACAAACCTCAACTGTAGATCCGAAACTATATAAAGCTAGGAAAGCGATCAGTTCCCCATTTTCTATATGGAAGAAATCCATTTGACGTCCATCTCTTTCACGGAGCATTTCCCAGTTGAATTTCAATTGAAAACCGTCTGCTTTCTCACATTGGTTTTGCAGTTGCTTTATTGCAATTAATTGACTCTCATTTAACATACAATTTCCCCCAATTTAAATACACATAGTTCTTCTTATGTATTGACTCTATCAATAATAGCACGTAAAACAATATCTTCTATTTAAATTTATGTTTAAGCCAAGAACACCCGTGACTTCAGTCGTGGGAGGTTCATTCTTCAAATTCTTGCAAGGCTGCTCATTGGTCATTGTGTTTTTTTACGACTTCACAATAATGACTATAGAGTTCGGGAATGGCACCCAATTCATTTTTACCAGTATCATTAATTGTATATATTCCCCTACTGACTCTATCAAACCATCCATAATAGTTTTTATTTAGAATTGTAAATGTCTTTTCTCCTGTCCCCATCTCACGCAACGATTTTGGAGATAAGGGACCATAATGTAAAAAACAGCAGGCAATATGAATACAATTTTCTTTATAAGCTGTATTAATTTTAGTCTGGCTACTTCCACCAATGTTAAAATCACTGAGTCTACCTGCTATTTCTGTTAACATATCTGACCGTTTTTTCGTGCTGCGCTGCATGCTTTTTTTTCGATCAAAAGAAGTGGGATGAAATATAATTTCCGCTACGGCAACTTCTTCTTGAAATGATACGGTGATCAAACCTAACTCAAGCCTCCTCACCAAATGGCAAGTATCTTTCCACTTTTTCGAGCGAAAACTGATTTTGGGTTTAGGTATTGCAACATAGACCTGATTCGTCAATCGCTGTCTTTTTGTTGCCTGCATCAGTAAATCAATATTAAGTGTGAGCTTCATCTCTATGAGTATTAGTTCCTGTTCTTTCACCGCGGCTATATCACACTCGTTCACTTCACCATAAACATCGTAACCCTGCTGTGTAAAGTATTCCTTAATCGGTTGATAAAGATCAATTTCATAACGTTTCTTTGTTTTATCTGACATAGCTGACCATCACCTCTTCTTAATGGTATAGAAAATAGATTGGAACTGCTATTCAAACATATTTTTATGGGATAAAGCTTTTTTCACGAGGTAGGAACAGGAAGTCAATATTTCCACACGTTAATGTTTTACATTTCCCTGGGGTGGAGAAGCATTCATTTATGTAAACTATACAATCCATTGGAAATAGCACCCACAATAAATAACGCACAATTAAGAAGATTCTCATGCACATACGCAGGATTTCATGTTATCATTGGAAAACGATATTGAAGGGTGTTGAGATTACAATGAACATTATGAAGACAGAACAAACTGGAATTCAAGTGGAAGACATACTAATTGCCAATCAATTATTAAAAGATGTAGTCGCACATACCCCTCTCCAAAAAAATGAACGACTATCAGAAAAGTACAATTGTCGTGTCTATGTAAAGAGAGAAGATTTACAACATGTCCGTTCTTTTAAATTAAGAGGTGCCTACTATAAAATCAAAACGATTGAAGTAGCAGCGCTCGAAAAAGGAGTGGTCTGCGCCAGTGCGGGTAACCACGCCCAAGGGGTCGCTTATGCATGTGCACATCTAGGTATAGATGCAAAGATCTTTATGCCGCAAACTACCCCAAAACAAAAAATTGACCAAGTTAAAATGTTTGGTAAAGGCTTTGTTGAAATTATATTAGTAGGTGATACATTTGATGATTCTTCTGAAGAAGCTTTCAAATGCGCTGATGCAGAGGACCGAATATTCATCCATCCTTTTGATGATTACGATATTATTGCTGGACAAGGGACTGTTGCAGTTGAAATGATGAATGACATTGAAGAACCAATTGATTTTGTGTTCGCTAGTATTGGCGGTGGCGGGCTAATGGCAGGTTTGAGCACTTACATTAAAAATGTTTCACCGAATACTAGGATGATTGGTGTAGAGCCAGAAGGTGCAGCAAGTATGAAAGCAGCTTTAAAAAATAATGAAGTGACAACCTTAAATTTCATTGATAAATTCGTCGACGGTGCCGCTGTTAAAAGTGCAGGTCAATTTACTTTTGAAATCTGTCGCAAATATCTAGATGATATTGTTCTTGTTCCTGAAGGTAAAGTTTGTACGTCTATATTGGATCTATACAATGAACATGCAATCATCGTGGAACCAGCTGGAGCTTTACCAATCGCTGCCCTAGATTTTTATAAGGAAGAAATTAGTGGCAAGTCAGTGATCTGTGTAATTAGTGGTGGGAACAACGATATCGGACGGATGCAAGAAATTAAAGAGAAATCCTTGATTTATGAAGGTCTTTTATATTACTTCATTGTCAACTTCCCACAGCGTTCAGGTGCATTACGTCAGTTTTTGGACGAAGTACTTGGGCCAGATGATGATATTACAACATTTGAATATACGAAAAAAAATAACAAGGAAAGCGGTCCGGGGCTTGTCGGGATTGAACTGAAGAATAAGTCAGACTATGCTGGACTTATTCAGCGGATGGATCAATGCGGTTTCATGTTTAAAGAAGTTAACAATGATAGTACACTGTTTGATTTACTAATTTAATCTTCTAATGAAAAAATCTTGCTCACAGCTAAATGGCTGTAAGCAAGATCTTTTTCTTCACAATATTTTTTCCTAATTAAAACCCACTTGCTTCAAATGTATTCCCACCTTCAATGGTTCCATTTTCAAAACCTTTTGTAAACCAGTTCATCCTTTGCTCTGAGGTTCCATGTGTAAAACTATCAGGAACAACATAACCTTGTGTTTTTTTCTGGATACGATCATCCCCTACAGCACTTGCTGCGTTAATTGCTTCTTCAATATCTCCTGCTTCAAGAAAATTATTGTCATTCTGATGCTTAGCCCATACACCAGCGTAATAATCAGCTTGTAACTCCATATTCACTGAGTATTTATTGAATTCTTCCTTGCTAAGTTTCGAACGAAGTGCATTTACTTGCTCAGTGATACCTAATAGACTTTGCACATGGTGCCCAACTTCATGGGCGATTACATAGGCCATCGCAAAATCACCTGGTGCTTGGAATTCGTCTTTAAGTTCCTGATAGAAGCTCAAATCGATGTAGAGTTTATGGTCACCAGGACAATAAAACGGACCTACAGAAGAGCCTGCAACACCACAAGCTGATTGGACTTGGTCTGTGTATAAAACGAGCACCGGTTCCTCATACACTTGGCCTTGCTCACGGAATAATTCGGTCCAAACTACTTCTGTATCAGCTAAAACAACAGATACAAATTCAGCGAGTTCTTTTTCTTCAGCAGTTTCCTCGTAAGGGACCGAACTCCCTGAATCGGAATTCTGTGTACCATTTAAGATATCGCTCGGATTACCTCCAAGAAAAGTAATAATTAGTATAATTATTAAACCACCAATTCCCCCTCCTGCTAATGCTATACCACCTTTACCCTTGCCTCTGCGATCTTCTACGTTTGAGCTTCTTTTTCTTCCTTTATACTCCATACCATTTCCTCCTGTTGTTAAATTTGAATAGTTGATTGAACTAAATACTTTTACTTATCTCTTGCTATACCCCAAAGCGCATATCCTAATTCTTTTAAAGTTCAAATAATCCATATCAAAAAAACAAGTAGCAAATGATTCTGCTACTTGTTTTACATGTTTATTTAGCTGATGAATTTGAAATGGTTGTAGCAATCCGGTCAAGTACAGGGACAGTACTTGATTTATGATTCTGCGTCAAGACACTAAATATTAATGTTTCACCGTCTCTAGTTTTTGCATAACCTGCAAGAGCGCTAACGTTAGTCAAACTTCCGGTTTTGGCAACTACATTGCCTTTAGCAGAACCAGTTTTCATACGATTTCTTAGAGTACCACCCATAAACCTTTCTGGGGCCCCCGCAATCGGAAGTCCTTGAGCAAAAGTTGAATACCACGGCGCTGTTCGTACCTTGTATAATAACTCAGTTAACTGGATGGATGTCACTTTATTCGCGTGGGACATGCCCGAAGCATCTTCAAATAACCACTTGTTGCCATCTAACCCAATTGACTCGGCATAATTCCGCATGACTTGGAGGCCAGCCTTCCAACTACCTTGTCCGTATTTTTCTTTACCCATTGCCTTCGCTAATACTTCTGCGTGTGAGTTATTGCTTAACTTTAAAAACGGCTTCATCAAACTCTTCAAAGGCATGGAACTCTTGGACACGAGAACCTTTGATCCCGCAGCAGTTTTACCACGTACGACTCTAGATGATGGCGCAAACTTTATTCCTTTTGATGTTAATGATTTTTTAAAGATATCAAGAGCATAGGCAGTCGGGTTGGACACAGTTATCCATTCCTTTTTACCTGTCGATCCAAGGGGCGCATTCCCTGTAATGACTATGTTATTTGTTCCATATTGGCGTACAATACGCAACGTATTTTTATTCCCTTTTGGCACTGTTTTAGATTTATTGACCACTTTGACTATATTCGTTTCGGGTGTTAGAGTCACTTTTGCTACTTTTCCTCGAGCACTTGGCCTTGCATCGACTATAACTGTTCCGGCGTCGTAATCGGTGTTTGGAGCGACTGTTAATGCTGAAACCTGAGCTGCATAATAATAGGATTCATCATTTTTATGTATCCCTGGTGATAGACGAATTGTATCAAACCATGTGTCATCTCCTACCAAATTTCCGGAAACTCTTTTCACTCCACTGCTAGCCAATTTCGTAGCGAAATTATCAAAATCCTTCTTTAACAACGTAGGATCGCCTGTCCCACGCAAATATAGATTTCCGTTCAATGTTCCATCTTCCACTTTCCCATTCGTTAATACATCTGTCGAAAAACGAAAATTTTCACCCAGTGTCTCAAGAGCCGAAGCTGCAGTTAGTATTTTCAAAGTGGATGCAGGAGTAATTCCTTTGTCTCCATGACTTTGATAGATAATTTCTCCATCAGAGGCTTTACGTACCGTTACACTGCTGACCGCCTTTTGCATTCTGCTGTCTGACATAATTGTATTAATTGCATTTTCCAAATCATTATATGGCGATTTCGCATACGTATTACCTTGCCCCAGAACAGGAGTAAAGAGCGTTCCAATCACCAACAACACCGACATTACGATTAGTAATAACCTCTTCTTAAACAAATCTTAACCCCCCTAAAGTTTACTCAACTATGACTATTCTATCACAATAATAGACTACAAGAATCAGCATAATTAGAAAGCATTTATCCATCTGTAATAGTATCGTATCTATTTCGCCGAAAGCAATCCGAAGCTAATCCAGTAAAAATGACAGTTCCAAACTTTTCACGCTAGTATTATTTGCACGAAAATGGTTAATCAACAGACGTGTTTTCTTTAAAACTCACCTGCTTGTTCAAACGTATAAAATTCAAACTCGATTATACTGACTTATTCAACAATTGAAGTTAGAATAGAGAGAGCTATCAACACTATTAAAGGGGGAAACTATATGTCTATTACTTTCACCGTAAAACAAGAACTGTTTTCGTTACATGATCCAATGCAAGATGGTAAACTCGTTGACCGAAAAACTGAAATCCGGCTTGATCCGTTGACAGGAGAAACTTCCAGAATCATTTTTGACCCAGGAGCTCCTTTCATTCCAAACGATTATTCAGAACTCGCGATAGCAACTTCTGGTAGTAAATGTCCATTCTGTTCCGAAAATGTCCAAACCTTGACTCCAAAATTCCCAACTGACTTAATAGATGGTGGGAGACTTATACAAGGTGAAGCTGTCGTTTTTCCAAACCTTTTTCCTTACAGTAAGCATAATGCTGTTGTACGAATGTGTGATCAGCATTACGTCAAACTTGATGAATTTACAGCGCCTTTGATTGCAAATTCTTTCTCTGCAGCACATAATTATTTAAAAAAAGTTATAGTGCATGATCCAAAAACCGCATATGCATCTATCAACTGGAACTACTTACCTCCATCTGGAGGAAGTATTTTGCATCCACATATTCATGTATTGGCTTCTGAACTTCCTACAAATTATCAATTAACAGCATCGGCAAGCAGTGAACAATTTTACCAAGAGACACAAAGTAGCTTTTACGATGCGTTAATTGAACGTGAACGGGAGATTGATGAGCGTTTTATAGGCACGATAGGATCCATTAATTGGGTACATGCATTTGCACCAAAAAGCCATGCTGATTTTATAGGTATTATGGATGCCGCCTCACTCAATGAATTGAACGAAAATAATTGGAAAGACCTCGCTGAGAGTATGATTAATCTATTCCCTTATTTTGAAGAAATAGGAATCTCTAGCTTTAACTTGGCCCTATTTATACCTGTAACAAAGAATCCATTTGATCGTGTTCATGTTAGAGTTGTTCCTCGTCTGACTATCGGTGCACTTCAAACGAGTGACATGAATGTTTTCAACTTTTTACACGGCGAACCGCTTTGTATGAAAGTTCCCGAAGAAACGACAAAAAAAGTTTCTCCCTATTTTAAATAATAAAAAATGCCAGCATACGAAACGATGTAAAGTCGTTTCATATGCTGGCATTTCATTTTTGTGTCAATTGAAAATGGGTAATGTAACTAGAATCATCAGAGTAAATAAGATAGCGATATAATTCACGGAACACATAAACATGAGATGAGCCCATTTCATATCATCTTTAGTGAAAAACCCGCTAATACTCGCGAGTAGCCAACCAATGTTCAATAGGGAAGCGATTACTATGAAAACAATTCCAAGTGAATCCAAAAAGAACGGTAAAGGTAATAAACAGGCAACATAGATAACCATTTGACGTTTAGTAAAATCAAATCCATGAATGACTGGAAGCATAGCGACTTTAGCTAGACTATATTCTTCGACCTTTTTAATGGCAATTGCAAATGTATGCGGCATTTGCCATATGAATAGGATGAGCGCTAGTACAATCGGTACGATGTGATAACCGGGTGCGATTGCCGTCCAACCAATTAGTGGCGTCACTGCGCCCGAGACACTTCCAATAATTGTGTTTAATGTATATCTACGTTTTGACCACATAGTATACAAGATAACATATGTAAACCAACCAATGAATGCGTAAATAGCTGCTTCGATTGTAGTTAAGGCTAAAAGTACTAAACCGACTATTGATAATGCAATTCCCAGAGTTAAGACAAACTTTAGGGAGAAATGCCCTGTAACCGTAGGTCGATTTTTAGTCCTTTCCATTAATGTATCAATGTCAACATCATACCAATTATTTAGGATTAGTGCTCCAGCCATTACCAGTGTACTTCCTGAAATCGTCAATAAAAAGACGCCCAAGTTACCTAATAAAGTTGAATTCGTAAAATAGAGTGCTAACCAGAATCCAGTAAGCACAGGAAGTACGTTAGAAATAAGAACAATAGCTTTAAAAAGGGATTTTAAATCAGCAAAAAGGATTGCCATATTCTGTTTAGTTGATAATGTTGGTTCCTCAACCTTCTGCCATGAAGGATTCATAACTTTTGACATTTAGTCTTCTCTCCTCAAAAAAGCCAGGTACTTTCCCGATTTGATGGATTACAAAAATTCATTCGGTGACTGGCATACTTAACTCCATTTTACTCTTAGTCTCCAACTAAAACAAAGGAAAGCTTTGTGACATTTTTATAAAAGTAATAAAAAGGGATTTAAAACATCCTTTTGATGTTTTAAATCCCAATAGTTCTTAATGCTTTTTTAAAAAATTATACTATTATTTGATTTCTATTAATGAATTCAATTGGTCCAACTGAATTAATCCTTCAATGTTATTATTAGGTACATATCCAGCCTCTTTGCTAATGTCAGCCATCTCTTGAAGAACGTTTTCATTTACTGCAGTTGTTACTTTCATATGTTTGAATGCAACTTCGAGTTCAGCTTTATCAATTTCTTTCCCTGTTATATCTTTTAGATGCTTGATTACAAGCGCTTGGCTCTCTTCTGGATTTTGTTCAATAAACTCAACCGCTTTTACATGAGCTGTTAAATAGGCTTTCACAAGTTCTTCGTTTTCCGTAAACTTTTTGCTAGCTGCAACAACCGTATTAGTTGATTCTTTTCCCCATGCGAATGATTCCCAGTCCAATAACAACTTCCCGTTAGCCTGTGTTTCCAAAATATAGCCCCAAGGTTCTTGCGTTGCTGCGGCATCTATTGACTTTTGGATAAACAACGTCGGTGTATCAGCTGGTGCTGCTGCAAACATTTCTACTGTTCCACCATTCGCCTTCGGTGTTAGACCGACATCTTTTAACGCTTTACGCAGCATGACATCTTGCGTACTGCCAATTACGGGTATAGCTACTTTTTTCCCATCCAAATCAGCAAGTTCTTTTATATCACTATGTTCACTAGCGACAAGGACTGCCCCACCGTTTACTGCGCCTGAAATTATATGATAATTAGGATCTTTCACGTAAAAATTTAGTACTGGACCAGGTCCAACTGTCCCAACATCAATTGACTTAGTTGCCATTGCTTCCATGAACAAACCGCCATTACTGACGATTTTTGTGTTGATTTTTGTATCTTCTCCAAAGGCTTCTTTAAAGTATCCTTTTTCCATCGCGACAATTGTGGACATATGCGTTAAATTTGGAAAATATCCGATATTCACTTCTTTACTGTCTTGTGCATTACCTTCTGTCTTTCCACAAGCAGATCCGAAAACCAATACAACTAAAGAAATAAGCCCTAATAATATAGTACGTTTCATTCTATTCGCTCCTTATCTTCCATTAGTTGTTATTACTTAACTGATGCCCCATTTTTTTTGAACACTTCGTTCCAATCGTAAAAAGACCAGATTATCCATGATTGTACCGATTACTCCAATGATTATCATTACTGATATGACTAAATCCATTTGTCCAAGTGACCTTCCCATTTCGAGGAGATGCCCAAGCCCTCCCCCTCCACCGAGAAGTTCACCAGCCATTAGTGCACGCCACGAGAATGCCCAGGCAAGTCGTAAACCTGTAATCAGTTGAGGTACTGATGCCGGCATAATAACTGTTCGTAAAAAGTGAAAACCGCCAGACCCCAATGTTTTAGCTACTTGTTGATAGAGCTTAGGGACATTTTTAAATCCACTCGCAGAATTAATTGTCATTGTCCAAGTTGCTCCAATTGCAACTATAAAAAGAATGGAAAAATCGTTCAAACCAAACCAGATAATTGCAAGTGGAAACCATACAATACTTGGAATTGATTGTAAAGCTGTGATTAGAAATCCAAGTGTATCTTCAACTAACTTTGAACGCCATATGAGATATCCTAAAAATAGACCGAGAACTGTAGCAAATAAAAAACCGACTAGCAGCCGAATCATGCTTGTAAAAACTGCATTCGTGATCTGTCCATTTACAATACCCGTATAAAGTGTTTGAAGTACTTGGCTTAGACTAGGAAACATAAAGTCGGGTAGACTCGATAATCTAGATGTGACTTCCCATATCGCCGCTAGAATCCCTATGAAGAGGATTCGTCTTAAAAATGTAGTCATCCCCCATTTCCTCCTTTAACACTTTCTCAATTTCACCTTGCAGTGATGCTAGTATCTGTTTTTCCAGTTGATGTGTGAAGTCATTGGGCATAATGCCATCCTTCATGGTTTTCGAATTAAAGATGGCTTTAATTTTACCCGGACGTGTTTCAAAAACTACTATTTTTTCGGATAAAAGTACGGCTTCACGAATATTGTGAGTCACGAAGAATATAGTCACTTTTGTTTTTTCCCATATTTCCAGCAGTTCGTTGTGCAATACCATTCTCGTTTGCTCATCCAGTGCAGCAAATGGTTCATCCATTAGTAATATGGTTGGTTCCATTACAAGAGCACGAGCAATTGCAACCCGTTGCTTCATTCCCCCGGACAACTGATGTGGATAAGCATCAATAAAGTTCGTCAAATGAACCATTTTCAACATTTCTTTTGCTTTATCCTCTGCCTTTTTCTTCGAAAAACCTTTCAAAAGTAAACCGTATGTAACATTATCAAGGACTGAAAGCCATGGAAATAATCCATCTTCTTGGAAGACGACGACACGATCGGGACCTGGATTGGTCACTACTTTTCCAGCTATGCGGATTTCACCCTTGTCAGCCTTATCAAGGCCTGCTATAAGATAGAGCAATGTGGATTTACCGCAACCTGATGGGCCCACAATGGAAACGAATTGTCCTTTTTCCACGTCTAACGAAATATTGTCTAATACTTTCACATGACCTTTTTCTTTATTGGGAAAACTTTTTTCAATCCCATTTATCGTTAAATACATATAAATACCCCTTTCAGGAAACTTCCATCAGACCTGTTTATAAAATAGTTCTACATCTCGCTGTTTAATTAAACTCGAACAAGTCACCTGATAGATAACGTTCACCCGAATCTGGGGCAATACAGACCACGGTATCTGCTGGAGTCAAGCGTCTCGCCACGGCTAACGCTGCATATATGGACGCACCTCCTGATGGGCCCAGAAGGATTCCTTCATTCGCTGCCGCAATATGTACAGTGTCGTATGCTTCCTCATCTTTTATCTGAAAGATTTCATCATACACACCGGTATTCAATACCGAAGGAATAAAACCTGGGCTAGTGCCGACTAGTTTATGCTTTCCGGGTTCTCCGCCAGATAAAACAGGTGATCCAGCGGGTTCCACAACGTGAACCGTTATCTTATTATCATGTTCTTTTAGGGCTTCTCCAGTTCCAGTTACAGTTCCACCAGTTCCAGAAGTACAAACAAAAGCACTAAGCGTTCTTCCAATTGACTTCAGCGCATCAATAATTTCAACGGCAGTAGTTGTTCTGTGAATATCCGGATTTGCTGCATTTTCAAACTGCATTGGAATAAAACTGTCTTTGATGTTTTTTGCTAGTTCATTTGCCTTGGCAATTGCACCAGGCATTCTTTCTTCACTAGGAGTAAGAACGACCTCTGCACCGTAAGCTTTCATTAAGTTAATGCGTTCAGTTGTTGCATTATCTGGCATGACGAATATTGCCCGATATCCTCTTGCGGCAGCATTCATAGCCAAACCAATACCTGTATTCCCCGAAGTTGGTTCGATAATTGTTGCTCCCACTACCAATTCTCCACTTTTTTCCGCTTCAACTATCATATTGTAAGCGGCCCGGTCTTTTACACTACCGCTTGGATTAAATGATTCAAGTTTCACATATACAGCAGCACCTTGTGAATCTGGAAGTCTATTTAGTCTTACAAGTGGAGTGTTCCCAATCAATTCAGCTATATTATTTACGGCTCGCATGTTTGTCATCCTCCAACTACGTTTAAGATTTCTCTTGGTATCCATCTATTATTTCTAGAAAAGCTTTTCGCATTTTGTTAGATTGCCTGTACGTTTCATCTGTGATCGCTTTAAGTAATTTGGTTTTTGTTGTTTGATCTAACATAGATTGTTTCACTTTTTCCCTTGACTGCGTTAGAAATTCAAGATAATCCCCATAAGATTCATCGTAAATTACGGCAATTTCGTCACGAATGCTTTTGGAAAGTGTCGGACTAGCCCCTCCCGTTGCAACACTTATTGTTAAGTCCCCCCTTGTAAGTTTTGCAGGGACATGAAAGGTGCTTAACTCCGGATTATCAACGATATTGACAAGTTTAAACTTGCCAGCAGAAGATGCAACGTACTTATTCACCGTTTCACTGTTTGTTGCTGCGATAACTATCAACGCAGAATCGAGATCGTCCGGTTCGAACAATTTATTCTTCCAAGCAACTCGATTCTGAGCATAGAGTTTTTCTATTTCCGAATGAATCATCGGGCTAATCACAGTTACACAAGCACCCGCTTGCAGCAACCCAACCATTTTACGGTAAGCAATCAGACCTCCACCAACTACTACAACAGCTTTATCTTTGATGTTCAGCATAATTGGGTAGGACCCCATCTTTTCAACCACCTGCCGCTGTTAGTAATTCTGGAAAGAACCGCAAAATTTGCGGTCCTTCTTAGTTTTTCACAATAATAAAACATATATTTTTCACTTCGAGCAGTGTCTAGACTCCAGCGCCTAGCCCCTCAAGTCACTTCAGCCCTTAAGTTAAAGGCAAAAATCGCCTTTATCTTAAGGTCATACAGCGCTTTTCGGGTCTACCAAGGCGCTTGCGCTTTTCTTAGTGTCGAAACTCCAGCGAATTTCTAATTAATCGTGAAAGTCCAATCCAGATTGAACTGCTTTCACATGCCCTGCACGGATGACAAAATCTCCAAAATGCTCGCCTTCATGTCTTTCCTTTGCATATTGGAAAAATAATGGTCTAAGCAGTTCTAGAATTTCTTCTTCACCGATATTTTCCCGGTATAATTTATTCAGCCGATCTCCAACGAAGCCAGCCCCTAGATACATATTGTATTTTCCAGGAGATTTACCGATAAAGGCTATTTCCCCCAAAGATGGACGAGAACAACCATTCGGACAGCCCGAAATACGAATAATAATCTCTTTTTCACGCAATCCTGCTTCATCCAGGATCAGTTCCATCTTATCTAGTAGTGAAGGCAGATAACGTTCGGCTTCAGCCATCGCTAACCCACAAGTTGGAAAAGCAACACAAGCCATTGAACTCCGTCGCAATGCGGAATGTTGCTGCCCATCCGTCAATCCGTATTGCTCAATCAGTTCGACAATCTTTTTCTTATTTTGACTCGAAACATTACTGATAATCAGGTTTTGATTTGGGCTAAGTCGGAAATCCCCTGTGTGAATCTTGGCAATTTCTCGCAACCCTGTCATCAGTGGATAATCATCCAAGTCCTGGACGCGACCGTTTTGGATAAAGAGCGTGAAATGCCAATTCCCATCGCTTCCTTCCACCCATCCGTAACGATCACCATTATGTTCAAAATGATAATCACGTGCAGTTTCAAGCTCCCAACCTAATCGTTCATTGAGTTCTTTTGCGATCCAATCAAGTCCACGAGCATCAATGGTGTATTTAAAACGTGCATACTTTCGCACAGAACGATTCCCGTAATCACGTTGAATCGTAATGATTTTTTCGGCTACTTCGATAATCTGATCCGGTGTACAGAATCCAATCACCCGAGCTAACTGAGGATAAGTTTTCGTATCCCCATGCGTCATCCCCATGCCGCCTCCGACAGCGATATTGAATCCGACTAATTTATCTTCTTCTAAAACGGCAATTAGACCAAGATCCTGTGAAAAGACATCAACATCATTATTAGGTGGAACTGCTACACCAATTTTAAATTTCCTTGGTAAATAAAGTGCACCATACATTGGTTCAATTTCTACCTCTGTTTCTTGACTGTCGACTACTTTTTCACCATCAAGCCAGATTTCATGGTAAGCATTGGTCCGTGGCGATAAGTAATCACTAAGTTTCTGAGCCCAGCCATAAACCTCGGCATGAATATCTGATTGATAAGGGTTTGGATTACACATCACATTACGGTTCACATCTCCGCAAGCCGCTAGCGTATCCATCAATGCCGCATTAATTTCCTGAATATTTTCCTTCATATTCCACTTTAAAATCCCATGCATTTGAAATGCCTGGCGGGTAGTCAATTTCAATGTTCCATTTCCAAATTTATTGGCAACTCCGTCCATTATTAACCATTGCGCCGAGGTTGCAACGCCGCCCGCAGCACGAACTCGGACCATGAACTGGTATGCAGGCTCTAATTTTTGACGTTGTCGCTCATTGCGTAAATCCCGATCATCTTGCAGATAACTCCCATGGTGTTTCATCAATCGATTATCATCGTCAGGTATCCCCGAACTGATTGGATATTCAAGCGTCTCCACAAGCGTTCCTCGTAAATAGTTACTCTCACTCTTAATCCGCTCAACATCACTAGGTGGACCGGGTTGTGGCGGTAGAATTATTTTTTTAGTCATGTAACTAGCTCCTCTCTCACTTGTTTCAATAGACATCTCGTTGATATCGTTTTTGTTGTTGCATATCAGCCAAATAGTCAGATGCTTCCTTAGAAGTCATGGACCCTTCTTCTTCAAGGATTCTTTCCAAAGTAGCATGGACATCCGCTGCCATATTCTTTTCATCACCACAAACGTAGAGTACAGCACCCTCTTCCAACCACTTAAAAATAGCCTGGCTATTCTCTATCATTCGGTGTTGGACATAGACTTTGTCTTTCGTATCGCGGGAAAATGCAACATCCATTCGTGTCAATACGCCTTCTTTGAGCCATTGTTGCCATTCAACCTGATACAGGAAGTCTGTAACGAAGTGTTGTTCACCAAAGAACAACCATGTTTTTCCTTCAGCGCCAATCTCCTCGCGTTCTTCCATGAACGATCTAAAAGGAGCAATACCAGTACCAGGTCCAATCATTATCAATGGCGTGTTAGGATCTGCTGGTAATTTAAAGTTCGAGTTACGCTGAACATAAACAGGTAAATGATCTCCTGGTTGTGCACGTACAGCACATTCATTAGAACAGACCCCTACTCGGTCTCGACCGTGTGCCTCATAACGCACAGTTCCAATCGTGAGGTGTACTTCATCTGGATTTGCTTTTGAACTGCTGGCAATTGAATAGAGTCGAGCCGGTATTTTACGTAATATTGCGACAAAATCACTTACAGAGACATCCCAGGGGGTAAAATCCCGTACAAAATCCAATAAATCACGGCCATAGATATATTCTCTGCATTCTTGCTCTCTTTCAGGTTCCAAGAGCTCCTTCAATTCATTATTAGCGGTTAATAGGTGAGCTTTTTGTAGCAATGGTTTCGTCAATACAGTGATTTCGAAGTTAGAAATCAGCGCATCACGCAGCGGCCTTTGCTCACCCTGTTTATTGACCTGAACGGTTTCGCTAGCATCCCAGCTCATCTCCGCAATTAAGGCATCTACTAATTCAGTATCATTTTCCGGGTAAATGCCCAAGCTGTCTCCCGGTTCAAACTCAAGGTTCGACCCTTCAAGTGATAGCTCAAGGTGACGCGTTTCCTTGTTAGACCCACGACCGTTTAAATTCAAATTTTCTAGAATTTCAGCTTTAAACGGATTCGTTCGAGAGTACTCCTGCAGTTCTGCAACTCCCTGTTCGACAGGTTGTTGTGCAGTTATAGAGCTGGTTCCTTGTTGCTCATTTAATGTAGCTAAAACACTCGAAAACCATTCCTCAGCAGATTCATCATAATCTAAATCACAATCGACACGCGGACTAAGCTGTTTTGCGCCTAACTCTAGTAATCGTTTTTCAAACTGTTTACCTGTCTCGCAGAAAAACTCATAAGAACTGTCTCCCAAAGACAGAACCGAAAATTGTAGATTATCCAATTTCGGAGCTCTTTTACTATGAAGAAATTCATGGAACGGCAATGCATTATCTGGTGGATCACCTTCACCATGTGTACTCACAATTAGTAGTAAATTTTCGATCTTCTTGAGCGCATTTGGCTTAAATTCGTTCATAGCCGAAAGCGTTATTTGGTACTCTTGTGCTTTCAAATTCTTCGACAGTTTTTCAGCCAAAGCTTGCCCGTTGCCAGTCTGAGATCCGTAAAGAATTGTCACTTCTTTTGAAACAACATCTATTTGCGTTACAGGAGCTTCCAGAACTGCGACGCTGCCTGACGCGACTGATTGTGCAGTTAACTGATTTGCACTCAGATATCCACCCAACCAGATTTGTTGTGTATCCGTTAGTATTGGCAAAAGTTGATTAAGGAGTTCTACCTGCTCCTGATTGAAAGGACTATTTATCACTTGAAGCGCCAAAATTTTCCACCCCACAAAAATTGTATTTTATATAGTTAACAGAAGAAATGGCGATTATTTCAATCTAATCTTCTCGTTTCTCTCTATTTGAACTACAACATTGTCTTGAATAACCAATGTGATAGAGCCATAATTCATCGTGCTCAGCATCTGTTTTACGTTTTCAATGGTTAGCTCAAGGTTTTTATCCCGTTTCTCCATAGTCCCTATTCTTCCTTTCAGACAAAGATTCTTTATTAAATAGGCTGACTGATTTGTTCTTTTTGAAGTAACTCATACACCCGTTCTACAAGTACATCCTGGACATATTTGTGATAACCTAGATTTTCACATAGAATAAGCTGCTGACCAGCAATAGCCTGTTCCGAAATCTTTTTTTCAATGCCATTCATTAAAATACCTGTAAATAATAAGTAAGGAATAATGAAAACTTGCTTTTGCGCTGATTCCCGTAGCTGCAGTAATGCTTCATCGAAATGAGGTTCCGCCCCGTAAAGAAAACAGACATTTACTTTGTTAAACGAATACTTGTCGGCAAGAAGCTGTGCAATTTCATTTAAATCATGCTTAACTGCCGGATCACTGCTTCCTCTTCCTACGAGCAGCACCTGTGCATCTTCAGTAATCGCTACATTTTGTTCTTTAACTCGATCAAATAAGCTGTCAATAATTTTCGGATGAATGCCCAATGCTTTTCCGTATGTAAATTCGATATCGGGATACATGATTTTCCCCACTTCAATTTCAAAGGGAATATCTTCATTTGCATGCGCTGCGGTTAATAAAAGTATAGGAATAACAGCGATTCTAGTGGCTCCGCGTTCCACGCACTTCGTAATACCTTCATCCACGCTTGGTACCGCGAGCTCCAAAAAACAAATTTCTTGAATCGGAACATCAATCATTGCTTGACTGCTCTGAATAAACTGAATGGCTTCTTCGACACCTGCTTTAATCCGACTACCGTGGGCAACATATAAGACTGCCTGCATGCTAATCCCCCCTTATCAAATACGCCTCAGTGTATTTGCCTCCAAATTCCGACTTTAGATTGCTCAATTATTTCCCATCAAAATTTGTAACATCGCCACAGGCTTAACTTCATTTGGTAAGGGTTTCCCCACCTGCTGAATGAAGTTAAATTGTTAGTATGCAGAAACTTCTTTAATCATTTTTTGGTTCAATCCGGTTTGTTCGAACCACTGAATCTTCTCACGCAGCTTCACTACTTCGCCGACAATAATCATGCTTGGATTTTCAATTTCGGACTGCCTAGCAATCTCGACGATAGTAGAGAGTGTTCCCGTAATCGTATATTGCGCTTCCGTTGTTCCCCAATGAACAAGAGCTACAGGCGTACTTTCAGGTCGACCATACTTTGTCAGTTGCTCACAAATATAAGGCAAGTTTCCGACACCCATATAAATCGCAAGGGTATCAATTCCGACCGCAAGACTTTCCCAGTGAATCGAGTCGCTCTTTCCAGCACGCATATGACCTGTTACAATTGCAAAACTCGAACTTAACTCGCGATGTGTCACTGGGATACCCGCATAAGCAGGTGCTGCAATCCCTGCAGTAATTCCTGGAACCACCTCAAATGGGATTCCATTGTCCGCAAGAACTTCTGCTTCTTCAGCACCTCTCCCGAACACGAATGGATCTCCACCCTTTAATCGTGTGACGATTTTTCCTTGCTTCGCATATTTTACTAAAAAGTGATTAATCGTTTCCTGGATCATTGCATGGTAGTTTGGTAATTTCCCGCAATATATTAAGTCCGCTCCCGGTTTTGCATAAGTAAGAAGCTCTTTATTTATTAAGCGATCGTACAAGATAACATCAGCTTGTTGAATACATTTCAGCCCTTTAACGGTGATTAAATCAACATCTCCAGGTCCAGCTCCTACTATAAATACTTTTCCCATTCTTATCACTCCTCTCACCGCTTAGTTCTAAAGTAAAATTGACGTTATGAATGAATCTTTTCTTTTTGCATTCCTGCAATTAATACATCAATCACTTCGGGTCTACTAAATGTCGTTGGCAGCTTCTCTCCATTTCGAAGCATTTCTCTCACTTTTGTACCAGACAAGATTACATGGTGACTGGCATCATGCGGACATGTTTTAGGTGTTGCCATACTGTCGCATTTACTGCAATAAAAGCTATGTTCAAAAAATAATAACGTAATCCCGAGTTCCCCTAGCGTAAAATTACTAAAGATTTCCTGAGCATCATACGTACCGTAATAATTACCAACCCCCGCATGATCACGACCGACTATGAAGTGTGTACAACCGAAATTCTTGCGGACCATCGCATGGAAAACGGCTTCCCTTGGTCCGGCATAACGCATTGCCGCTGTAAATACACCTAAAAACACATGCTCTTTCGCATAATAGTTTTCTAGTAAAACTTCATAGCTTTCCAAGCGTACATCTGCCGGAATATCATCGGATTTCGTTTCACCAACAAGCGGGTTTAAAAATAAACCATCAACAATCTCCAAAGCTGTCTTTTGAATATATTCATGTGCTCTGTGAACCGGATTTCTTGTTTGGAAACCAACGACTGTTTTCCAGCCAAGCTCTTGGAACTTTTGTCTTGTTTCAATCGGGTCAAACAGATATTCCGAAAACTCATTCAATGGTCTCCGTTGAATCAGCGTTATCGTTCCACCAAGATAGACATTCGGACGTTCAAACAACTTCTTCACACCTGGATGCTCGCGGTCCGTCGTTTGATAGACCAATTCAGCCTCTACTTCCTTATCGGGCGTGAAAATATCAGTTACTTCGAGTACACCGTAAACGATTTCGTCTCTCACTAATTTCACAAAGTTGCCAATCGTAATTTTTTCCGCATTCTTTTCTGTTGTGGGCAATGTAATTGGAATGGTCCAAGGCTCACCCGTTGTTAACCTCATCGTATGGACGACGGAATTGTAGTCCGCTTCTGTTAGGAATCCACTTATAGGGCTATACGCCCCAGTACCAATCAAGTCTAGATCACTGCTAGCAATCTCATCTAATTCAACTGTTGCAGTTAACCCTTCCAATTGAAAATCTGGATTCCAGCGATTAATTAATGTACCACCGTGCGGTTGACTCAAGCTCATATTAATTTCCTCCATTTAAGTTGATTTTTTGGTGTAATCCACACTCTGTTTTCATTTGATTTGCCCACCGGCCAGATCTTGAGCCTGACGTTGTATCACTTGGCGACGTACAGGGTACGCAACCGATACTAGGAAATCCTTGATCATGAAGGGGATTATAGGGCAATTTATATTTATCAACATAATCCCAAATATCGGTCCACGTCCAATGAATCAATGGGCAAACTTTAACTGATTGGAACGTTTCATCCTTATTCACAAATTCGGTTAAACTTCTAGACGGTGATTGTTCTCGTCGTAGCCCAGATAACCAAGCAGTCGCATTGCTTAGTGCCTCTTGAAGTGGAACAACTTTCCTCATATGGCAACAACGGTCTGGTTGTCTTTCCCATAGTTTTTCTCCATGTGCATCAGCCTGTTCTTCAACCGTTAAGGCTGGCTTTTTCATTTCTATATCGAGCTGTGGATAACGCGTTTTGATGTCATCGATGAGGGTATACGTTTCTTGAAAATGAAGCCCTGTATCCAAAAACACCACTTTAGCAGTTGGTTTTGTTTTCGAAATCAAATCAAGCATTACAATTCCTTCTACACCAAAGCTACATGCATAGACAAGATCAGCATCATATTCGTCATAAGCCCATCTCAAAACATTTAAAGCACCCTTTGACTCGTCGTCAATGTTAAACGTTTCAGTAGGCTTAAACCATGTGTCATACGTCAGTTTCACCATAGAAACTTCTCCCCCCATAAAATTAATGATGTAACTTCTCTTTTTAAGACGAAGTTAACCATTCAATGGTTAAAGCCATCTATTGTTCATATGTTCGGAATTTTACATCCAATTAGAATTCCCGCTCTACTTATGATTGAAATTAACAATATCTTTATTAATCCTATCTGTCAAGTCGGTTTAAAGGTATTCTATTCCTACAATATCAAGAAGTTACATATCTATTGGTTTTTTCAGATATATTTATTTTCGTTTAAATAATTTACGATGACTTTAACTGATTCTTCAACGCTTAGCTTATTTGTATCAATAGTGATTTCTGGGTCAACAGGTACGTCATAAGGAGCATCGATTCCTGTGAAATTTTTCAACTCTCCCAATCTGGCTTTCTTGTAGAGTCCTTTTGTATCGCGTTCTTCACATGTTTCTAAACTAGCCTTCACGTAAACTTCGATAAATTCATTTGGTTCGACGAGGTCACGCACTGTATCCCGATCTTCCTTGTATGGAGAAATGAACGCTGTTAACGTGAACAATCCTGCATCAATCATTAGTTTTGAGACTTCACCGATTCTACGAATATTTTCCGTGCGGTCATCTGGACTAAACCCTAAATTCTTATTTAAACCATGCCGAACATTATCCCCATCCAACCGATAGGTATGAATACCTTTTTTATGTAACGCTGTTTCTAACGCTACTGAAATCGTCGACTTTCCTGACCCTGAAAGTCCTGTAAACCATAGAATTGCACTTTTATGCCCCTTAGCTTCTTGGCGATTCTCTTTTGTTACCTCTGATTCGTGCCAAACGATATTTGTAGATTCTGTCATTATTTTCTCCCCCATTTTCTCTATTTAATTTACAAAAAAAGACAACTTTTAAGCCGATACAAATAATCGATTAAAAGATGCCTTTAGTTGTCTAATTAGCATGTATTCTATTGTGTGGAAAATAAAAAACCACTTCTTAATAGTGCAAGAAGAGGTTAATTAATCGAACAAAAAATTCTCTTCTTATCTTCTAAACTTTCGTTTAATGGAATTGGCACAGTACTAAACAGTCTGTTGCCGAGGTTTCATTGGGCCAGTCCCTCAACCTCTCTGGATAAGATATGAACTATTAAGTTGAGACCAATATTACATTATGAAAAAGACATTGTCAATGACTTATCAGATAATAAATTAAAGTCTATTGGTTTAATTGGTTTTAAATATCCTTCTTGTGTAGATAACAAAAAAACTATCTATTTTTCATTTAAAGTTCTCAAAGAATACACGTATGACATCAGCTCCACCTATAAAGGTACCTAATGTACCTCCTAGGTTTGTGAGGACGACAACCAATAAGACTCGTGTTACCCTATTTGCCCAAAAACCTTTAATCGAAAATACATCTTCAGATAATCTTTCGAAATCGCCAACGCTTGGTCTACGGAAAAATGCCTGAACAATTCCGGATACCCACCCCGCTGCAATCAATGGATGTAGGGTTGTTATAGGAGCCGAAACAAAGGCAGCCAAAATGGCTAGTGGATGTCCCAGTGCCGCAGCCGCACCAATTGCCGAAAGACTACCCGTCCACAATATCCAACTTAGCGCTTGGTCAAAACCCGCTGAAGGATTTGAAATAAAAGTATATGCAATTATAGAAAGAAGGAGCACTGGAATTGCCCACCCAATAATTTTAGGTAGTTTTGATTTGACGGGCGTTTGCGATAATGCTTGTAAATCATGCTCATTATGAATTTCCTTGGTAATCCCTGGAATATGTGCTGCTCCTAAAACAGCCACTACTTTTTTCCCCGGTGCATCTTTAATTTTCTGTGCTAAATACTGATCACGTTCATCAATTAAAGGCTCCTTTAGTTTCGGAAAAGTTTCTGTGAAATCGTTTAATACAGCATTTAAAGTGTCTTTTGATTTCATTTTTTCTAGGTCTTCTTCAGAAATGCTTTCTTTGCTGAATATACTATAGACGACCGACGTGAGAAGTTGGCTTTTCCCCATGAAACCGATGTTGCCCCAAATTCTGGAGAACGTTATTTGAATATTACGATCGGCGAGCACAAGTTCTGCACCAACTTCTTTTGCCGATTCAATCCCCTGAATCATTTCCTGCCCAGGCTTTATATTAAATTGTTTTGCTAAACGGTTTTGAAAGGAGGAAATTGCCAGATTCATTAAAAGTAAAGATGCTTTCTTTTCTTTTATTACCTTAAAAATATCTGTCTCCTTCCACTTGCTTCCTTCCATGATAGATTGATAACGTTGTTCATCCAATTCAATACAAACCGAATCAGGTCTCTCTCTGTCGATTACTTCTTTTACCTGATCTGCACTTTGCTTTGAAACGTGGGCTGTTCCAATAAGAATTAATTCTTTTCCATCTAAATTTATTCTCGTAATATTTTCTTCTTGCATGAACAAACATCCTTTGTAGAACTAATTTCTTATTAGTAACCTCAATCCAGTGATCACCAAAAGACGGTCTAATATTAATAATGAATCAGTTTGAAACAAAATTCAATTATATTTCATTATTAATTAAATATGAGTCATTCCACCAAGGAAAAATCGTTAGATAGAATATGTGAAATCCTTTGGCTAGACTTGCTTTAAAAAATTTTGCGTTCCTTCGTCTTTAGGATATACAAAGATTTCTTGTGGGTGTTCCCTCATCAAGAATAACCCCGCCATCTTCATCTAAACGCCCACAATCACCGAGCGTAATTCCATTATTCACAACTGTATCACGATCTTCTTCATTCAGATATTCTGCGAAGATAATGTATGAACGGCACAACGGAAATTAATTAAAACGACAAAAAAACACCTATTACGACCATAGTGTCATAAAAGATGTCCTTATAGTTATTCGACATTCAACAAGAACTTTCTCGTTCTTTCCTCTTTAGTCATTTGAAATATTTCTGCCGATGTTCCTTGTTCAATAATTAAGCCTTCATCCATAAATACAATCCTATCAGCTACATCTTTGGCAAAATTCATTTCATGTGTCACTATAACCATTGTCATTCCTTCAGAAGCCAGCTCTTTAATTACTTGCAGTACCTCCCGTACAAGTTCGGGGTCAAGAGCGGAAGTAGGTTCATCAAAAAGCATGACAAGCGGATTTAAAGCGAGCGACCTAGCAATTGCTACTCTTTGCTGTTGTCCGCCCGAAAGTTGCGCTGGATAGTGGTTACAACGATCACCCAGTCCTACTTTAATTAGAAGTGCTTCAGCCAACTTTCTTGCTTCATTTCGTTTAGTTCCATGAATGACAATGGGCCCTTCCATGACATTTTCAATTGCAGTTTTATGGGGAAATAGATTAAACGATTGGAAGACAAATCCAGTCTTTTTTCTTAACTCTCGAATGTTTTTTTTTCGTTTACGTTCTAATTTCCCGCCTGCAAGCACTTGAAATTCACCAATTTGAATAACACCAGCTGTAGGTTCTTCTAAAAAGGTGAGGCACCGTAGCAAAGTTGATTTTCCAGAACCGCTCGGACCCATTAATACGACCACTTCGCTCTTTTCAATTGTCAAATCGATTCCTTGCAATACTTCATTTAATCCAAAGCTCTTTTTCAAATTAGTAATTTGAATAATACTCATGGTTTAGCACCCCACATTCATTTTTTTAATTCTATTTTTTACCGAACCAAGTATTTAGAAGTCTTAATTTCAAGTCTATTTAAAAGTGTTGTAAAGAAAGTGATTAATACCCAATAAATTGCTGCGGCGGTTAAATAAATTGTTAATGGCTCAAACGTTTTAGCTATTATTAAACTCGACATTTGTAATAGTTCTGTTACCGTTATGACTGAAACCAGTGATGTATCCTTAATGAGCACGATAAATGTATTTGACAAAGTTGGTATTGCTATACGCATACTCTGTGGTAATATTATTCTCTTTAATGCCTGTGAATAAGTCATTCCCATGGACATAGCTGCCTCCATCTGCCCATTATCAACGGCAAGTATGGATGCCCGGAAAGACTCAGACAAGTAAGCCCCAGCGTTTAAACTTAAAGCCAATATCCCGGAAGATATTGGGTCTAGGGTAATTCCTATTTGAGGCAAACCATAGTAAATAACGAATATTTGTACCAACAGCGGTGTTCCTCTTATGATGGAAATGTATGTGCTTGCTATTCCATTCAAAATCCTAACTTTTACGATTCGTATGATTGCAGTGAAAAACCCAATAATGAGTGCGATAACAATTGATATTGCCGCCAAGAGAATAGTCATTAATGTCGCTTTTAGCAGAGATGGCAAAGAATCAATAATAATTGCGGCGTCCATAAATCCCCCTCCTGTCTGACAATTAATCTGATAAGTTAATATATATATAATGAAATAAAGAATCCCATTGAACCTGCTGTAGCGCTAGGGGATGCCTGCGGCAAAAAAGCCAAGCAGGCATCGACGCTAACCTCACTGCTCCGACTGCCCCTTGTAAGTCACTTACTCTGTATACATTTGTTCAAGATATATAGTTACATTATTGTTTCTTCCTTACATTCAATTTCAATTCCAACACTATTCAACTCATCTATAAACGGCTGAAATCTATCCCTAATAATTAAACTTTCAATCGGTACTACGCCTGTCTCTGGTATTATTTTTAACGCAATCCACTTAGCTACAAGAGCTGCTGGAAGAGCAGTCGTTTTTGCCATCGATGTAATATTCCGTTCATGGTCAAAAAGATCAATCATTTCCCATGTATACTTTTTAGATTTTCCATCTTTCACACCACTGACCTCTACCCTCACAATTGTTATATCTTCATTTGAGTCAGATATCATTTTAGCTGTAAGAATTTTTTCCGCAACTGCTCGTGGAGTAGTTACTGTTCCTTCTATGGATATTTCTTCTGTGTCTAAAAATCCTAATTCACTTAAAACACCCATTTTCCCCCAATGACCAGGATAGCGGGCTGTTTTTTCATATAGTTTTTTAACTTTGTCCTTTAGCACAAATGCTGTGCTATGTGCATCTGTTATAACCGTTTCACAAACACCTACCGGGTCTGAAAAAATAACTTTTTCAAGTCCCGATAAAGGGGGCAATTTTATAAGCTTTCCGTCCTGTACAGCCATCGCGGGTTTTGTGTATAAACCAAGTACACTTTCTAAACGGAAAACTACTTGATACCAAAGAGGTGGAACAGGATGCCTTGGAATACCACCACAAGTCATAATTGCTTCGTCAGCTTCATCCAGCAATTCTATACCTTGTGCCGCTAAAAAGTTTGTTATACCTGGTGCAACACCGCACCCGGGAATGATAATAACACCTGCTTCTTGCGCCTCATCATGTAATGCTATTTTTTCAATGAAGTCTGAACCGACAAGATCTACAAGGTGGCATTTTGCTCTTATAGCTGCCTTCACTGCTATTAAACTTAAGGAATGTGGTAGACAAGCTACTGCTATATCGGCACCTTTTAGGATATTGAAAATATCCTCTTCTGTTTCCAACGGTGCTACTACCCCATTTACTTTTGGACTATTTGCATTTTCCAGACACTTCTCGATGCTGTCTTGTCTTCCATCAACTGCTGTAACTTTATCTATTACGGAAAACTTAGCGATTTCGCTGACCACTGTAGTTCCAATCATTCCCGTTCCTAATATGACAATATGCAATTTACATACCTCCCTTATCTACGGTTGCAGGATAAAGAAAACATAGAGTGATCAATAATCCTTATTGATCACTCTATGCGTACGGTTATTTTTCTAAAGGTTCTGTCCCGAACCATTTTTTGTAGATTTCATTATAAGTACCATCTTCTTTCATTTCACTCAGGGCTTCATTGACTTTTGAAATAAAGTCTTCATTTCCTTTATTGACAGCCATTCCAATTTCGTCTTTATTTAATATTCCACTAGTTATTTTTAAAGGAAGATTATTTTCTTTAATATTGTAGCTCATTAATAACTGGTCGTTTATAATGACATCCAATCGTTTGTTCGTCAAATCCTGAATGTAGTCACTGACAGCTTTGTATAACTTTACATCGGCCCCATCTACACTATTCGCAACCTCTTCAAATGTAGTTCCGCCCCCAACACCGACTTTTTTTCCTGAAATATCTTCAAGTTCTGTAATTCCTTCTGTTTCTTCACGGGTAACCAATACAGAACCGGTTATTACATAGGGTTCAGTAAAATCAACGCTTTTTTTACGTTCCTCAGTAACGGTCATCTGTCCAATGATAATGTCGAATTTATCGGCCTTCAGACCTCCAATTAACCCATCCCACTTTGTTGCGATGAATTTTGCCTCAACACCTAACTTTCTCGCGATTTCGTTGGAAATATCAACGTCAAATCCCTGGAACTCATCTTCGTCATCTAAAAAGTTAAATGGTGGATATGTTCCTTCGAAAGCAACATGCAATGTATTGGATTTTTCAATACGATCCATCACGCTTTTAGTGCCGCTTTCCTTACCTTTATTTTCATCTGTAATCTCGCTTTTCACTTCATTTGAACCGCAACCTGCAATTATAGTAATCATAAAAATGGTGATAATCGTCAAAATAATATTCCTCTTCATCTCATATCCCCCTTTTAAAATCACAGAAATACAAACAGCTACTATACAACTATTCTACGTATCTGACTTTATTCCTATTCCTTCATTATAAAACAAATGTTACCAGAAATCAATTGACTTGCATGAAGATTCAGTCAACTGTAAGAGGAAATGACTATATGAGCATCGCATTTTTATAATCTGTTTGATTTAAAACTGCCGCATATCTGTTGGGAGCTTCCAATACTGTGCCGTTAACGTATTTATAGACCAGGCCGATTATGTATCCTTCGAATGTCGGATACTAACGGAAATGAACCTCTATATGAATGTATGATTTTCATTATCAGTGGCATTCTAATCTTTATTATAATTTGAAAGGATTGAATAAATTTGTATTACTACAAGGAAGAGCTCATTAATATAATCACCCCTGATAAACCTGATCCAGAAGCTGCAAGAGTATTACAAGAAATTCTAGGTGGGCATTATGGCGAAATGAGAACTATGATGCAATACTTTTTCCAAAGTTCTAATTTCAGGGGTAAGGATACTCAATACCGAGATTTGCTTCGAGGTGTTTTCTTAGAAGAAATCGCACATGTAGAGCTCGTGCAAAATACAATTAACCAGCTATTAAATGATTCTGGAGAGTCTGCAGTTCCAGGGAATGCAGGTGTAGATCATGCTCCTCTGAATGACGCAACTAGACACGCTAACCCGCATCACTATATTATTGGAGCGCAAGCCTCTTTGCCTGTCGATGCTGCCGGTAACCCCTGGAACGGTTCTTGGGTTTATTCACATGGAAATCTTATAGCTGATTTACTTGACAACTTGGTTCTTGAGTCAACTGGAGTACTACAAAAGACGCGTATATACGAAATGAGTTCAAATAAAACTTTCCGGGAAACGCTTGCTTTTCTTATCGTACGGGATAATGCGCATCAAAATGCTTTTGCTAAAGCGTTAGAGACATTGGGTGTGGATTGGGGCAAACTCTTTCCTGTACCGAACTATGATATAAATAAGTATCCTGAATGTAGAAAGTTTGTTGAGATGGGGTACCATAATGCACAGTTCAATTTCAGATTAGACCCTACCCGAATTGGTGAAATATTCCGAGGTCAATCTCCTAGCAGGAACAATGGAACACTTTCAGTAACGGATCCTCCAAAAGGGTTTCCGGTTCCTTTAATGCCTGACATGCCAAATGAACATAGTCCAGGTATACAGGACTTGAGCACCTAAATTAAATCGGTCCCTTTACTAGGGACTGTTTTTTTGTATAACTAACTTCAGAAAATAAAGGCTTGTCATCTCTTGCCTTATAATAATCTGTTTCCCGTTGCCCGACTTGTCCGCCTTCTCTAGTTGCCCATCCTTCAATCGGTATACTGAGTTCTCATAAAAATCAATCTTCGCTGCCATATCTTTCACCAGGACCATTCCTCGTTCGTGTTATACTTGGCTTGGCCACGGCAGGAGAAGTCCTGCCTTTTTTTATTGCCCGAAAACACCGTCCCTCTATCCTTAATCGAGCCCCCTTCTGCCCAGTCTACAATCAACAGGATAATCCCCATTAACTAACTGTCCTTTGATACAATAGAAAATAGATAATTCAATTAAGGAGGGTAATGTGAACTATTTCATTAGCTTTCTATTAGCAACTTTACTCACTGCTTTTTCTTATATTTTAGGTAGTCTTCTAATCAGAAATGGTATAGCTGTTTGGCAAGCTCTCATAATTGGGGTTTCCGTTGTTTCGTTAGGCGCGATTACCGAAGCATTAGGTGCCCCTATATGGCTAATTGTATTAATACCATTTCCGGTTGGGATGTTTTTGCTTTACCTATTTTTAAATAAATCCATAGGAACTTGGTTTCTCACCTATCTAACTACATTAGTTTTATATTCGGTAATTCACGTTGTGGTGAGCTACTTTTTTCAATTTCACTCTTTAATTCCCGCTTGGCGATTATCCTGATTTCTGTAAACAATTATTCTTATGGGAATCCTACACTGGATTCCCTTTTATATCTCGACCTCATTTTAATAGTTTTTGTATTCTAGTTTGAATGAAGGGGTTAAAGTTTAGATTAAAAAACCATGCTCACCGTTAAAAATGATACAATCGCATGTAAAAAGATCAGTAATGAAAGCCGTTGTTCCTGGTTGAGGTAAGGGTGAAGCAACTGCGATGAAGAATCCTGCAAAGTTTATCGCGAAGAAAGTAACCGGATCACTTTTAGCCAAACCTAAGAAGAATAGGTTTTTCTCTCTATTTAAGTGATGATTTAACTGCTATATCCCGGTTCAACATTTCACGAAAACTCATTGAGTTCATTTTTTTCTTGTTGGTGGGTACATTTAAAAAACTATTTAGCGATAATTGTGGGTTTAACTTAGGAAGTATAGGGGTTGAAGTGGAAAGATATAGACTTCGAAAACAAAAAACTGACCGTGGATAGAACGGGAGATGAATTTGGTACGAGGGCGTCAAAAATAAAAAAGTCGCAGAACAATTGTTATCAGCGATTTTCTAGTTAACATTGAAACTATATCGAAAATGTTAGTTGAAAATTAAGTTATTCAGTGGAGAAAATGTGTCTTAAAATGATTATTTATTGATAGCCTCAACAGCTGCCCTTGTAGAAGTTTTAATAATGCATTTGATTCTATCTAAATTCGAAATCCTGCTACGTTAATTGCAAAGCACTTAGAAAATACACTGTATGGCCATGTATTTGAAGAAGATAAAAAATTCTGTAGTAACATTCAATGATGCGATAAATTATTAAAATACGGTTGATTGAAGGATTTTTGGGGTATGTCCCCCAAAAACCCCTTCAATCTATTTCCCCTTTGTCGTCTCCCAGGTGTTTTGGAGCCATTCATCAAACTCTGCACCCTTATCCCCTTCATACGTGTCATACAAATCAAGTCTCATGTTCTTCAACTTTTCTTTGTACTCTTCGTACGTATGGCCTGCCGGCAAACTTTTCTTAATTCTGAAGAAGACTTTATTAGCATCTTTAATTAACTCAAATTTATTTCTTGGCGGTAGCTGCACATCTTCGCCAAACTTCACAAGATTACGGTAAGCCGCTTCTACCACTTTATAGACGGCATCGTTGTTCATTCTATGCAGCAGTACATCGATAGTCCTTTTATGTTTCCACTGTCCCAATTCTTCGATAGCATCTAAACGGACTCTCCAATTCGACGTCCTGTTTACTGCCTTCCTTAATTCATCATAGTTTGGAGGCATTTCGTTTTTTATACCATTATTCAAGTAATCCAATCTCCTTCTGTTTCAATATCCTGTTTATGCAAGGGGATATCGTATGATAACCCTTCAATATGTATTGTACCATTATCTGTTGAAACACATACCCTTTTTACACATTCATGTTAAGAGTTTTAGCCCATGGCACGTAACCGTAGTATTGTATTGAAAAAACGCAAACCAAGGTAGCCGATGGTTTGCGTTTTATTATTAAGAACCCATTTTTCTGCGTGCGCTACTAACTTTTTTCGCTTGTTGGCTTTGCATTTTTTTTGCAGTTTGTATTGAATTACCTTTTTTATTGTTATCGGCGATTTGATTCTTCTTTGCTTCTAATTGTTTTTGCATCGCTTCTTTTAAGCTAATTTTTTTCTTTGGTGCATCTTGCTCGTTTGTTTCATGATTTTCAGTCATATGAAATCCTCCTTTATATCGAATGATGATTGTTTTTTTACTTCTTTCTAGTATACCCGAAACCCCACTACTACTGGAAGTTTTAATTAATATAATTGATAACTCGTAAAACCCATATATGCCGAAGTATTCAATACCTATAATAAATTAAGCGTAGGCGCATTAGCACTGGCAATCAAAACGAATCTGAAGGCACTATTCACTATACTATACATAGTTAAATTTCGAACTTGCTTTTTAACTGGTGATAATGAAGTGCACCTTGTATTTTTTGTTATTTTTTCGTACACAATACTAAAGCTTGTTTAATATGTTTTTTCTAGTTACCGTTTCGCCCAACGACTTTTGATGGTTTTACCGATAAATACTATACTAGTATATGTAATATTCAAAAAACAGTTTCAATAAAGTGAGTAAAGGGTATTTGTATATAAAAAATCAGGAGTTGATGAATATGGAATCTGATTATGCTGCAGATCAAATAGATCAGAAAGCGGTGGATGATGATTATTCATTAGATAGGGTTCCCCGGTCTAAAAGAACCATGGGCTGGTTAAGTATTACAAATATCACATTTGGGATAGCGACAGCTATTTTCTATTTTCAGATGGGAAGTGTTATGGCTCTTCAATTTGGAGCCATTAATGCGATCATATCCTCCACTTATGCGATAATCGTAGCGGGAATTCTAGGTACATTCATTTCTTATTTTTCCGCTAAATCCGGCATGAACGTAAATTTATTATCCAGGGCGGCGGATTTGGTTATATCGGAGCATCACTCACCTCATTTATTTATGCTACAAACTTCATCATGTATTGTGCGTTCGAAGGCTTGATTCTGGTCTCCGCAGTCCATTCATTTTTTCCCGCCTTCCCCCAATGGGTGTACATCATTTTCTTTGGTACAATTGTAATTCCATTAAACTGGTTTGGTATTAAACAACTAGACAAACTTCAAAAATGGTCCTTACCAATATTCTTTATTTTCTTACTGGCAGCGATTATTGTCTCTTTATATACACCCTCAGTTTACGATGGTGAATTTTGGACATACATGCCAGGAGGTGTTCAAGTCGGCGGAACCGCATTGTTGTATTGTATAGGCATACACCACGGCATTATGGGTCTGACGGCTCTTCTTTCCTCAGATTATGCCCGTTTCCTTAAGCCGCAAGATATCAGAATAGGCTCCGTTGCAATTGGGTTCATCCCGCAAATTTTCTGTTTTGGAGTGATGGGTGGCCTTGGTATCTGGTTTGGAGTCCGTCTTGGAGAGTCGAATCCGGGTATTTACATCGTCCTTCTTCTAGGAGCGAGTGGCGTCTTCTTTACAATGTTGACCCAAATAAGAATCAATATCACAAATATCTATAGCAGTTCCCTATCGCTATCCAACTTCTTTGAAAACATTTTTAATTTCAAGCCGGGTAGACGATTCTGGGTTGTCGTTTCAGCTGTAACTGCGATGGCACTGATGCTCGGTGGCATTGTTGATCATTTAGATACTGCCATGACATTCCAAGGAGTCTTTTTATTGTCTTGGGCTGCAATCTTGGTGACCGACGCATTAATCGTAAAAAAACTATTAAAGATTGGTCCTGGGTATTATGAAGCGCGACAACAATACTTATTTAAATGGAATCCTGTCGGAGTCGTTTCCCTCCTTGTCGCTAGTGGTTTAGGAACACTGGCAGCTTTGGGCTTTATGGGGCCGTTCTTACAAAGTACCGCTGCATTTTTTGCGGCAATCCTATCGGCTGTCCTTACAGTAATTCTAGCCATTTACACGAAAGGAAAATATTATTTAGCAAGCGAAGCCGATGATGTTCCAAATGAAGATTATATTAGGTAATAATTCCCCAAATATATGTTTACATTTTTACTAGGCCAGCGATTAGATACTAATGCAATTAAATTACTCTTAGGAAAGCATCTCACCTTTAAATCGATCAGCCAGCTCGAAAAAGCACTAGATAATAAGATGATGTTCGACGGCTCTTCAATCGAAGGATTTGTACGAATCGAGGAATCGGATATGTACCTCATACCGGATCTTAACACGTGGATGGTATTCCCTTGGCCTTCAGGTAAAGGCAGAGTTGCACGGTTAATCTGTGATATCTATCTTGCAAGTGGTTCTTCGATTACAGGTGATCCTCGTGGCAATTTAAAACGTGTATTAAAAGAGATGAAAGAACTCGGATTCACAGATTTCAACCTCGGGCCTGAACCAGAATTTTTCTTATTCAAGCACGATGAAAATATGCAACCAACAATGGAACTAAACGATAACGGCGGTTATTTCGACCTTGCCCCAATAGACCTCGGAGAAAACTGTCGACGCGACATCGTTTTGGAGCTAGAGGAAATGGGTTTCGAAATTGAAGCATCCCACCATGAGTGTGCACCAGGACAACACGAAATCGACTTCAAATATGCGGATGTACTTACCGCTTGCGACAATATCCAAACATTCAAACTCGTAGTCAAAACGATTGCACGAAAGCATGGTTTGCACGCAACCTTCATGCCAAAACCTCTTTTCGGCGTCAGCGGATCGGGTATGCATAGCAATGTTTCCCTATTTAAAGATAGTAAAAATGCTTTTATTGACGAAAATGGTGAATTACAATCGAGCACAATAGCATATCAGTTCATGGCTGGGGTTCTTGAGCATGCTCCTGGTTTTACAGCAGTGACAAATCCGACAGTTAACTCCTACAAACGACTTGTACCTGGCTACGAAGCACCATGCTACATCGCCTGGTCCGCTCAAAACCGCAGTCCGCTTATCCGAATCCCTGCTTCCCGGGGCATAAGCACTCGAATCGAAGTCCGTTCCGTTGACTCGGCAGCAAATCCATATCTTGCAATGGCGACTATTTTAAAATCTGGCTTAGACGGCACCAAACGTAAACTTGAGCCACCGAAGCCCGTTGATCGTAATATTTATGAAATGCAATATTCCGAGCTTCAAGAATTAGGAATCGGTACCTTACCAACTGACCTTGATCACGCACTCATCGCACTTGGTAAAGATGAAATTATCCAAGAAGCTCTTGGCAAGCATATTTTCACAAACTTTATGACAGAGAAGAAATTGGAATGGGAAAGTTACCGAATTACTATGCATCCTTGGGAAGTTGAACGTTATATGAAGATATACTGATAAATTCAAGTTGGTATGTAACCTTTGCTATACAATAGCTCAATTTAGATTGATGAAAAAAATTCCCTTAACAAGTTTTGAGCCCTTGATAACTCAGGTAGGAGTTATCAAGGGCTATGTCTAGTTTTGGCCAGTAGGATATTCCCCAGTGGCTTTGACTCGGGTTACTCCATTGATAACGGACAATGTTTCTTGGTAACTAAACAAAACTTCTATGAAGCTAGGCCACAAAAAACGAATTCATCCTAATATGAAGTCATTCATTCCTAAATAACATTTTCTTCGCAGCATTTAGGCGAGTACTACTAAAAAATGACGATAATCATCCAACAACTGCCGCCGAATCTGTGTTAAAAGTAATTCTAACTTTTCATCTGTCGGAAAATTGATCACGATTTTTGCTTGGTATACTTACGTAAGCAATAGGATATATTAAAAAGACCGCATGAGGCAAGTGTATTTAGCGGTATTGTAATAAGCAGTTCCAACAATAAAAATTGACCTGAAAGCGGAAAAACAAACTACCTTGGCCTGTCAAACTCAAGGAAGGTCATTCTTTAGTCTGTCTATTAATGCATATGTATTATATTGAGGTGATTTTGCAAGTGGAAACTAGGTTAAATACTCTATTCGTAGTACTTGTCCTTCTAATAACTCTCTTTGGTTTTGGGTTCCTAGCTTTCCTAGTCAAAGTAAATCAAATTTTTCAGTTTGACAATGTAATCATCTCTTTTATTCATAGCCTGGAGTCTGAACGTTTGACCACGATAATGAAATTTTTCTCTTTTATAGGGTCGGGTTCTTCAGTTAAAGTTCTTGCACTGATTACAATAATAGTCCTTTTCTTCTTTTTCAAATATCGATCTGAACTTATATTGTTTACTGTAGTTATAATTGGTTCTCACTATATTTTTCAAGCGTTAAAACAAATATTTCAAAGGCCTCGCCCAGAATTGCATCAACTTATTGAAATTGGTGGGTACAGTTTCCCAAGCGGCCATGCGATGAATGCAATAACGTTATATGGAATCATTTCATTCCTACTATGGTCTCGTATTCCCTCAAATTGGGGCCGAACGCTCTTAGTCATCCTTAGTACAATCATGGTTCTAATGATTGGAATTAGCCGCATATATTTAGGCGTTCATTACCCTAGTGATGTAATTGCAGGCTTTTTTGTGGGTAGTTTTTGGCTGATTGGTGCGATTTGGTGTTTTCAGTTCATTCATAGAAAGGTTTCTGAGCGAACATATACAAAATAGCTGTATGCTTAAGCTTTGTTTTAGCCGCCGTCTAAAGAAAAGCCAAGTTCTGAGTGATTTCAGAACTTGGCTACTTTTATTTTATAACTTTACATACATACACCATAGAAACACTTTTTGCATTGAGCTCATTTTTATCCCAATCACCGAATACTTGAATGATCTCAAATCCATTATCCTTAAGTACTCTTTCCATTTCAAGTGGAAATGAATAGCGCAAGGAAATACCATCTTGCTCTTTAGCAATTAAAGTGTCTCCCTGATGAATTTGCCGATTAGTATAACAATGCAATATTTGTGTCATCGAATCATATTCATCACGGTGGAATTCAATGATCCGATTTCCATATTTATCAATATACTTTTGCTCGTACTCATCAACAGCTCCCAACTCGTGGAATATCGGATTTCTTGTGTCAAAAATAAAGATTCCATCCTCTATCAGATGCTTTCGAACAGATTAGAATAAGGCATTCTCCAATTACTTCTTTACTTTTGAAAGCGTCAGCCCATCACCGATTGGAACAAGAAGCGATTCTAATTGAGGATGGTTGGCTACGGTTTCATTAAACTTCTTCATTATTTCGGTATAGCGTTTAGGTTTTGCACTTTGGTCCACTACACTACCACCAGCAAGCACATTATCCATAACGATTAAAGCACCTGAATCTGCAAGCTGAATGCAATATTCCAAGTAATTTTCATAGTTTTCTTTATCTGCATCAATAAAGAAAAAATCAAATCGCTGATGATTGTCGACTAGTTTCTCCAGGTTTTGCAAAGCAGCGCCTGTCATATAGGAGACTTGGTCGCCAAAGCCAGCTTTAGCTAGATTACTGGAGGCCAAATTTGCATAATCCTTTTCCAATTCAAGGGAGGTTAGTTTCCCTTCACTTCCAAATCCTCTAGCAAGGCAAATTCCGCTATAGCCGCCAAGTGCACCAATTTCAAGTATATTCTTAGCACCTGAAATAGCGATTAGCATCGTTAGCAGCTTGCCAGAAGAAGGGGATACCGATATGGCAGGCATACCGTTTTCTTCAATAGAAGAAATCACATCCTGCAAAAGAGCATCTTGCTTCGTAAAAACCGTATCGATATAACTGTTAATTTGTTTCATCCACTTCAATTCCTTTCTCATTATGATCTACCGACTATTTCATTAATTTTTCCTTCGTCTCAATTAGTTGCTTTGCTAATCGAAAAATTAATTCTTTTCTTACAAGTGGTAACTCATCACAATAAGTTCTCCGCTCCTCCCCATCTCTCGTACGCCTTCATCAATATAGCCACATTTTTTATACAAAGCCTGGGCTTTCTCATTTTTAACATTTACAGCTAGTACAATCTCATCAATATCTTTAAAATTACTTCTAACAAACTCTGGTAAAAGCATTAAAGCATTCTTCCCATAACCTTTACCTTGTTGATGAAAATCCGTTGAAAAACTTCTAATTAATATTGCATTGTCATTCGGTGAAAAAGGCTTGACCCCTTCACCTTTATGTAGGCTAAAGAACGTTACCAGTTGCTCGTTTTTTACTGCTAAAATCGAATAGCGATTCTGCTCTGTATTCGATAGATCAATGGCATCCTTGGGTGTCCCCGTAAATCGTAGCTGTTCGTCGGTTAATGTATAGTTTTCTATGAGTTCAGTAAACGCATGATTATAAAATTGAAGTTTCATGTATTCTACACCTTTCTATAAACGAACATACAATCTTTTCAGTTAGATCATATGTGCTATAAACAAAATAACCAATTACTTAAAAGAGTTAAACTTCATTATATCAGCAATATCACGGTCAAACTCAAGTTATTTCATAATTCTCCTTAGATTCACAAAGTTATCATATACCAGCATATGAAAGTGTAACATTCCTCGTATAATACCCTATTAAGCACCAAAAAAGAGACTCTCAAGTATATGGAGTCTCTCCTTTGCAGTACTTCGTGACATAAAGAATACGTGAATTAATGGAAGTTGTTTTCTGTACTTACTTATGAAAGAAATTGAAGCCCTTGCATGAATAGCTTTCTATAATTTTTTAACAAATTCAGTTTTAAGTTTCATAGCTCCGATTCCATCAATTTTACAATCAATATCATGATCCTCATCTACCAAACGTATATCTTTTACCTTGGTTCCTTTTTTAACGACTAATGAACTTCCTTTTACTTTAAGATCTTTAATCACTGTCACAGAATCACCATCGGATAAAACATTTCCATTGCTGTCTTTATAAATCTTTTCCGGCTCACTACTTTCGGATTCTGATTCAAAAGACCATTCATAAGCACATTCTGGACATATGAGAAGTGCCCCATCTTCATAAGTGTATTCTGAATTACATTTTGGGCAATTTGGTAGGTTTACCATTATTTCATTTCCTCCATTCATTATAGGTATTTCAACGAGATTTATATTGCTAGCAATTTACTCTCAACAATTTTAAAAATATATAGGGGTGCCTTATATGCTTATATACTGCCACAGTCTTGTCATATTGACAAGCTTGCTTACACATTTCTTCTCATAGCTTCACTCTACTACGATGACCCTTTTTTTGACAAAATAGTACTTAGCGAATCAGCTATTTAAAAAATCTTTAATCGGATATACGAAGCTATCGCAACTTAAGCTCATGTTAAAAATCCAAAGGGATAAAATTCAACCACAAACATTACTTTAGAATTTCCCCTTTAAATAGTCCTATAAGTAATTGTCTTTGAATAAAATGCAAGGACATTATATTATTGGAGGGCTATTCATGAATTCTATATTCACCTATATCTTTTTAGGCATATCTATGGCTGCACCAATTGGACCTGTTAAATCCGTCTTATTAAATACGGGTATTAAAAGTGGATTTTTTCATGCTTGGTTTTTTAGTCTGGGTGCTTTGACAACCGACATCATGTATATGTTCATAGTATATTTTGGAGTGGGTCAATTTATTGATTCACCTTTAATGAAAATAATTCTTTGGTCGTTCGGCTGTTTTGTACTTATGTATACGGGTATAGAAAATTTACTATCACTAAATAAAATTGAGATGAAATTAAGATTTGGAAAAAGAGTCAGACTTAGAAAATCAATACTATCAGGTTTCTTCATGTCGTTGTTGAATCCACTTACCATCCTCTTTTGGCTAGGAATCTATGGTTCCATCCTCGCGAAAACAGTTAGTGCTTCTACAGAATATCAAATTATTTTAAATAGCATTGCAATTTTGGTTGGTATTATGTTTGTGGATTTAATAATGTCCTTTTTATCTGGTGGCGCTCGTAAATTATTATCCACCAAGTTTTTGAAGATTGTTTCCATTATTTCATCCGTATCCATGATCGGATTCGGAATATACTTTGGTATTCAGGCTTTTCAAACGTTATTTTTATAAACCATCTTAAAATTTCATAAGAATCATTTCTAATTTTTACATAGTATCTTCCCTAGTTATTTGAATAATTCAAAAGATAAATATTAAACGCATAAATTGCACAGGCAAGGAAACCATACCTTTACTAATCAAAATCAGGAATTATCGAGGTGTGGTAATGGACAAAAGTGCAGATAAAGTAAGTGTATGGTGCATTGTAAGCATGGCTTCAATTCCTCTCATCATGACGCTTGGGAATTCCATGCTTATTCCAGTGCTCCCGATACTGGAAGAAAAAGTTGGTATCACATCATTTCAATCAAGTATGATCATTACAAGCTACTCAGTTGCCGCAATTTTTCTAATACCAGTAGCCGGTTATTTATCAGACCGCTTTGGTAGGAAAATGGTGATATTGCCGAGTTTAATCTTCGCTTTAATCGGTGGTCTGATTGCCGGATTCGCTTCATGGAAAATGAATGACCCATACACAATGATTATTGTGGGACGGATTCTGCAGGGAGTAGGAGCAGCTGGAGCCATGCCAATCGTTTTGCCACTCGTGGGTGACCTTTACCAGGATGATGATGAAAAAACGAGTTCTTGTTTAGGTATTATTGAAACGTCGAACACGTTTGGAAAAGTATTAAGTCCAATCTTAGGTTCAGTATTTGCTGCTATTTTATGGTTTCTTCCTTTCTTCTCCATCTCAGCACTTAGTTTAATTTCCTTTGCCCTCATCTTTTTCTTCGTTAAAGTCCCTAAAGAAAAAGATGAGCCAGTAAAGTTCAAGCAATTTTTAAGTAACACAAAAAAAGTATTCAAAGTGGAAGGTAAATGGTTGTATACTGTATTCCTTAATGGAGTCCTTGTAATGCTTATATTGTTCAGCATGTTATTTTTCTTATCAGAAAACCTTGAAAAAGTTCATGATATAAAGGGTATTAAAAAAGGATTCGTTTTGGCCATTCCACTTCTGCTACTTTGTATTGCCTCCTTTATTTCCGGTCGTAAAATTAAAGGTAATCTCAAGACGATAAAAAAAGTAATGATTATTTGCTTGATTGCGATGTCCGCCAGCGTCATATTCGTCGGGTTTACAAGCGAAAAACTTATCCTTCTGTTAATCGTAACAAGTATAGTTGGAATTGCGATTGGTGCATTATTACCTGCACTTGACGCCATAATTACAGAAAATATAAAAAAAGAATTAAGAGGCACAGTTTCTTCTTTTTATAGCTCGGCGAGGTTTATCGGCGTAGCAGCAGGTCCACCTATTATGTCACTCGCTATGAAAAACTTTCTCAATGTCAGTTACATTACGGCAGGTGTATTAGGGATTATCCTTGTGTTCATTGTCTTTAAGTTCATCAAAGTCGAGGAAATTGAAAAATCAAATAAAACAACATAAAAATAAGGACCTAATAGCTATTATGGCTAATTGGGTCCTTTTATATTAAAGTATGTAAATAACATGTATTGCTGCATTCTCATTCAGATTTTAAACTAAAAATTATAAGAAATATTCCACAAAAAAGGCATACTATTCTCGTCAATGACACTTTTTCAGCGAGACCAAGTAATGCAATTCCTGTCGTAACAATTAGAATTACGGGACCCACTAAGGCTAGTAGCGTATTGATATAAAAGGCTTTTTCTAAATCATTGAATTTAAACATTAATGCTGCAGCTGTTATCTCTATACTTCCCGAAATTAGTCTTAATGTAATGATCAAAACAAGTGCCTTTTCAATAAATGGAACCACATCCCTTGCTTATATTCATACCTAATATATGCAAGAAATCCAAGAACTATTTTCATTCTTGAATCAAATTTGCGACCTATATTTTTATTACAAGCCGTGGGCGGGTATGAAAAAACCATTTTCCCTTCACTATAATTTCTCCTTTATAATAGTTGTACAGGTCACTCCTTTCGAATAGGATGCATAGACATCAATTTAAGGGAGGATTATTTATTGAATTCAATAGCTGCCTATATCTTCTTAGGCGTATCTTTAGCTGCGCCTATAGGACCTGTTAACGCTGCGCAGCTAGATACGGGGATTAAGAACGGATTTTTTCATGCATGGATTTTTGGTATTGGAGCATTAGTTGCCGATGTCTTGTATATGATCATGGTTTACTTCGGTGTTGGTCAAATTATTGAGTTTCCCCTAGTAAAGATAATTCTTTGGTCATTTGGTTGTTTTGTTCTTACATATACGGGAATAGAAAGCTTACTCTCACTGCATAAAATTGAGTTGGCTTTAAGGTTCGCTAATAAAACACGCCTCAGACGTTCCTTATTCTCTGGTTTTTTCATGTCACTTTTAAATCCCCTTACAATTCTATTTTGGCTAGGAATTTATGGTTCAGTCCTTGCCGAAACGGCCAAAAATTTCACAGGCAATCAAATACTTATCAATAGCATAGCCATCATAGTCGGTATCATTTTATGGGATACTATAATGGCAACTATCTCAAGTGGCGCCCGCAGATTTTTATCCACCAATCTTTTGAAAGCCATTTCCATCTTTTCGTCACTAGCTATGATTGGATTTGGAATTTACTTTGGTATTCAAGCTTATCATGCGCTATTTTGAACTTCTTCTCTCTTCCATCTCTTTCGCAACAATAAGACAACTATTCCAATTACCGCGAGAAATCCTAAGCTTATAAAAAAGCCAGGCCGACTTGTTTGATGAAATAATGTTCCGCTTACAGCTCCAAAAACAAGAATCATTCCAATCACTCTTTTCACCTTATCTGCAGTAGTGGTCTCGATTAATCTGTGGTACATCGTTAAAATGAAAAACCAATTATAAAGGAGCATTAATGCTGCGGCAGTGGTTATATATTCATATACTTTATCAGGCAATAATAAAGATGTGACTATAGAAAGAACAAGACCGGTTGATGTTAAAGCAATTGCAAATAACGGCATTTTGAACTTCTTTTTTGTTTGTTTACTGAATATTTTAGGGGCATCCCCGTCTTCTGATATTGTCACAAGTATCGTGGTTACCGAAAAAAGAGACGCAGACATCGTTGAAAAACCGGCAATAATAATTGCTGCGGTAAATACATGCGGGAAAAATTCGATATTACTAACTCCTGATAATGCTTCAACAAATGGGCTTTTGTTCTCCCTGAACTTATCGTATGGCATTAGTAATAGTGCTAAGGATAATGCGGTAACGTATATTACTCCAAGCAACCCCAACATCACTTTCCCTGATTTAGGAGCGTCTTCCTTATTTTTCAGATGAATTGCCATCACGCCCATTACTTCAATACCACCGTGAGCATAAAAGGCAAATAACAGTGCGCTCCAAAACCCTGTTAAACCGTTTGGAAAGAATTCATTTACTGTTTCTGGAATTCCTGCATTTTGGTCGCCTTCAATTGTCCCAGTCAGCGCTAAAATAGCGATCACGATAAACATAAAAATAGCGGCGATTTTCATTACAGCATATACGCTCTCTAATTTCCCAAACGCTTTTGCACCAATAAAGAGAACAATTAAACCGCAAACTGCATAAATCGATGCGAATATCCATAATTTTACGTTAGGGAACCAAAACCCAGACAAGATTGAAATCGCCGTAAGCTGACTGCCAATAATGAGTATTTCGGAACACCAGTAAACCCAGCCACTACAAAAACCTGCCCAACGTCCATATGCTTTTTTTGCATAGGTCCGAAAAGACCCCTTCTGTGGATCTTTTGCAGACATTTTCGCAAGCGCTTCAAATACAATATACGTTGCAGTTGCAGCCATTATAAAGGCCAGGATAACAGAAGGTCCCGTCATTTTAATCGCAAAACTTGAAGCTAGGAAAAACCCTGTACCAATAATACAACCTACTCCAATTAGGGATAATTGCCACCATGTAAGGTTTGCTGCTTCATCCTTATCACCTGACGTTTTTTTACCCATTTCCACACCTCCACTATTAAGATAGCTTCCCACAAGAAAGTCGATTTATGTGCTGGTGAAATGATGAAAAAACTTCTTATAAGACATTGGATTCAGCTTATTAACATTTTCAGCTCACACAGTTCCCCCGAAGAAACATCACTACTAAAAAAGCCCCGTGATACGATTGTTACTCGCATCATGGGGCCAATTTCTATGTTTAGTATTTCCGATTAAATTTATTATTTATGACGCTAGAGAATCTCTCCTCCAGCCTATCCTGTTGTTTATTTATTACTTTGGTAATACTCGTTTAATTCATTGTAATACCTGTTCAATGAAGAAGTGGATACCTTAAACCATTCTGCAATCTGTTTTATGTTCATGTCTAGAGATTCAAAAAATGAATTCTCCTGACCAAATCTAATTGCTCCAGCTGCTATAGCTACTTCTTTACGTGCATTCGGCTGCTGCTCTACTAAGTAATCCTCTAGTAGATCCAATAACCTTTCGGATTCTCGTTCATTATTGTCTAAAAAATCAAGTACTACCTGGATGACACCTACTTCAAAATCGGTAAATTCGCTTCCATCATATCCATCTTCACCAAGCAATTTCCAAAACGAAATTCCATTTTCCTTAAGAAAAGATGAAATTGAATGTTCATGTTGCATCTCAAATTGCTGTACGAACTCGTCAAACACTTTATCATGGTCAGTCGGGAAAAATATCAAACTTGAAATCGCCAAATAGTGATTATCAATAGATGATTCGTCCGGCAGAATGAAACAGTATACATGTACATCCATGGGAACAGGTTTTTCACTTTCACGTCTTAAACGTATTGTTTCTTGTCCGAATATATTTTTTACGGATAAATAGTTTTCATCCACATTCACTACCTGACCAATAAATGCTCTGGGATTGGACCATGTTTCTAAAACTTTAAGTACTGAGGGTCGGATAACTTTCTTCTGTAGTTTGCCTAGATAGCTTTCCCAAATATCAGGTTTTTCATGAAAAAAGAATTCATCCATTACAATCGCTTCAATCATTTCTACCGCTATATATTGCTGAAGTGGTTCACTCCACTTTTTCACGAGACTCAAAAATTGATTCAAGTCTTTCTTTTCAGGGTAGTCTTCATAAAAAGCTTGCAAAATCATTTCTAATTCGCTCGATTGCGCTTCTTTTACTGAAAAATCTTTATTCGATTCACAACACTTTTTATACTTCTTTCCACTGCCACACGGGCATGGGTCATTACGTCCAATCAAAAAAAACACGTCCTTTTATTAAATAAGAATACATTTAAGTCTAACATGTCTATTCCAGAATAATAAGTACCTCTTTTAAGTCTACCATTTTGGACGTTAAAAGCTTAACTGTCTATAATGGAATACATCGGGAGGCAAATTATATGAATCATTTAGCATTTTACCGGATTTTCCGAATTGTTTGGATGTCCGTGAAATTCTTCACCCAAATCATGGCTTTTCAAAGTAGATATAGGGGCCGCTTTACGCCTTCAGTTAATAAAAAGTGGGAAATTCTTGTAACGAAACAAGCGAAAGAATATAAGGAAATCGCGTTAGAGCTAGGCGGTTTAATGATTAAAATGGGTCAATTCTTGTCAACACGGGCTGACATTATGCCTCAATCGTTTATTGCAGAATTGGAAGGTTTAACAGATCATGTGACACCAGTTCCTAAAGAAAAAGCGATTAGACTCCTAGAGGATGAATGGGGTACGAGCTTCGATGACTATCTCGAAACCCTTTCTGATGGACCTATTGCTTCGGCCTCTATTGGTGAAGTATACAAGGCCACATTAAAAGATGGAACTGCTGTTGCCGTAAAAATTCAAAGACCAAATATCGAACGAATTCTACGAGTCGATTTTCGTGCTATGAGAATTGTTATTTGGTTAATAAAAAGGTTCACTTCATTCAGTAAACAAATAGATTTCAACTTATTGTATGGAGAAATGGTTGATACAATTGGCGCAGAGTTGAATTTTTTGCAGGAGATGAAAAACGGACGAAGCTTTTCAGAACGCTTTACGAGTATGCCAGGTGTTCGTTTTCCCGTCTACTATGATGAATTCTCCACGCGTCGCGTTCTTGTTATGGAATGGATTGAAGGGGCTCGCATTACAGATATTGCTTTTCTTGAGCAGAATGACATCAATCGCCGTGAACTTTCGGAACGACTTGTCCGATTGTTTCTAGAGCAAATACTTGAAGGTGGTCAATTCCATGCTGACCCACATGGCGGTAATTTTTTAGTTCAGCAGGATGGCACGCTCTTTTTAATCGATTTTGGGATGATAGTAAACATTACTCCTGTCGAGGCCCGTTCGATATTAGAAATAGTTGAAGGGATTATTTTCAAACAGTATGATCAAGTGTTGGATGGATTGGAAGCTTTGAAATTCTTGTTACCAAATGCGGATCGAAGCATATTGGCAGAGGCAATTGAAAGTGTTGTAAACGCCTACGAATCGAATGACTTAAATGAAATGAATAGTTTTGTGATTGACCGTTTACTCGATGATTTAAAAGAAATAATCCGTACACAACCGGTACAGCTTCCGTCAGAGTTCGCTTTTTTAGGGCGAGCTGTCTCAATTTTCATAGGTGTTCTTCATGTCTTGGATCCACAAGTTGATTTACTTGCAATTGGAAGACCGCGAATAGTGGAGTGGGCGAAGAAACAAACAATCGGAGACGGTTCTTATTCAAAAGATGATGCAAAACGTATTGCACTCAAACTCATTGGACCTTTGAGAACACTCCCCAATAAATTAAATACGTTCCTCGATGAACCGACACGCATGCGCGAATACATGCAAACGCGGGATTCCAGGAGAGAGATTGAGCGCACCCGTTTACAAACACGTATGTTTGCAGGGATCATTGCAGTATTGTCCCTTACAACTGTCTTTTTCAGCGTCTGGGACGAACAAATGCCTCTACTTGCAACATCGGGATTTTTCTTCGTCTGTGCCGGCTGGGTGTTTAGACGTTCTAAATAAATAGACATAAAAACCGTCTGATTTAAATTAATGACGGTTTTTATGTATTAAATTATTAAGATTTCACTGCATACAGTTTTCGTTCCCATTCATTACGGGCCAATATCGGAAAATGTCAATTTCCTATCGCTTATAACATATCTGGCTGGCCTTAAAAAAACAGAATTACTAGAGAGTTGAAGCACAGTTAAACATACATAAAATGATTGACGTTCCTAAATTTCTTTACTCACATATACTGAGATGAAGCAAACTTAAAGGAGGAACTCAATATTGAATGAGAATCAAATTCCCGAGCCATTAAATCCGAATAATGCAGAACTCCCTTTTGGACAGCCACATTACCCAAAAAGCAATGAACACATTCAAGATACAAAAAAAGGTTCAGCACCAACTAATCCCCCACCATCAACGATGCCTCAACATAAAGGTGGAGTACTTACAGTGGACCCAGGCGCACTGCGCGGCTGCTTATATCGCGATACCTATATAAAACTCAAAAACCGCAGTTCATTTTGGTATCATCCAACATACATCGATTATTTAGCAACAACTGGATATAAGTGGAATGGATTTTCCTGGATTCCTTGGGGTACAGATTTAGACCAAATCGTTACTTTCCAATGCACATAAGTTACATTAGTTAAACAACAAAAAGACCAGTTTCTAATTGGACACGAAGTTAACTATTATCGTGTTTAAATTTGAAACTGGTCTATTTAGTTTTGGGGATAAGAAGCTGCAATCACTTTTTAATGAAATACTATTGTTTTGTTACCTTCTACAATAATTCGATTTTCAAGATGCCACTTTACAGCTTTCGCAAGAACACGACGCTCAATCCGACTACCTATTTTCTTCAAATCAATGATGCTATCACGGTGGTCTACCCGTTCAATGTCTTGTTCAATTATGGGACCTTCGTCAAGATCATTCGTTACATAGTGGGATGTCGCCCCAATTAGTTTCACACCACGATCGTATGCACGCTCATATGGACGTGCACCGATAAATGCAGGAAGGAAAGAATGATGAATATTAATAATCTGATTCTCAAAACGGCTGACGAAATCAGTCGTAAGAATTTGCATATAACGAGCAAGTATCAATAAATCAACATCATACTCTTCCATTAGGCGAATCTGTTCTTGTTCAACTTCTTTTCGAATGTCTTTGTTTGCGGGAATATATTTAAATGGTATACCTAATGACTCAACGATTCCACGCGCATGCTCATGGTTACTAATAACAACAACTATGTCTGTGTTCAGGTCGCCATTTTGCCATTCCCATAAAAGCTCCATTAAACAGTGAGTCTCTTTTGAAACATAGATAGCTGACCGTTTGCGTTCATTCCCATATACAAAATGGTAGTCCATAGAATAATTAGCAGCCACCGATTCAAAATTCTTTTCCATTTCTAATGACTTATTAACCAAACTTTCACAATAAAACTCAATCCGGATGAAAAAAGTGCCATTTTCCGGGTCATTTGAATATTGATTCAATTCGATAATATTGGAATCGTGATTATGTATAAACGTCGACAACATTGAGACAATTCCCGGTTTCTCCGGACATTTCACCAACAGGATACCTCTGTTCTCTGATTGTTTCCCCTGACTTTTAAGTTGTAATTTTGATTTTTTATCAATAGACATTTATGAACAACTCCTATGGTTAATTTCGCTCAGTGTATATTATGCTTCATACATACCTTCTAAGCAATGATTTTTATTTAACTTACGATAAATTCTGCTTTAAATCCATATCTGTTCTCATTCAGAAATCTATAATTGCGACATTTTCAGAAAATAAATTATTAAAAAAGAGTACAGTTTTTAAAAGGTATCGTTCCTATCAATTCTGTTCATCATAACAAAAAGGAGGTGTGTTACGATGTCACAAGAAATTTTGTGCGAAGTGAATAACTGTAAATATTGGGGTTCAGGAAACAAATGTAGAGCTAATTCAATTTATGTTGTCAGTCAAAAGGGTAAACAAGCTTCAAGCAGTGAAGAAACGGATTGTAAAACTTTCGTACCAAAGTAAATTAAGCGGATCTTTTTGATTACTAACTAGTATCAACACTTATCTTCATTTAATAACAAGATTATATCTCCAAAAACTCCTTCCTCGACGAGTCGTCGTTTGGAAGGAGCTATTTTTATGCAAATGACACTAATAATTAATCGTATTATAAACATGCAGCTTAATCGTCACCGGCTAATTCCTTCCCCATTCCTTTCATAAAATCTAAACCAAATTTAACAGCTCGGTTAATGTCAGCATCGTTTAAAGCCGTAATTATCTGGAAAATAGTCACCTTCTGTTCGTTGTCTTTATAAAGTTCCGCTTCATGCAGACCACTTTTAATACTAACTCCCAGCTTTGCGGTAAGTTCAGGGTCAATTGATGAAATCACCGATATTGCATTAAGCATATGGTTAATGAGATTAGTCACTGGTTCCTTTGACACTTGGTCTACCGCAATTTCAGCAATATCATCTTTCGCTTTCACCATTGCCTTCACGGCATCAAAAACTCCTGCATTGTCCAATTCACCGGTAATTTCAAGTATTTTATTAAGAGCTTGATCCTGTTGGATGATCAATGATTGCAGTTCATCTAATTTCTTCTTTTTGTTTTCTTCTAGTGGTAGTTCTTCTATACGAATAGAAGTAATGGGTACTGCCATTAAACATCACCTCACTCTTTATCAGTTAATTGAACATATCCTGGACGTGCCCATTTACGCTCCACTTCTACACCATTTTGTGGATGACGACTTTTATTACGGTGATTCGACTTAGGCAATGGGTTTTCACCGCCTCTTTGAAGTAATTCCATTCGTACCTTCGTTTGTTTATAAGCAGGTGTATTTGTACGCTGATCGACAGCGGGACCAGTTAGGAAGTTAATGGCTGATTCTTTTTCAACCGAGTTCATCGGTAAGAATAATTCATTGTTCTTGACGCGGTCCGTTACGAGAGCCGGCAACTTCAATGCTCCATATGGAGAAACTAGACGGACGAGAGAACCACTTAACACGCCGCGTTCTTTCGCAAGCTCTGGTGAAATTTCAACGAAAACCTCGGGCAATTTCTCTTGTATCCCATCTGATTTATTTGTCATATTACCTTCGTGAAAATGTTCAAGTAAACGTCCGTTGTTAATGTGAAGATCATATTCCTCTGGAAACTCTACAGGTTCAACCCAGTCTGACAGAGCAAAACGTGCTTTTTTATCCGGGAAGTTAAAACCATCCACGTATAGGAGTGGTGTGCTAGCACCGTCAAAACTGCCCCATAAAAAGCTATCCCAGCCTTCCATCACACTAAAATCTGCTTGAGAGAATAATGGTGAGAGACTTGCCATTTCCGCAAAAATCTCGCTAGGATGACTGTAGTTCCATTTTGCACCTAGTCGATTAGCGATTTCTTGAACAATCCACCAGTCCGCTCGCGCTTCGCCAAGTTCTGGTAGTGCTTTGTATAAACGTTGTACGCGTCTCTCTGTATTTGTAAATGTACCGTCTTTTTCAAGTGATGGCACCGCTGGTAAAATGACATCTGCATATTGTGCTGTTCTCGAGAAAAAGATATCCTGTACCACGAGAAAGTCGAGTTTAGACAAGACGTCATGTACGTAGTTCGCATTAGAATCGACAAGCGCCATATCTTCACCTACAATATACATCGCTTTCATAATTCCGTCATCAACGGAATGTAGCATCTGAATATTATCGAGCCCTGGCTTACTATCTATTTTAACGCCGTAAGCCTTCTCAAATTTCTGACGCGCTGTATCATCAGTAACGTGCTGATACCCTGGAAGCCATCCTGGTAGTGATCCCATATCACATGCACCCTGTACATTATTATGCCCGCGAAGAGGATATGCTCCTGCTCCGGATCGACGGTAGTTACCAGTCGCAAGCAACAAATTGGATATGGCAGCTGAAGTGTCCGATCCACCAGTATTTTGTGTCACTCCCATTCCCCAAAGAATACAAGTACCGTCAGCATCACGAATCATTTCAGCTGTTTGAATGAGCATGTCTTTCGACACGCCAGTAATTTTTTCGGCATAGTCAAGTGTATATTTTTCTAATACTTCTTTGAATTCTTCCATGTAATGGACATTTTCATCAATAAATGACTGGTCATGCCATCCATTATCGATCATGTATTTTGTAACTGCCATTAGCCACACTTGGTCTGTCCCCTGCTTCGGGCTAATGAAAATATCCGAGCGTTCCGCCATTTCGTGTTTTCGTAAATCAGCAACAATTAGTTTTTGCCCATGTAATTTATGAGCTCGCTTTACACGTGTGGCAAGTACAGGATGTCCTTCAGCTGGGTTAGCCCCAACAATAATCACTAGACCTGCATTAGCAATATCTTTAATTGTTCCAGCGTCCCCTCCCATGCCAACTGTACGGAACAAGCCGTCCGTTGCTGGGGATTGGCAATAACGTGAACAGTTGTCGACGTTATTCGTTTCAAAAACTTGACGAGCAAGCTTTTGAATCACATAGTTCTCCTCATTCGTAATCTTAGACGAAGAAATAATTCCAACAGCGTCTTTTCCATACTCATTTTTGATTGTTCCGAGTCTCCGTGCAACCAGGTTCAGTGCCTCTTCCCAAGTAGCTTCAACAAAAGAATCATCTTTACGGATAAGTGGCTTCGTTATGCGTTTGTCGCTATTAACGAAATCCCATCCAAATTTCCCTTTAACACATGTAGAAATCGCATTGGCCGGTGCATCTGAAACCGGCTGGATTTTTAAAATTTCCCGGTCTTTTGTCCACACTTCAAATGAGCACCCAACACCGCAAAATGTACAAACTGTTTTCGTTTTTTTCGTTCTTGTATCGCGCATCGCTGCTTCTGCATCCGAGATTGCCATAATTCCGCTATACCCTGGCTCAACATCTTTAACTAGTTCAATCATCGGCGTTAGAAGCTCCTCTTTCAGCCCAGTCATGAAACCAGCTTCGCCAAGCATTGAGGTTTCCATTAGCGCATTACAAGGGCATACGGTAACACAGTGGCCACAACCAACGCAGGATGAGTCGTTGATTTTCGCTCCCCCATCCCACAGGACTATTGGACGGTCCCTCTCCCAATCAATCGACAAGGTTTCATTTACCTGCAAGTTTTGGCATACCTCCACACACTGACCACAAGCAATGCATTGATTCGGATCGTATCGGTAAAACGGATGCGTAAAATCAACACTATCTTGTGTGCACTTTGGTTCATAAGGATACTTTTGGTGTTCGACCTCCATCATATCCACTGTATTATGTATTTTACAGTTGCCATTGTTGTTATCACATACTGTACAATACAGCAGATGGTTTTCGAGAATCCGATCCATCGCCTCGGTCTGGGCTTCTTTAGCTCGAGTCGAAGAAAGCGCAATGTTCATTCCAGAAACTGCTTTTGTTGAACAAGCACGCACTAGAAGACCATCCACTTCCAAGATACACGTATCACACGTCTCAATTGGGTCTACTTCTGGTAAGTAACATATTTGCGGATGAGAAATTTGATAATGATTGATTACCTCAAGAATTGTCTTGCCTTCCACGAAGTCATATTCGGAACCGTTAATCTTAATTGGCATATTGGCGCCTCCTATTTTATCAATAAAAAACCACCATGAAAAAATACACTAACTTGACAAGTGCACTTTCATAGTGGAATAGTCTTCTAACAGGACATGTTAAATTACCAATCCATATTTTTCTAAAAAGCTCGAAAACATTACAGCAGTTCATACTGTACCGCCCTCTTTAATACTAGTATATTTGAATTTAAAAGAATAATCAATCAAATGCGCACTATAAGTCTATTTTTCTTTTACTAACGAAGGAGGAATATGTATATGTTGAAAAAAGTACATCAATTTAACGATATCATCAGAAAGCTAAGAAAAGATTTATTTGGTAAGGGGCCTGAAAGAATTCATACGGTTTTTGTCGACAATATGATAATTTCAACACTTTATGGGAATTTGACGCCGACTGAGAATTTTATTGCTGGTACACAGGAAGGAAAAGAAATGGTTCATGCTGCAAGGACTCGTATGATCCAGGAAGTTTATCAAAAAGCACCGCCTGATGGCATGGAAGAACTCGTCGGCGCTAAGTTTGTCCACCTTTTCTCGGACATCAAATTGGAAGACGACATTGCTATTTCCGTATTCCTTTTCGATCGAAATATTGACCATAAGGGAGGAAAGGCAGTTGAAACTAGATAAGAAACGGACTGTTTTTCGTTATTCAAACGAACAATTTTCGAAAAAAGAAGACTTAGTTGTAGTCGAACATCCAGTCACCATCAAAATCAACGACCGGGAATTTGCCACTATCGTTTGCTCGCCTGAGTACATCGAAGATATGGCGGTTGGGTTTTTAGCTTCTGAAGGCGTCATTCCCAAGTATGAAGATATCAAAGACATTTCTGTGCAGGAAGAGTTGGGCTTAGTTCATATCAAAACTGCCAAAATGTATCCCTTTTACGAAAAACTGCTGAACAAGCGCTACATCAGCTCTTGTTGCGGGATGAGTAGACAAGGATTTGTGTTCGCAAACGATGCATTGACAGCAAAGAAAATGAATGAAATCCATGTGAGGCTAACTACCGCAGAGTGTTTCTTCTTGATGGAGCAGATGGATAGATCTGCAGACATCTTCCACCAAACGGGCGGTGTTCATAATGCCGCATTGTGTGAGCCGAGCGGTATTGTCTTATCTAGGATGGATATTGGTAGACATAATGCATTGGATAAAATCTATGGTCACTGTTTGAAAAATAATATTCCAGTGCGCGACAAAGTCATTGTGTTTAGCGGTCGAATTTCATCCGAGATTTTATTAAAAGTGGCAAAAATCGGCTGTGAGATGGTCCTTTCAAAGTCGGCCCCTACCGAACTAGCGCTTACACTTGCGGAAGAACTCGGTATTACCACTATCGGCTTTATACGACAAAACTCCTTCAACCTGTATACCCACCCAGAGAGGATCATTATCGAAGAAAATAACGATGTTTTTGCTGATTAAGAAATCCGTGACAAAATGGAAAAAGAATGCTAGCATGACTGAAATATCTAACAATCCACCAAAACACATCTTCCATGTAACTAAAATACTGATTTAAAATCAGTGTTCAGTTACTGAAATCACCAATGGGGATTACAGATTTAAATCTGTTAAATTTCATATTTTTATAAAGGGGGAGAAGGTAGTGAAGGGGAAAAAAACAAAGAACAGGTGGTTGATTGCCGCATCCGCAGTAGGTATTCACATTTCTATCGGGTCCGTATATGCTTGGAGTAATTTTACAAATCCATTGATTGATCAGTTCGGATGGTCCACTAGTCAAGTTCAACTTACATTCAGTATCGCCATACTGTTTTTGGGATTATCAGCGGCGTTTCTTGGCCATTTTGTTGAAAAATACGGGCCTAGAAAAGCAGGAATCTTGGCAGCGGTTTGTTTTGGGTCAGGTGTAATTGGTGCCGGTTTTGCTGTAAGCATTTCCTCACTTCCGTTACTTTATTTATCTTATGGAGTACTTGGAGGGATTGGGCTTGGTGTCGGTTACATTGCGCCAGTTTCCACCCTCGTAAAATGGTTTCCAGACCGCCGTGGACTCGCTACTGGCCTTGCAATCATGGGGTTCGGTTTTGCTGCTGCCATTAGTAGCCCAATTATGGAAGTGCTTATTACTTCTGTCGGGCTAAAAAACACCTTCTTTATTTTGGGCGGCTCTTACTTTTTAGTTATGATTTTATCATCTCTATATCTTGAAAAGCCTGAAGAAGGCTGGGCACCTGCAGGATATGTTGAAAAAATAAAGGCTGGTAAAGTAGAACCAAAACGAGACTTGGAACAATTGACAGCGAATGAAGCAGTGAAAACAAAACGGTTTTACTATTTATGGATAATGCTTTTTATTAATGTAACATGTGGCATTGGTATCTTATCTGCTGCAAAGCCGCTCGCAATTGATAGCATTGGCATGTCAACTGTACAAGCTGCGGCACTTGTTGGAATCCTCGGTATTTTTAATGGAGCTGGCAGACTTGGATGGGCAGCTGCCTCCGACTATATCGGCAGGCAAAACACATACACCACTTTTTTTGTCATCCAGATATTTTTGTTTACGCTATTGCCTTTCACAACAAATGCACTGCTATTTCAAGTCATGCTCGCAGTCATTTATACTTGCTACGGCGGTGGTTTCGCAACCATTCCTGCATACATTGCCGACATTTTCGGAACGAAACAGCTTGGTGCAATACATGGTTACATTTTAACCGCCTGGTCAGCAGCAGGTCTTGCAGGACCTATGTTTGCGGCTTGGATGAAAGATACGACTGGTAGTTACGAAAGTAGCTTGCTCTATTTCGCTGGATTATTTGCTGTTGCACTAGTTATCTCCATTTTAATCAGAGTTGATATTAGAAAAGTTCGAATGGAAGGAGAGACGTCTATACCAAAGCCATTGGAAAAGGTTGTAAGCGGATGATTATTACGGAGATAGCTTTCCTAACGTCGTTCCTATCGCCTTCCTATTCAAAGTGTCCTCTATCATATTAAGCCTTTAATTGTTTTATTACTAAAAATAGTAGCTCTATTCGTCAAAAGTGGAAGTGGAGTCATATTGACAATTCACTTCCACTTTTGACATATTTAATTACTATTCGGTGAAATGCTTCTAAGAAATTAGATTTGTACGAGATTACAGTTTATGTGTCGATACTAGTGAAATACAGGATGATATTGTTAGACACTACTGAAATAGATAAAACGATTTCAGTTTCCACTCGCCATTATGCCAATCGATTTCACCGTAAACAATGACAGGCTCTTGCTGGAGTTCTTCCAAGAGTATATGAATTCAATCTTTTCCCACTCAATCAACCTTTTAAAGTTAGATATTGTGATGAAGCTGAACTGAGGTTCTGTCCCCTCTTTTCTCCATCATGAATCGTCAAGCCAAATGTGACTTTTTGGATAGTACTTTGTATTTCACGCAAGGATAAATGGATTTCATTTTGCCCGTTTGTATAACTATTATGCTTAATGGACCTGTCAATTCTGGAAAGCTATCCTTAAAACACAATAGAGTTTAAAAACCTAATTCCTATTATAAAAAACAAGTTGTTTGCCCGAAATCTCGAGTAAACAACTTGTCTTTTGAATGGACTAATTTAAATTTCCAAATCGTATTCATTTCTAGCTTCAATCTTAGTTACCTATTTCACCTACTATTGTCGGATGGCGTTTAATGCTATCCAGTTTACGATGATGACACTTAAAATCGTGATGATGTCCTAACAATGGATAATTTACTTAGAATTCACTTAGCCAGAACAATGTAACGATAATAGCAATGAAAGGCTCCGTATACAACATGCTAGCGACTGACCCTGTTTCTCTTGTTGCTCCTGTTATACCTTTTAGGAGACCAGGGAAATAGAGAAAGGTAATGTCTATGCCCAGGTAAAGAAATCGGTCAATAATGTTCCAACAAAGGTTTTTGGTAAACGAAGAAAACCGATGCCACAAATGAATCTTTTTAAAAATATATATTACTCGTCTTGAGAAGGTAAAAGTAGAACCGACCGAACCAAGTGTAATGAGAAAAACCAATATCTTTTGGTGAGATTGGAATAGTGTGCTTCCATATATAAATCGCAAGTTCGTGCATATGTGTATAATGACTATAATGATAATGTTTAGGGTGTGAACTTGTGGATTCAAATGATAACCATAAGAGTGATTTAAAGGATAATGACATTTTGGAAGAAATAGATGATGAAGAATTACAAGTACTCGTTTTAGAAGCACAACGTGAAGCCCTTACAAGAGCGACAGAAGAGAGAGAGATACACAAAATTAAACGCCCCTTTCCAAAATGGCTTTTCTGGCTCATCTCAATCGTGTTGTTCTTCAATACCTTTGGAATGATTTTTCAAATCTATTCGATTCCTGCTATTGACTTTTTAATAACATCCTCAAAACTATCCCAACAAGATAATATCACGGAATATAAAAAGTCTGTTGTTGTTATTAAGACACAAGACAGTAAAGGCACCGGCTTTTCAATATCAAATGATGGAATAATCCTTACAAATTACCATGTTGTCGAAGGAAATGATTCTGTAACGGTTCTATTTCCAAATGAGGGCCGTTTCAATGCTGAAGTCATACATACATATCCATCCGTCGATCTCGCTGTAGTAAAAGTGAAAGGTAGTAATTTCCCATTTCTACAACTCGCCGAAAAAACGGAGTTTGGAGATGACGAATCCGTTTACTTCATTGGAAATCCTTTAAGCTTTACTGGCATTGCAAACCAAGGAAAGATTATTGATTATCTAAAACTACCAGATTGGGATGTACGTGTCGTTATGATGAAGGCCCCTGTCTATCGTGGGAACAGCGGCAGTCCGGTTATTAATCGTAATGGTAAAGTGATTGGCATCGTATTCGCTACATCGAATGTTGATAAATATGGAAATGTTGGTCTACTTGTACCAATCGATGAGTATTATCGTCAACAGAAATAGTTTTATCAATTCAAAAAACGATTGCAGTTATATTGCAATCGTTTTTTGATGCTCATTTTACTATATCAATTTTTATTCTCTTTATCCTTGTTTTCTCCATTTTTAATAGCTTTATCTGCTTTTTTAAATTCTTCATGATACACCACTTCTTGCATCGAACTCAAACCATTGTTTTTAGTCGTCATCTGTTCATGCTGAGGTTTTTTCTCGCTCAAAATTAGACTCTCCTTTCTAAAATCGCATAGTGATACATCAGTATTGCCATACTACACATCTTTTATACGCTAATGTTCAGGATTATGGACACTAATTATGAGCATTTCCAGCAGATTACTCGCACGACTTTCAATAACCTCAAAGTTGTTCGGATTGTACTTTTATGAATTCAAATAACAAAGGCACATTACTGTATTTTTGCAGTGATGCTGTATCCACAGTTACTCTTTTCCAGCTTTCCGAATAAGGATCGATTCCTTTCAATTCTGGCATTGAATCCTGCAGAAATTCTTCAATCGGAATCTCAAGCTGTTCAATAAAACGTTCAACTTCAGGAAATTTCCCGCCTTTTTCCGGATTCAGATTTTCAAATAAAACATGCTCTAAATTTCTTGAAAAATAGTACATCCGATAATTTATTTCTCCAGAAAGTATTTTAACTGTTGATTTCATCTCATTGATATTTCTGCTTCTATCCACATTCCTAACTGCTATTTGCTGTTTCTGCTTATCATGGGGCACAGTAATTCGATCTGTATGATAAACTGTTAGTTCTTTTTGTGTTTCATCTATAATAATAGCCTCTTCTGGAATAAAACAACCATCCATATCAGTAATATGCACAACACAAAATATATCATCGATTAGAAATTTACTTTTTATCATAAACTCTTTCACAGCATTATCAATTACAGACGTGATTGGTTCTTTCGGCTTGTCTAAATCATATAAAATATCACCACGCTGTATATGGAATCGTATATTATGCTGCTCAAAGAGACTGCGTAACCGATTATATAGTAAAACCTCTTCACAACTTCCTTCGACAATTAATATTACAACTTTCTTTTTACTATTCGTCATGTACTTTTCCTGCTTTTCGGAATGCTGTTTTAATATCGAACAAACTTGTTTCTTCATATATTGCTTCTTCCTGTCCTCCTAGTTGTACAGCACGTAAATAGAGATCCCTCGCATTGCTCAATTCTTTAACGCCTTTTAGTTGATGGTACCTGTCTTCTTCGTTTAGTGTCGTAAACCATAAGTTTCGAATGGGGAGAACTTCTAATATACGTAAATTATGTGAAGTGAAAATAAGTTGTCCTTGTGCATTTTCATTCAATACCTCCAATATTTCACCAAGTAGATACTCAAAAATCCCCGCATCCAATTCATCAATCACTACGCAAGCGTTTGGTCTATTGTAAACGGCTATTAATGTACTTAAAATTGAGATGATTTTCAAAGTACCTTCAGACTCGCTTCGTAGCGGTAGTTCAATCTCCCCTTTTCTCGCAAGAAACTCAAAGCGAATCCCTTCATTGCCATCACTTAACTTCTGTTTATTGATTTGTCTAACTATTATTCGAAGACCTGGAATTATTGTCTGTAAAACAATATTCGTTTGGGTAACCACTTGATCTATTGTTTCAAATAAATCGATTGGCAACACCATTGTGTCTGTCATCTCATATGGTATATGACCACGCTTTTTTTCAAGGTGAACACTAAATGGCATGACAAGATTAGCGATTAACAAACCATATTGAATCGTATCAATTACATGTAGATCTTGATTAAAGTTGAAGGATAGACTTTTTATAATTTCAATTTCATGGTCACCAAGGGCGTTGCTAAACACCTCTTTCAATTCGTCCCTAAAAACTAGGGAAGTTGCGTTACTAGCAGCCATCCGATTGGCAACAATAACGGAGACTCTTTCAGATTCATTCATTTCATGAATTTTTCTATTTCCAATGACGATATTGTTTTCTTTCTTTGAAATCAAAAGTTCGAATGGATCTTCTTCTTTGTTTTTTCGGTATACCAATTCTTCTTCAAGCACCTGATATTTTGTTTTTCCTGCAGATAAGGAAACGGAATAATTAACGGAAAATTCACCAAAACTGTTTTCCACAATAAATCGAAAAACCAATCGAATTGTCTTTTCTCCAAAATAGAGTAAGTTAAATGTTATTTTAGGAAGTGATGCATCGTGCCGGGCTGATAACAACGTTTTTAATAGGTTGAAAGCTTCTACCGCAGCTGTTTTTCCAGAACCATTTTGACCATAAAATCCTATGACATCAGCTTTTTCCAAAGTATCGAAAGTTGAATTTGTATGAAATTCACCTCTCTTCACATTTTTTAGATTGTATATTTCTACATTGGTTATCCTGACTATAGTTGTCATGGAAATCCCCCTATGCTTAATACTTCAAGTTCTTTTTTAATTATCAATATGTCCTTTCCGACTCTGAATTATGCATAGTAACTCACAATTTCACATGCTGATTAGTTGCTTGAACGTTTTACAATTTGATTGACTAGATATATAATTATATAAAATCCAATAAGAATAGTAGGTTTAAAATGAAAACAATTCCGAAGCCTTTAGTTATGGTAAATCAATGGACAATTGTATTGGCGGTAATTATTGCACTTTTGACACAGTCAGCTTGGATACTACTTATCCCTTTAATCGCGAACCTATCAAGTTTATTGACAGGCTTCCATCCTATTTTGGTAATTGTTAAACGATTTCTCACCAAACCCGCAAATCAGTACGTTCAAGAAGACTATGCTCAATTAAGGTTTAACCAATGGCTGGCTGTCGGATTCCTAATAATAGCAAGTGTTAGTTCACTATTAAAGTGGTCCTTGTTATTTAATATTGCTACAGTCATGGTTGGTCTGGCCGCACTTATTGCAATACTAGGGTTCTGTATCGGTTGTTTTATACGTTTTCAATACCAACAATGGAGTTATCGCAGAACAAACTTTAAGCATTAATAAATACTACAAAAAGCGATTAGTCATTTTGATATCTGACTGATCGCTTTTTTATATTGTCCATTTATGATTTCACTAGTTTCCTCTTACAGAAAATGTATAAATTTCATCCATGTGACTTTAACTTGGTAGTACGGTAAATATTAGTTATAGTTATGTATAACATAATTCCCCATTTCCAAACCGAAGAGGTGGTTTACATTGAAAAAGAGACGCTATGAAAACATAAATATCACTGCAACAGCATCGTTCAAAGAATTAATTCGGTGGAGAAAAGAAAGATTATCAAAAAAGAAGGATTTATCATATAGAATTCCAGTGGCAAAGGATATTGATGAAACTTTTCTCCAAACAAATCGGTCAATTCCCACGATTACCTGGATTGGACATTCTACATTTCTGATTCAGTTGAATGGTCTCAATATCCTAACAGATCCTGTATGGGCGAACAGGCTTGGATCCGAGAAGCGTCTCATGCCTCCAGGAATAGCAATCAAAGATTTACCACCAATCGACTATGTACTGATTACACATAGCCATTACGATCATCTCCATTACACTTCGATTAAAAAATTACCGGGCAATCCGAAATTTCTAGTACCAGAAGGATTGAAAAAAGGTTTCATACGTAAAGGTTTTAAACAAATCATTGAATTTAATTGGTGGGATGAAAAACAGCTAGATGGTCTAACTTTCGTTTTTGTACCTGCACAGCACTGGACAAAAAGGACACTTACAGATACAAATACCTCACATTGGGGTGGTTGGATCATACAAGAAACTAGCTATGCACTTTACTTTGTAGGGGATAGCGGTTATTTCAAAGGTTTTCAAGATATTGGGGATAAATACAATATTGATTATTGTCTCATGCCAATTGGTGCATACGAACCTGAATGGTTCATGGGTATGCAGCATGTCAACCCGGAAGAAGCTGTAAAGGCATTCTTAGATACCCGGTCAAATGCCATGATTCCTATGCATTACGGTGCTTTTCGTTTAGCTGATGACACACCAAAAGAAGCCCTTGATCGCTTACTAAATGAATGGAAGAAAAATGCTTTAGATGAACAACAGTTATATGTTTTGAAAATCGGGGAAACATTAAAACTCATAGATAGTGAGTAGATATTATAAATAGGTTTATTGTGGGACAACTAGTGATATTCAATATTAGAGTTAATCAAGAGACAAGAGCATTAACAGTGCAGCTCTTGGTTCATCCTATTTAATGTTACAAGAAGGTTATGGTCATTTAGTAAATATTTTTTGGTGGACCTATCTGAGTCCAAATTATTTTAATAAGAAAAAAATCAGCCATTTTAATAATTGGCTGATTTTCATGTTTAATAGATGTATATATGTGTGTATTGTAAAATCTTTATATAAATAATACTTACCTAGAATTAATCCATACCAATCGATACGTACTGCGTCTCCAAAAACGCTTCCAGTCCTTCATGACCGCCTTCGCGACCAATTCCACTCTCTTTCATTCCCCCAAATGGAACTTGAGCAGCAGAAGGAGTACCATCATTCCAGCCAACAATTCCAAAATTCAGTTGTTCAATTAAAAGCGTGCCTTTAGATACACTTTCAGTGAAGACATAGGCTGCTAAACCATAATTTGTATCATTCGCTAATTGGATAGCCTCTTTTATACTCTCGAATTTCTGAACAGGTGCTACAGGCCCAAACGTTTCCTCTTGCATAATAACCATGGATGGATTAACCCCACTTAGCACAGTAGGTGTATAAAAAGTTCCACCTTCATCTGTTAACGCACTTCCGCCAGTTAATAGAGAAGCACCTTTTGAGAGAGCATCGGCTACTTGATTTGATACTTTGTCCACACTACTCTGATTTATCAATGGTCCTATATCTGTTTCCTCATTGATGCCATCGCCTATAGTTAATTTATTCACTGCATCCGTAAATTTCTCCAAAAATGTATCATAAATACCCGATTGCACATATATTCGATTTCCACAAACACAAGTCTGTCCTGCATTTCTAAATTTAGATGCAATTACACCTTTTACGGCTTTTTCTAAATTCGCATCATCCAAAATAATGATTGGTGCGTGTCCTCCGAGTTCCATCGATAGGCGTTTGACTTGATCCGCACTTTGTTGAATTAGCAATTTACCTACTTCCGTAGATCCAGTGAACGTTACCTTCCGTACTTTGTCATTTTCCATTATCGCTTTTCCTATTTTCGATGAAGATCCTGTTACTAGGTTAACTACACCCTTCGGAAACCCAGCTTCTTCACATAACTCAATAAGTTTAACCGCAGTCAAGGGACTTTCACCAGAAGGTTTTATTACAATTGTACAGCCAGCCGCTAGAGCAGGTCCCATTTTACGGGTTAACATGGCTGCTGGGAAATTCCATGGCGTTATTGCCGCAACAACTCCGACAGGTTTTTTCCATACCTGCATACGTTTATTAGCAATATGGGAAGGGACTGTCTCTCCGTATATCCGTTTACCTTCTTCCGCATACCATTCAATATATGTAGCGGCTGAAGCAGCCTCACCTCTAGATTCATTAATCGGCTTGCCCATTTCCATCGTCATCATTTGTGCCAATTCTTCTTGATTTATTAATATAAGGTCATTCAATTTCTTTAAATACTTGGCTCTTTCATACGCAGTCGTTTGGGACCAAGTTTGAAAGGCTTCATGTGCGCTATCTATTGCCTGATTCGTTTCAATTTCTCCCCCAACTGGGACTGAACCGACAACTTGGCCATTCGCTGGATTCTTAACTTCTAGCTTCTCAAGATCTTCCCCAACCCATTCTCCGTTAATATACATTAGATAGTTTTTCATTTTTCACACACTCCTAAGTTTAATTATTGATTGTAAGACGCTTCCAAAAATAATTCTTTCGACACTATCAAATTCAGTCATGCTCCTTATTCTTACGAGCACAGAATTCACAGGTCTACATTTTGACATAGATACTTCCGACTTTGTTGTCATAGCCAACTACGTTTCGTTTTTTCTACAAGGATTCCTAATGAAGTATCAGAAAACTGTCTACCATACTGTAATAATACAGGAAAGAATTTCATTTGAAAGAACTTCCACTTAGAAGTTCTTTCAAATGATTTGTGGATTTCCAACTACGTACATTTTTTGTAAAATAAAAATGCCAGTAAAATTATTCAATGACAAATTGAATAATTTTACTGGCTATTAACTACTATTCAAGGAAATTCATTTTACCTGTTTATCACAAAAGCATATCGATATTTATATACCGATTTGATACTTTCAATCTACACACCTTTTTTCAGCGCTTCACTTTATCATCTGCAATAACTTGTAAAGCACGAAATGGGATACTTTCATTAATTGTATAATATGGCTCTAAAATAGAGTAATACAGCTGCCACTGGCTATCTACATCATCATATTTACCACTCTGCTCCAGGTCTAGGATAGTTGCATAAATCTGCTTTAGCTTAGAAAAGTCTATTTCCGATACTTCGAAATCATTGTAAGACATTTGTTCTTCAAATGTCGGCATTGGGTATGCGGCACGGTAATATGGACGCATCGCTAAGTCAAAGGCTTCCCATTTAGCCATCGATAATTGTTCATCTTCATCTATATTTGCCTGACGAGCATCTTCATATAAGTTCTTTATCACTTGATAATCTTCAATCGGAATAATCATATCCATGCTTGCAATATATTCATCAAATGTTGGCTCCACATAATAGTTGCCGACAATTTCAAATAGTTGATTCAACTTACTACTTGATTCTTCTTCTTGACCACTTTTTGCAAGCGTAATCCATTGATTATAAAGCTCTTCCATTTGTATCAAGTCGTCACTTGAAAAAGAATATTCAAACATACTGATATAAATATCAAAAGGTTCCGGCTCCCAGTTCTTCAGATAGTATGGGTTTGTTATTTCATTGATTTTAACCCAGACCTTCCCAGACTCTTCCCATAACTCATCTTTTTCCAAAACCATGACTCTATTATAAAGTTTTTCTAACTTCTTGATTTCATCTTCAGTTACTCCTTCGGGTAATGTTTTCACAAAATAGTTGAAGTCATATAATTCCGAAAAGCTAGAAAGTATTTCTCCTTCGATTTGCACAGTGGAACCGATAGAAACATTCATCTTTTGAATTTGTTCTTCTTCAAAATTATAGAGTCCTACATGGTAACGTTTACCGTCATCTCCTTTAACTATAATTTCATTACCCCAATTTTCTAATACAGTGCCTTTAATAATTTGTCCAACTTTAATTTGCGATTCAATTTGTTCGGCTGCCATTGATGTATAAGATGGTGTAAACAATCCAATCCCAATTACTATCGCAACTGAAGCAATTAACAATCTTTTCTTTTCTCTCATAGTTTACCCCTCTTTTCTAAAATGATTGTGTCCATATTAGACGTTTGATAGCCTCAAATAGTTACAATATACTGAATATTTTTTATTATCACTTTTAAATTTTAGCATTTATCAACTATGTATATTGAACAATTGAATAACCGAATTATAATCGCCTAATTTGTAAAGACAAAACGGTAGAAGGAAATATATAAGCTTCCTTATAAAGTCATTGAACTATTTAGTATATGCGCTGATATACGAAAAGATGCAAACTATTTTTGATAAAGTTGCCGCAGTAAATATCATGTAAATCAAAAACAAAAACCTTGATCACTTTTACAGTGAGCAAGGCTACTTTATATATGAATTTATGTGATTAGTTTCTGTGATACTTGGTACAAACGATGTTCTAAGGACAAAGACCGGCTAGTTAACTTATGCCAAATAAGTTTCCCGCCACTTTTTACGTTCCTTTTCATTTAATTGTGCTTCGATAACCTCATCCCAGTGACTTGTTAGTGTATTCCAAACACGCGCGTATAATATATCTTCAGATTTGTTATACAAATGAAATTCTATACATTGTGATGATTCAGTTGCTAACTCAGATGCAGATATAATTTCTGAAACAATGACTTGAACGTTTCCTTCACCTGACTCAACACCACTCTTTTTAAGCACTTCTATTAATAAGTCATCTTCTATAACTGCTAAATCCCTCTCATCAAAACCAACAAAATAACGGTAGACTTCGGCATTTTCATATGCACTATTTTTTATTTCGCCTATCAAAAACGCTGAATGACTAGGACTATAGAGCGTCTGTGTCGAATTTTTTTCTGGTTCATGTTCAAAAATCCCTTTCTTCAGCTGTTCAATCCCGGCTTCAGTCAATGAAAAAAAGCCTTCTCTCTTTTCAATTACACCAGTTCTGGACATTTTATCGATTAAATCAGTAATAAAGAGCTGTTCTACGAGAAGAACTTCACTTAATTCTTCTACTGTCGAAAATTCAGCTTTTCCAAATGCAATCAACATCATTTTCATGAGTATATCCATTTTAGTTCGCATTACCGTTTTATATTCAATTTCAATTAAATGTATAGGTAGATTCCATATTAGAGAACCCATTACTTTTAGATTGATGTCCTGCTGAAGTTCCTTTGTTAACCGCGCTTTCAACTCAATCATTAACCTGGGACCTCCATCCATCAAATTACGATTTAACAATTCCATCTAGACCTCTTAAGCCATTTTTCATTTTGATATTCTCAAGTAAACGTCCGTACATTTTCCTCGAACTAGGATGTTTCGTCTGTACTGTAAACATTTCTGAACTCCCTACTATAATGAGTAGTTCACGTGCTCGAGATAACGCTACATTTAAACGTCTATAATCTCTCGCAAAACCGATATCTCCACCTTTTTCCCGATGGTTTCTAACAAAACTCAATATAATGACATCCATTTCCATTCCTTGAAACTTATCAACCGAACCGGTTCTGCAATTTAAATGTTGAGGTATCAGCTCTTGATGAATTAGCCGATCCATCCTTTTGACTTGTTCACCGTAGAAACTAATTACGCCGACACTTTTTTTAGTATCTTGATTCATTAGCCCAGAGGTTTTGGCCTTCTCAGTAGCCATATCTAGATCCTTCAATATTTTACAAGTCATGTTTAGTTCAGCTTGATTGAAACGACTTGTGCCGCCCTTGACCTTCTCTTCGAAGTACTTTTGTTCGTTCGGCATATCAAACCATAAAAGATGATCTTTTCTATTCACGAAGTGGGAATCAAGCAAATGATCACGCAAGGAATCCGAATCAGTTAACCCGCAGCGTAGACTGTAATTCCCTTCTTCATAGAACGGCGTAATTGTTTCCATAATACTTTCATGCATGCGGTACTGAATACCCAGCATCGTTTTGTTTTGTTTTGGCAACGTTCTGAAAAGACGTTCAAACAATGATTCTTTCAAAAGCTTTTCCAGTTCATTCTTTTCTTCATGACTGTTGCTTTCTTCAAGTAATTCTTCAAGAGTTGCTTGTCCCATAAGCGGAGGCAACTGATGATGATCTCCAACTAATATGATTTTTTTCCCTTTTAACATTGGGAGAAGTAGTTCTGGCGGCGTCGCCTTGGAAACTTCATCGATAATAACTACATCGAAAGTAGGATACTCTTCCATGAAATCGCGCCGTGCAGACGCAACGCAGGTTGTACCAATTACATTTGCGTGTTTAACATACAGTTTTCGTATTTCATCTAAATCATATTCAGTCGCATTAGTCAGAAGTGAAACCCATTCTTTTTGGAGTTTATCTGTTATTGGTAGTCGTTCTTTTTCTACTTTAAGTTTTTCTACTTCAGTGGAAATGGTTTGAATGGTAGTTAAAACTTGTTTACGGATTTCTTCAGGATTTTCATCCAATAGCTTATCCAAGGTCATCATTACTTTTTCCAACTTCATGAGATTGCTGCTCAATGACTCAGTTTTATCTCTAATATCTTCAAGTGCCTTTGAAGTATCTATATGATGTTCTGCATTAATTCTCTTTTCATGCTTTTTCTTTTCTAATTCACCTTTATATTGTTCGATATCCTTCTTATTCTCATTATAATCCGAAAAAACGATCTCATTTTTCTTCAATTCCTCTATTGCAGAACTGATTGTCATGGTTTCGTCAACGGGTTCCACTTTTTCTAAAAGTTGCATGGCCGTTTGCTGAAGACTGATGACTTCAGCTTGGTGAGTATTAGCAATTAAGTCGATTGCTTTTTTTTCTTGTCCTATTTCCACTATGGATTGATTCATCTGTTCGCTAATTTCGGTTTTTATGACTGAATACATTTTTTTCGAGTTTATCTTAATTTGATTTTGTTTTTCAAAACCTGCTTCTTGTAATTCTGAAAATCTCTTTCTTTCATATAACATTTCAAGTGCAATTGCTATTTTTTCGAGATTGTCATATTTTTGTGCAGAGTAGCTACGCGTTTCTAGGCTGCTCTTGGTAGATGGGTGAATTAGAAATTTACCTACACGGTCAATAAGGCCATGAATTTCTTTTATAGAACTATATTTATCATTTACTGTTCTTTTCAGTTCTTTCTTAATAAAACCATTATCTTTCAATAAACGCTCAATAATTTCAATGGCATTGTATAGTCGCTGTGAAAGTTCTTGCCACTCACTGTATCCAACATCCGCAGTTTCAGATTTAATAGTGGCGATCAATTGATTTAACTCGGTAATTTTCCACTGTGTGTTGAAGTGTGGAATAATTTCAAACGAATCCATCTGTTTTTGTAAACGATCTATTTTAGTGATTTTTTGAATATCCTCCAAAAATACATGAAGTCGCTTCTTTTTGTTATTTATTATTTGTACTTCTTTATGGAGGGCCTCAATGGACCTATTCATCTCGTCAATCTTATTTACTGTTTGACTATAGCTAATGAAGTATTGAAGCTTTTCTATTCGTAGTTCTAATTTTTCCATTTGCCCCGCTGTAGCTATACTTGTGCTTTTCGATAAGACGAGTTCTTCAAGACGATTAACATCACTGGTTAACGTCGTTTCAGATTGGATGAATGCGGCCTGAATTTTGACCAACTTATCACTTTCTTCTTTCAAGCTCTTCAGAATAGTAAGTTGCTTTTTCATAGTCAATGAATTAGTTATGTATTCTTCTTGAGCCGCTTCCTTCAATTCAACTTTTTTGTCTAAAGATACCAATTCATTCTTCATTTCTGATAACTTTACGCCATGACTTACTAACAAATCATTTATTTGTATTTCTCTATTTGTATTCGACTGGCGTTTTGCATTGATGGTATTTAACGTCACGTTTTTCCAGTTTATAGCTACGTTTTCTTCAATGAACTTTTTGCCTTCTTCCTCAATACTTTCAGTTCGACCATAACGTAAAATTCGGACGTCCTGATGAGATAGAAGTCTTCCGAGTGCATTATCCACAGCAAGGTTTGCTTGAGAAGCAACGAGAGTACGCAGTCCAGCTTTGACATTCTGATGGCATATCTCTGAAATAACCGTCGTTTTCCCTGTACCCGGTGGTCCTTGAATAACGTACAAATCATTTGAAGTCATTGCTCCAGTGACTGCTTCTTTCTGGAACTGGTTAAGTTCATTATGAAAAACAAGATTCTGTTGTTTCTTGGAAATACGTACAACTGGGCGCTCTTCAAAAAGTACCCTTTCCAAATTTGCATTAGCAGCAAGTCCATCCTGTAGATCTTTGAACCCCTTTCGAAGTCTCCTTACCTGGCTAAGCGCAGCAAAGTTACTAAATACTGCTTCCTTATATGTATTCGGATTCCATTCATTCCGGCGAGCCATCTCTTTATAGTTGCGACTCAGTTCGATTTCTACAATCCCTTTGCCCTTACTCGTATTAATAACATTTCCAATTTCATTTTGAAGTCCTTTCAACTTAACACTGAAACCATTAATTGTATTCCATTCATTTCCTTTTAGTTCTTTACATCGAATGGTCAATTTACTGAAGTCTGCATTCAAAGATGCGTGTGAAAAAGGCGTCGTCAAATCATCGACATCGGCAATTCTTTCCTCTACTCGCAGATAGCCTTCCCAGCCGGCAATTCTTTTCTTCACATACTCCGAACGTTCTTGTGCAATCGGCAATTCTCGAATGCTTGTGTAAAGATCAATCGGCATTGCAATACCTGTACTACGCCCTACCAGAAATTTCAAGCGTGCTGGAAGACGTCTGTTTGTCTGGACGGGTTCTTTCCTTCCCCTAACTTGAAAACCGGTTGCCAAAAAACTTTCATTTTGATAAACGCATTCCATTACGGCCACTCTATCATTTAGACGTTTTGATAAAACTTCATTCGCTACGTTATCAAAGTAAATTGAAAACGACATATTTCCCTGTCTATTATTCGGTCGTTTTTCAATATATACATAAAAGGATTCTTGCATCGAAAAAAATGCATATTCGTCCATTGTCAATTTCGCTATTCCTTTGCGGGCATTATCCGTCATGCCTAGTCCGCACCGCATTACCTTAAGTGTGGATGAATCTTGTTTCATTAGCATGCCCTCTTTCACAATCTGATAACTATAAACATGGAAAAGTCAGCATCCCTATTCAGATTACTGACTTTTCATTATGACTTATACGATTATTTTGTACTGATTTCTCATTTGTAAAATGCGGCTAACAGACGAACTACCTTGTTGGCCCAATAAATCAGCAATTACCTTTTTTCGTGTTTTGGATTTTCACTCTAGACAATTATAGTGTATTTCCGAAGCAGTGTCCCATATAGTCACTTGCACCAATGACAATAAATCCCTGAATAATTATCCTGAATTGAGAGAACATAAGTATACACAAAATGGAGGTGACTTTTTGAACGTAAATAGCAATTCGGACAAAAGAACTTATACAGTATCTGGAACAGATATTGAAGACGTAAAAAGAAAAAATGCAAACTCGGGCCTAACTTATAATGAAGTAAAAGAATTAATTGCCAAGAGTGGCGGACTTGGAACTGGTATCTTCAGTGATACAAATCCAGATGAAGTGACAAGGAACAATCACATATAGCAATTCATTTTAATAGGGGGTGAAAAAATGGAGAAAGACAAAAATAACGATAAGGGTAAGAAAGCGACTAGTGTAACACCCCAAGGTTATGCAGATACTGACTTATCAAAAGATCCAAAAAGCAAACTGGAAGAAGCCGCTAAAAAGAAGAACACGAAATAATAATTTGTCTTTTTTGCACATTACGACATCAATTTGAAGTTGACTGCAATATAATCCAAACTCAGCCTTTAAGTTGTAGGCTGAGTTTATTTGTACGTATTACTGCCGTCCATGATACAATAAAGATTATACGATCCAAGTATATTGTGAGCGAATACAATCTGAATAACTTGAGATATTATCCGAGTAATTGATTGTTTTCTATCTGACGCGTTAAAACATTAACAACCTCATTGTGAAAGGGGGATCATTTCATTGATTAATGAAGCAAAGTTAAATAAAGAAGCCATGCACATCCTTAAGTTGACAAGTAGAACCTTTTATATCCCCATCAAATTACTAAATCCAACATTAAGAAAGTCTGTAGGATCAGCATATTTATGTATGCGAGCAATTGATGAAATTGAAGATCACGAAGGATTACAATCGGAGACGAAGCAATATCTTTTGCGCTCAACAAGCGAACTTTTAAAAGCAGACTTTGATGGTGCAGCCTATCAACAACTATTAAAGCCTTATGAGGACCTTTTACCTGAAGTAACATTAAGGCTGGCTGATTGGCTATCTTTTTGTCCGGAAAATATTATGGACAAGGTAAAAGAGTCAACAAGTATTATGGCAGACGGTATGGCCAAGTGGGTCGAGAAGGATTGGTTAGTTAAAACCAAAGAAGATTTAGATGAATATACATACTATGTAGCAGGATTAGTAGGTGTTATGCTTTCGGATATATGGGAGATGTATGATGGAACTAAAACAGATCGTGAATTAGCTATAGGATACGGACGTGGTTTGCAGGCAGTCAATATGCTTCGCAATCAAGAGGAAGATGCTGATCGCGGTGTTCATTTTATTCCCGATGGTTGGGACCGTAACGACATGTTTTCCTATGCAACAAAGAACTTGGATAAAGCGGATGCGTATGTAGAGTCATTAGACACTAAAAACATTCTTTTATTCTGTAAAATCCCACTTGCCTTGGCAAAAACAACATTAAAAACGCTTAAGAGTGGTAAAGAAAAAATGTCACGAGCTGAAGTTGAATCTACAGTTGATGAAATTATTAATGAAAATTGACACCTATTTATATTAATACCTTCGAAAAAGTATAGGTAAGGCATTAAAAAACATCCCAGCCCTTGTCAATATGACATAGGCTGGGATGTTTTTTCAAATGCCACAACTTAGCTCAGCTTCCTTTATTTTTTATTGTCTGTTGAATCCTGCTTTCTTGTGTCAGCTGAATTCTTTCCATCAATGGGTTTCTTAGAAGACTCACGCAACTTCGCAATGTCTGTTTCCTCACCAAACTCAGTATCGTAACTGAGATTATTAACGCCTCGACGATTGGTTTCTTTATCTGCGACTGTTTCTTCGATTGGATTAAATAAGATACCCAAGCAAGCCAATCCACTTAACCCAACCAGACCGTAAACCACCCGTGATAAAAACGCCTCTTGTCCACCAAATAGTGATGCTACCAAATCAAACTTAAAGAATCCAATTAAGCCCCAGTTGATTGCTCCAATTATTACCAAAGCCAAGGCAATTCGTTGTATCGTTCTCATGATTTTAACACCTCCCTTATTTAATTAGCAGTTTCGAACAATTATTGAATCCGCAATACCGTTTCGAGTTTTAAAGGGATTACATCATTACGAATGGGCACCATAAAAACACTCTTCTCGGTAATTGTTAAGATTCGTTATTATCTTCTGCTAAAAAAGCGTTTTAATACATAAATCATAAAAATTTGTGGAGTTAATCGGCACTAATCCTATATATTTTATGCTTCCCGTTTTTGATCCTTGGTGATGTCAATTCCCTTTATACAAATGAATGTACCAACAAATCACATTTTATATATTAAAATTGATTAGGATTAAATCGGTATATAAATACTGAATAAATATATCATTTTATTTAAAGTGGAAACTACTACTAGTAGCTTCTACTCCTATGCTATTATTAACATTGTTCGAAAAAGAGGTTCGAAAACTCCCTCTCAAAAAAACTAAGGAGATGTTTACTATGAAAAATGAAAAAGCAGTCGTTGTATTCAGTGGCGGCCAAGACAGTACGACATGTCTAATTTGGGCATTGAAAAATTTCGCTGAAGTTGCGACGGTCACGTTTGATTATGGTCAGCGCCATTCAGCGGAAATTGAATGTGCAAGAAAAATTGCGGATGAGCTCGGTGTGTCGTTTAAACTGCTCGATATGAGCCTTATTAATCAACTATCTGCTAATGCTTTGACACGTGATGAAATCGAAGTAAAAGAAGTAGATGGTGAATTACCTTCTACCTTTGTTCCAGGAAGGAATCATCTATTTCTGTCGTTTGCGGCTGTCTATGCGGATGCGATTGGAGCCCGGCACTTAATAACGGGTGTGAGTGAAACTGATTTTAGCGGATATCCAGATTGCCGTGACAATTTTATTAAGTCATTGAATGTCACGTTGAATTTAGCAATGGATGGGCGCTTTGTTATCCATACGCCTTTAATGTGGCTGGATAAGGCCGAGGTCTGGGCAATGGCTGATGAATTAGGTGCACTTGATTTTGTACAGCACAAAACACTTACATGCTACAACGGAATTCCAAGTTCAGGCTGCGGGGAATGTCCAGCTTGTGTGTTACGAAATGATGGACTAACTGCTTACATTACTAAAAAGTCTGAAGGTGTTTCCGAATGATGCAGCAATTTTACCCACAAGTTCAGCACTCGTTTCGTTTTGAACTTAACAAAGACATGCATTTTTCGGCGGCGCATTACATTCCGAGTGAAAATGCTGGAAAGTGCCAAGTGATGCATGGGCATACGTACTATTTGAACATAACAATCGGAGGAAATGAATTGGATTCAATTGGTTTTCTGATTGATTTCAAGGAACTCAAAACCCTCATTCATGATAAATATGATCATTCCGTATTGAATGATCATCCTGAATTTAAGGCTAACTTCCCTACAACTGAGAAATTAGCCGAACAGATTTATAATTCAATTCAGGAAGTTCTACAGACGAGGAGCAATAAAGCAGTCTGTCTTCAGGTCATTGTCCGTGAAACGCCAACAAGCTACGTCATCTACCGGCCTAAACTGGAGGAGAACGTATGAAGATTCCTGTGATGGAGGTGTTCGGACCAACTATTCAAGGTGAAGGAATGGTAATGGGATTGAAAACGATGTTCGTTCGGACATCAGGGTGTGATTATTCATGCTCGTGGTGTGATTCCAGTTTCACGTGGGATGGTTCAGGAAAGAGCGTTTCGAAACAACCTATTGAAATTATAGATGAACTTAAAGCAATTGGTGGGCAGTCATTTTCACATGTAACAATTTCAGGTGGGAATCCTGCGCTTCATAAAGGTATCGGGGAACTTGTTGATTTATGCCATGAACAAGGCTGGAAAGTTGCGGTTGAAACGCAGGCTTCTTTTTGGCAGGATTGGTTGTTGGAAATCGATGATATTACCCTTTCTCCAAAACCACCTAGTTCTGGAATGGCAACAGATTTCAGCAAACTGGATACATTTATGGAGAAACTGCTTAATACGACGGCTAGTTTGAAAATCGTCATTTTTGATGAAGTGGATTTCAAATTTGCCGAAGCCGTCCACCAACGTTACCCGGCTTTTCCTTTCTTTTTACAGACAGGAAACGATGATACGACGACGACTGAAAATGAACTGCTAGTGTCTACTCTACTGAATCGGTATGAATGGTTGGTTGATTTGACCGTCAATTCATCTATCATGAATGACGTTAGGGTGTTACCTCAGCTCCATACCCTTATATGGGGGAATAAACGTGGGGTTTAGATATGTACTAATAAAATTACCCATGGTAATTGTCCAGAATCGCCAGCGAATAATTTAATCCACACAATGAGCAATACGGATACAGTTGTATTACTTTATATTGAACGACTTCAATACATTATCGAAATGTATTAATACGTAGGGATGCGATTTCGTCGCATCCCTACTTTCATTTTAAGGAAGAACACTTCTTATAGCACACAGCAAAGAATACAATGTGCTAAGTACTAGAGTGCCCAAAAACTATTCATTCGTCTATCTACCACTTGTCTCTTATACAGTTTAAACTGTTCTAGAAAATAGCCTTAACTTCCAGTGTTGTTAATGAATAAAAACGGGTATAATTAAGCATACGAGAAACTATGGAATAGGGGGCTCGATTAGATGAAGAGAAAAGTCAGTAATTCTGAATACCGTGTTCTTGAAAAGGAGTTTCGCTATTTGGAACAAGCAGGAAAGCTTGGGACGGATCAAAGAAGCGCACTTCTATCGGAATACGAGCCTACTGAACGAGTGGGTTTTGTGCGGGTCTTGCTGGTCTTTGGAGCCATTTTAATAGGTGTCGGTATTTTAAGTTTCATCGCTGGAAATTGGCAGGAAATACCGAAACTTGCAAAGTTTATTCTATTATTCTTTGCGACAGCTGGCTTTTATATTGGCGGCTATAAAATGGAAGAACGTTATCCAAAAACATCGCGTAGCCTTTATTATATCGGTGTGGCTGTGTACGGTGCTGGTATCTTCTTGATTGGCCAGATGTTTAACCTAAGCGCAGGCGTCTATGCAGATTTCTTCATGTGGGGACTCGGGATATTACCGCTCGCATATTACTTGAAAGATAAATTTATAGCTGCAGTAGCAACAGTATTTTTCATTATCTATGGATTCAATGTATGGGGTGGAATCAGTGGTGTACCTTACTTCCTTCTACTTGTCATTCCATTTCTTTTTTGGATGAATGAAAAAAGGTTCGATCATTCTAGAGGTTTGTTCATCGCTAATACGGTTTTAGCAATGACGTTTATTTTCAATTTATTCATCTATTTTGATGTGCATGGGCTTCTTATTGCAAGTACTTTCTTCATCATTGGGTTATTTCTCGCCTTTTACCCGTTTGGCAGGTACCAATTATCGTCTGAATGGCTTGGTTCAGTTGTCTATGGAATAGCGGGTCTATTTCTAACATTTCCAACTACTTGGATAGATGTTGTTTCTGGAGATACTGCCGAAATCATGGCGATTATTTTCACAATTGTTTTCGCGATAAAACTACTGTTCTTCTTGAAAATCGGTAGTTTACCCGCTGTTCTCATTGTTTGTGCACTGATTTTCCGCTTTTACGCAGATTTGTCATATGACTTCATGCCAAAATCACTATTCTTTGTCATTGGTGGTTTGATCCTAATTGGCTTTGGTTTCTGGTTTGAAAAGACACGTCAGAGGAAAGGTGATAGCCAATGAACAGGATGAAAAATAAGCGTTTTGGTTTCATCGTTGCATTAGCCATCCCTCTTATATTGTTAATTAGCTTGACTTTTAAACCGCTATGGGCGCTAACGTACGGTGAAGATATCAGCTTGTTAACTGTGCCTGTGGATCCGAGAGATTTATTGTATGGAGATTATGTAACGCTCCGCTATGAAATTGAGGAAGTTGCAAAAAGCGAAATTCCCACAAGTATTTTGAAAAAAATTGAAAAACACACGAATTCCAATCAGTTAACTGTTTATGGAAAGCTAGTTAAACAGGGAGACATTTATGTACTTGATAGCTTAACTGATAAAAAACCAAAAGGCAGTATTTACTTAACTGGAAAACTGAATGGCTATGACTATCAAAATACGACAGGTATAAACGTTCATTCCATTAACTTTGGTTTAGATAGATTCTATGTACCAGAAAACACTGGAAAAGAGCTTGAGGATTTATCTGCTAAAGGGCAATTGGTTGCTCACTTAAAGGTGAAAAACGGTTATGCAATTTTGAAGGATATTCAAGCAATTCAATAACATGAAAAAGCCCAAAACAAGTTCAGGTGAACTGTTTAGGGCTTTTTTGTTTAGCTTTTCAATCGTTTTTTGATTTCCATATCATTCAACCACTTTTCTAGTTGAAAAATAAGTACGACAAACTTGTTCCGCGACTTTTTCTAATAGCTCACTTGCGTTTTCCATGGCCTCATTTAAACTCATCGGTTTATTCATGATGCTGTATGCTCCAATTACGCCGTACTGATAAAGTGAATCGATATCCCCCATTAGCGACCCAGCCAGAATTATAGTAGATACATTGCGTTTATTTGCCATTTGGGCAACTCCCATGGGTGTTTTTCCAAAAGCCGTTTGAAAATCCAGTTGTCCTTCGCCCGTAATGACAAGGTCTGCATTTAATAGATGTTCGTCAAGCCTTGTATACTCGAGTACGACATCTACACCCCGCTTCATTGTTGAAGGAAAAAACGCAAGTACTGCGCCTCCGAAACCACCTGCCGCACCTGCTCCCTGAAGTTCATGGAGTCTAATGCCTATTTCCCTTTCAATCAAATTAGCAAAATGTAAAAGGTTGTTGTCTAAGAGTTCAGCTATTTCTTTAGTCGCGCCCTTTTGCGGACCAAACACGTGTGAAGCCCCATTAGGTCCAACAAAGGGATTCTCAACATCAGACGCTATCAAAAATTGACTCTCAATAATGCGGGGATCAAAGTTTTCCGTTGAAATACAATCAAGTTGATTCAATGATCCCCCGCCCAAATCAAGCTCCGCACCTGTATTATCCCTCAGTTCTAGACCTAGTGCTTGAAGCATTCCAGCGCCCCCATCGTTGGTTGCTGAACCACCAAGCGCCAATATGAAACTTCTAAATCCTTCATCGAGTGCATGTCTAATCAATTGACCTGTTCCATAAGTAGTTGCGTTAAGTGGATCTAATTCAGTACTGCTCAATAAATTCAAACCTGATGCAGTCGCCATCTCGATGATACAAGTTTTAGTATCTCCAAGCACACCGTATTTAGCTTCAATCGGACTTCTAAGTGGTCCTATAACAAGAACTGTCTTCGTATACCCTTTGGTAACAGCGACTAAGTTTTCCATTGTTCCCTCACCCCCATCTGCTACAGGAACAAGGACCGTTTCTGCATTTGGAAACGCTTGGAAAACACCTTTTTCAATCGACCGTGCAGCTTCCATCGCTGTGACACTGCCTTTAAATGAATCTGGAGCGATAACTATTTTAATCTTTAACTCCCCCTTTATTCAACCGTTTACAACATCTAGCATTCATTTATTATAAAATTATAGTCCTGCCTTTAATATTGTACGGGCTATTGCGCTCCGAGCATTGGTTATGTTTGATATGCAAGTACAATTCCCGCGAATGTTTTCGCGATCATTTCCATTGCAGGTTCGTGAAAGTCAAATCGTTCATGATGATGTGGAAAGACATTATCTGTGTCATCCATTTTTGCTCCAACGAAGAAAAATGCGCCTGGAATTCTTTGCAGAAAATAAGAAAAGTCTTCAACCGGCATAATTGGTTGAGTTTCCACCAAAACGTCCATACCAAATGCATCCGTTACCACTTGCCGGACAATATTCACTTGTGTTGGATGATTCCAAAGTGCGTCATAGCCTTTTTCTATTTGGACTTCAACTTCACAACCGAGTCCACGACCGACAAATTGTGCAAGTTCAATTAGACGTTTGCCGGCAAGCATTCGCAAGTCCTCATCAAAGACGCGAATTGTCCCTTCCATAACTGCTTTCTCAGGAATGACGTTATCCGCATCCCCTGCATGAAACTTCCCTATCGAAATGACAAGTTCTTTCAATGGGTCTGCATTGCGGCTTACAATCGACTGTAGGGCAACCATAATATGACTGGCTGCCAGAATCGGGTCTGCCCCATTTTGCGGTTCCGCCCCATGTGCTCCAGAACCATTTACAGTGATTTTTAACGTATCTTCTCCAGCCTGTAAATAACCATCACGCACATAGACATAACCCGCTTCCATATTGGACTGTAGATGGGCACCGTAAATCGCATCGACGTTTTCAAGGCAACCATCTTCAATCATTGCCCTTGACCCACCAGGTGGCAGTTCTTCCCCGAACTGATGAATAAGCACAATAGTTCCCTGAAGTTGGTCCTTTACTGAATTCAAAGATTTCGCAAACCCTAGTAATGCTGCAGTATGACCGTCATGCCCACAAGCATGCATGACTCCGGGAACAGTTGATTGATAAGGGACATTTTTAGCATCTTGAATTGGCAACGCATCAAAATCCGCTCTAAATGCAATTGTTTTCCCAGACCTCCCACCACGAATTATCCCCGTGACTCCTCTTCCACCAACCCCCCGCCTAACTTCAATTCCCAAGTCTTCCAAGTAGTTCGCGATGAAATTAGGCGTTTCAATCTCCTGATGTGATAGCTCAGGATGCATATGTAAATGACGACGAATCTTTATCATTTCCATCCTAGCATCCGATATATTCTTGAATATCATTTCTTTTAGCATTCATAATTCTCCTTCCATTTAATGAATTTAAATTGTAGCCCTTCTAGTCAGTTAATCATAAAGCAATAGAGAAAGGAAATCCTAATTTCCCTTTATTCATTTTTGCATAATTATACTTGTGCAAGAATGAACATACATGTTATACTTTTCAACGTTATCAACTATTTACATAAAAAAATCTTCCCTATTTTTAAATATCTATTGCCGCTTTTCTGAAAAAGCAGTACAATTTATTTACTTCTAAATAATAATTCAAAATTGAATAATGTCATTCTGAGGAAAGGTGGTCGTATGTTAGGATTTTTCTTACATCCAAATTCAAGGGAAGAAATTATCGATTCATATGACGAAGACATCATCGTAACCAATCACGCAGGTATCATAGTAAAAGCCTCGCAAATTAGTGGAAGAAATTATGGTATACAAGCTGAAGAGTTACTCGGAAAGTCCGTTTATGCGCTGGAGAAAATGGGGATATTCTCGCCTGCCATAACACCTTTAGTACTTCAACAGAAAAAGAAAGTAGTCATTATACAATCCACACCTGCTGGACAGAAAGTACTTATTACTGGTATGCCTTTTTTTAATGAATCGGGTGAAGTTGAATTTGTAATGAGCTATTCATATGAAGTAGCAGAACTTCTGGTTATCCAGGAATACATGAAAGATCTTGAACTTGAAATGTCTTTGGCAAAACAAGAACTATCTCACTTACGAAAAGAAAATCTTACAATTGATGGGCTGACGATTGAAAGCAGATCAACTCGAATCGCCTATGAAACTGCACGTAATGCAGCCGCACTTGACGTCTCCATTTTCCTTTATGGAGAAGCAGGAACCGGGAAAACGACAATGGCAAAGGTCATTCACAATGAAAGTACTCGTAAAGATGGGCCATTCATTGAAATCGACTGCGAAACAATACCTGAAGCGATGTTTGAACGAGAACTATTCGGTGGTGAGTTTGAAAACACAGAAACCGGATTGTTGACGTTATCTCATGGAGGTACACTCTATTTAAAAGGGATTAATAAGTTGTCTGTTCATTTACAAGGGAAACTGGTAAGTGTTTTAAAAGCACGTAAGTACACACCTATCCATTCAACGATAGCCATTCCACTTAATGTGAGACTCATCAGCTCTTCCGAAAGTGTTCTTACAGATGCATTACTTGGAAAAGAATTTAACCGAGACTTATATTATTTACTTCATATTGTGCCTATTTATTTAAAACCATTACATGAGAGAAAAGAAGATTTGAGTGCTTTAATTACATTTTATTTACGTCACTTTGTCAGTTATCACCATACCGAGAAGAGAATTGCAGATGATTTGTTTAACCATCTACTTCGACTTGAATGGCCGGGCAATCACAGCGAGCTGAAAAATGTAATGGAACGACTTGTTGTTCAAAGTACTTCTTCTATTATCACGTCGATAGACTTACCACCAGAATACCGCAGAGAAACCACAAATGATTTGTCTATTATTCATCTTGAAGGTCGTACGCTCCCAAGCATTTTAGAAGACGTAGAAATGAAAGTCTTAAGAGACGCACAAGAGCGCTATCGAACAACAACTGAAATTGCGAAATTCTTAGGAATAAGTCAACCTTCCGTCGTACGCAAACTAAAAAAATACAATGAATTTCAATAGGAGTGTCTAGATTGTCTCTACAAAACAATGAAAAACAAGATTGGCTTCATATGGTCGACAATATCGGAAACTTTCTCGCACCTAGCATGGCAAAAGACCATCCGAATTTACCGGTTGTTAAAGCTGAGGGATGTTATTACTACGGCGCTGATGGTAAAAGGTATTTAGACTTCACATCTGGTATTGCCGTGGAAAACGTCGGTCATCGTCATCCAAAAGTAGTTCAGGCGATAAAAGACAGTGCGGACAACCTAATACATGGTCCCTCTGGCGTCATCATTTACGAATCAATTCTGAAACTCGCTGCAGAATTACAATCGATTTTGCCACCAAAACTCGATAACTTCTTTTTCGCAAATAGTGGTACTGAAGCGATTGAAGGTGCATTAAAACTTGCCAAGTACACTTCTCGCCGACCATATATTGTTTCTTTTACAGGATGCTTCCACGGACGTTCAATGGGTGCATTAAGCGTTACAACATCTAAAAGTAAATACCGAAAACACCTGCAACCCACATGGCTTTCATATCAATTGCCATATGCTTTACCTGAATACCTTCCTGAAGGTGCAGATCCTGAAGTCTTCTTCCCTGAAAAACTAGAACAAGACGTAAAAAAACTTTTCAATCACCAAGTTGATCCTGAAGAAGTCGCCTGCATGATCATCGAACCAGTTCTTGGCGAAGGTGGCTACATCATTCCGCCAAAGGCATGGCTTAAAAAAGTTCGTGAAATTTGCGACCGTCATGGCATTCTTCTAATATTCGATGAAGTCCAAACAGGGTTTGGTCGTACTGGTAATTGGTTTGCTGCACAGACATTTGATGTTAAACCGGACATCATGGCGATTGCTAAAGGAATTGCCGCAGGACTTCCGTTAAGTGCGACGGTCGCCTCCAAGGAACTGATGGATCAATGGCCACTCGGCACACATGGAACGACTTTTGGCGGTAACCCTATAGCCTGCTCTGCTGCCCTTGCTTCTCTTGAAGTGATGAAAGAAGAAAAGTTATTGGAAAACGCGACCGAAATGGGTGCCTATGCAAAGAAACGCCTGCTTGAAATGAAAGAGAACCACCCAGTTATTACCGATATTAGAGGTGTCGGCTTGATGATTGGTATCGAACTTGGGAATCCTGATTCGGGCGAACCTGATGGCGAAGCCGTATTGACTGTGCTAGATAGTTGTCTCCAAAAAGGCGTTCTGTTCTACTTATGCGGTAACTCGGGTGAAGTTATCCGGATGATTCCCCCGCTTACAATAACGAAAGAGCAGATTGACGATGGATTGAACGTATTGGATGAAGCTTTAACGGAATTCGAAAATAAAACCAATTGAGAATGGAGAGATTTAATATGAAAAAATGGTCAGGAATTGCACTTCTACTCGTTTTAGTTATGAGCGTACTAGCGGCATGTGGAACGAAAGATGAGGCGGATAGCGGAACAACAGGTACTTCAGATACGGAAGAAACCAAGATTCTTAAGATGGGTACTTCAGCTGATTACCCTCCTTTCGAATATGTTGACACTGCGGTAGGTGATGAAATTATTGGCTTCGATATAGATTTAGCAAAAATGGTTGCAAATGAACTTGGCTATGAGCTTGAAATTGAAGATATGGATTTCAATGGCCTAATTCCAGCGTTACAAGCAAAGAGCATTGACATGGTCGTTGCTGGTATGGACGGCAACAATGAAGAACGTAAAAAAGTAGTGGATTTTTCAACAGCCTATTTCACAGCAACAAATCTGGTAATTACAGCAAAAGACAGCAATATCAATAGTGCGGAAGATCTTAAAGGTAAAAAAGTAGGCGCACAAACAGCTTCTGTTCAAGAAAAAGGTGCGAAATCACTTGAAGAACAATATGGGTATACAGTCGAAAGCCGGGACCGTGTTCCAGATTTATTCCAAGAAATCAAATCTGGCCATCTTGATGCAATCGTAATTGCGGATGTAGTGGCAAATGGCTACATCGAGTCAGATAAGGACCTATCTAGTTTTGAGCTTCCTGAAGAGCACAAATTAGGTTTATCAATGGCATTCCAAAAGGACAGTCCATTGACTGCTGAATTTGACCAAGCCCTAAAAGAATTACAAGACAAAGGCGAAGTAGAAAAACTAGTTTTGAAATGGTTCAGCAACTAAGCAACTAAGTCAGATAGGAAGAGAGGGTGTAACCCATGAATTTAGACTTTACACAAATTGCTCCCTCGATTCCTTATATTCTGCAAGGAATCGCGGTCACTCTAAAAATTGTTAGCGTAGCGGCACTTATAGGTTTTGCAATCGGAATTCTTTTGGCATTATGTAAAATCGGACCATTTAAAGGACTCAAATGGTTTGCGGATATCTATACGTCCATTTTCCGTGGAACACCGTTAATTCTCCAACTTCTTTTAATCTATTACGGTACCCCACAACTTTTCGATATAAAAGTTAGTGCGTATACCGCAGCTATCTTGGCATTCGGTTTAAATTCGGGTGCATATATCTCAGAAATTATTAGAGCTGGTATTTTAGCTGTAGATAAAGGACAGCTAGAAGCTTCAATGGCCCTCGGTATTCCTTATAAGAAAATGATGAAAGATATCGTTTTACCGCAAGCTTTGAAAAATATTTTACCCGCATTAGTAAATGAGTTTATCACGTTAACGAAGGAATCCGCGATTGTCACTGTAATTGGTGTCACGGACATTATGAGAAGATCTTATATTGTCGGTGGTAGCACTTATCGCTATTTTGAATCCCTTATCTTCGCAGGTGTCATCTACTATCTGATGGTAATTGTGTTAACACTTCTTGGGAAAGTGATTGAAAGGAGGATGAGAAGAAGTGATTAAGATCCAGAATCTCCGTAAAAACTTCGGAAAAGTTGAGGTTTTGAAAGGTATTTCAACCACCATTCAACAAGGGGAAATCATCGCGATTATTGGCCCTTCAGGTTCCGGGAAATCAACATTTCTTCGCTGTATAAATCTTCTTGAAAATCCCACCAGCGGACAAATATGGGTGAATGATAATGAAGTGACAAATCCCAAAGTGAATATCATGAAGGTTAGAGAACAAGTGGGAATGGTATTTCAACAGTTCAACCTCTTCCCTCATAAGACTGTTCTTGAAAATATTATATATGCACCAATGATGGTAAAAGGCACTTCGAAGAGTGACGCAGAAAATCTTGGTCGTGAATTATTAAAAAAAGTTGGCCTTTCCGAAAAAGAGAAAGAACACCCAGTAAGGTTATCAGGTGGGCAAAAGCAGCGTGTAGCAATTGCAAGGGCTTTGGCAATGTCACCTGAAATGATGCTGTTTGATGAGCCGACTTCCGCCCTTGATCCCGAAATGGTTAAGGAAGTACTCGAAGTTATAAAATCGTTAGCAGTAACGGGAATGACAATGGCAATCGTGACACATGAAATGGGATTTGCAAGAGAAGTGGCAGATCGCGTGTTATTTTTAGACGATGGTCAATTAGTAGAAGATGCCCCCCCTGCCGAGTTCTTCTCTTCACCAAAGAGTAAACGAGCACAAGACTTTTTAGAGAAGATTTTGTAAATTAAATAATTATATAATTACCACTACCAGTTACTCAGCAAACTATTTAAGCCGAGTAACTGGCTTTTTGTTTTAACGCATAAAGTTGAAGTCTAATCCACAGACTATAATAACGAAAACAATAATTCACTTGGAAATAGGATTATGTAACTAACGCGGATAGTGCGAGTCGTATCTATTATATTTCAATGACATTGGCCTCTACGTAGTTATGATATCGTACGCCTAATAATGATAAATTTATTTTACTTTTTCTAAAAATAACTATATTGACTAAGAATTAGACGTGCTATAATTAGTATTGTTTTCACATGAGAGGCGTGATGTTAGGGTTGGAAAATAAGCTGAAGCTATATGGCTTTAACAACCTCACCAAGACACTTAGCTTCAACATCTATGATGTTTGCTATGCGAAAAGTGAGCGGGAGCAAAGTGAATATATCGAGTATATTGATGAACAATATAATTCTGAGAGATTAACGGCAATTCTCCATGAAGTGACCGAAATTATTGGTGCTCAAGTTTTGAATGTTAGTAAGCAGGATTATGATCCCCAGGGTGCGAGCGTAACAATTCTTATCTCTGAAGGTTCCTTTCCTGGACCACTGATTGACGGCCCTTACAGTCAAGAGGAACTGTCAATTCTTAAAACCCGTAATACAGTTGTAGGTCATTTGGACAAAAGTCATGTGACTGTGCATACATATCCTGAATATCACCCAGATAACTCGATTGCTACTTTCCGGGTAGATATCGATGTCTCGACGTGTGGTAAAATTTCACCTTTGAATGCACTGGATTATCTGATTGGCAGTTTTGATTCGGATATTATAACTACTGATTACCGCGTGCGTGGGTTTACTCGTAGCATTGAAGGGAAGAAAGTATATATAGATCATGCTATGGAATCCATCCGGGATTATATTGACAGTGAAACCTTGCTGAAATACGATTGGAAAGATATTAATGTCCATCAATCAAATATTTTCCACACGAAACTATTGATAAAAGACATAAACTTACAAAATTATTTGTTTAATACGAATGTCTCTGAGCTTCCTATTAGTGAAAGACTCGAGATTACAACGATGTTACGTAGAGAAATGACAGAGATTTTTAACGGTTCTAATATAGATGAATAAGGGGTGATAACGTGACAAATCATTTGCAACATAGAGCCCCCATCATGGAGGCCCTCAATCAATATAAATCTATGCGTGTCGTCCCTTTCGATGTCCCTGGTCATAAACGCGGAAGAGGTAATCCTGAATTAGCTGCATTCTTAGGTGAGCAATGCCTGACCATGGATGTCAATTCCATGAAGCCGCTTGATAATCTATGTCATCCGGTTTCAGTCATCAAAGAGGCTGAAGAATTAGCCGCTCAAGCCTTTAATGCAAAGAATGCCTTTTTCATGGTGAATGGGACAACATCTGCTGTACAGGCAATGATCATGACGGCATGCAAAGCTGGAGATAAGATCATTATGCCTCGCAACGTTCATCGTAGCGCCATTAATGCACTCATTTTAAGCGGTGCTGTACCCATTTATGTAAATCCCGGCGTCCACAGTGAACTCGGTATTCCCCTAGGGATGTCCGTAAAAGATGTGGAACAAGCTATTTTAGAGAATACAGATGCTAAAGCCATCCTTATCAATAACCCTACTTATTATGGGATTTGTTCTAACTTGAAGGCACTAACCGATCTAGCCCATAAGCATGGCATGCTCGTCCTTGTAGATGAAGCACATGGCACGCATTTCTACTTCGGTAATAACCTCCCTGCTTCTGCAATGTCAGTTGGTGCTGATATGGCATCCGTTAGTATGCACAAATCTGGAGGTTCATTGACACAAAGTTCATTTTTATTGATTAATAATGACGTAAGTGAAGGTTATACACGACAAATTATTAATTTGACGCAAACAACAAGCGGTTCTTACTTATTGCTATCCTCTTTAGATATCTCAAGACGAAGTTTAGCTCTTAATGGGATAGAGATTTTTAAAAAAGTAGCAGAAATGGCGCAATACACCAGGGATGAAATCAACAAAATTGATGGCTATTACGCCTATTCAAGAGAGCTTATTAATGGAGATACAATTTACGACTTTGACGTAACGAAACTCTCGGTAGATACGCGTGAAATCGGATTGGCTGGAATTGAAGTATATGATATTCTGCGAGATGAGTATGATATTCAAATCGAGTTTGGCGATATCGGTAATATTTTGGCCTATATTTCTGTTGGCGATAGGCATTTGGATTTGGAACGTTTAGTAGCTGCCTTAGCAGAGATCAAACGTCGCTACTCTAAAGATAAAAACAGGATTTACATTCATGAATATATCAGTCCGTTGGTGGTTTTAACCCCGCAAGAGGCCTTTTATGCACCAAAGCAAAAGTTACCTATCTCAGAAAGCGCGGGTTATATTTCCAGCGAATTCGTGATGTGCTACCCACCTGGCATCCCTATTCTTGCTCCAGGTGAACGAATTACAAAAGAGATTTTAGATTTCATTGATTACTCAAAAGTAAAAGGTTGTTTCCTAACCGGTACTGAGGACAGCAATATTGAAAATATTAATGTATTGAAGGAGTTGGTGGAATGAATTTATGGTACACAGAAAATCATTCGCCCAATGTCCGTTTTTCCTTGAAAGTGGAAGAGCACCTCTACACCGGAAAAAGTGATTTTCAAAAAATCGATATTTTACAAACGGCAGAGTTCGGAAGAGTTCTAACACTGGATGGACTGGTCATGTTGACAGAAAAGGATGAATTCATTTATCACGAAATGATTACACATGTTGCACTTGCGACTAATCCAGCTATCAAAAAAGTGCTAGTTATCGGAGCTGGTGATGGTGGAACAATCCGCGAGTTAACTGCCTATCCAACGATTGAGGAAATCGATATGGTGGAAATTGATAAATTGGTTGTAGATGTATGCAAGGAATACTTGCCACAGACGGCCTCAAAACTGGATGACCCTAGAGTCAAATTACACTTTGAAGACGGGTTAAAATTTGTTCGCAGGATAGAAAATGAATATGATTTAATTATCGTGGATTCAACAGACCCATTTGGTCCAGGCGAAGGATTATTCACTAAAGAATTTTACGGCAACTGTTACAAAGCTCTAACTGATGATGGAATTCTTGTAAATCAGCACGAAAGTCCATTTTACGCTGAAGACGCACTCGGGATGAGGAAAGCACATCAAAAAATTGTAGGGTTCTTCCCTGTTTGTAAAGTGTATCAATTTCATATGCCCACTTATCCATCCGGACATTGGTTATTTGGATTCGCGTCCAAAAAGTTTGACCCTATTCAAGATTTGGATGTAGCGGCATGGAACGAACTTGGCTTGAAAACGAAGTATTACAATACGGGCATACATGTCGGTTCATTCGCTCTTCCAAACTATGTAAAGGAGCAATTAAAAGATGTTGAATAGAAATATTGAAACGTTTATTGGCTGTGACAATGAGTATGACGAATCAAAAATCGTCATTTTCGGCGCCCCCTTCGACTCAACGACTTCTTTCCGCCCAGGTACTCGCTTTGCTAGTAAAGCCATGCGCGGCGAATCGTTTGGTATTGAGACGTATAGCCCCTATCAGGATAGAGATTTGGAAGATATCACTGTATTTGACGGTGGTGATTTAGAATTAAGTTTCGGAAATACTTCTAGAGCGCTAGGACAAATTGAGGATTTCACAACTCAAATTTTGAATGACAGCAAGATCCCATGTATGATTGGCGGAGAACATCTAGTGACACTCGGTGCTGTAAGAGCTGTTGCTAAAAAATATCCCGACTTACATGTAATTCAGTTTGATGCACATGCAGATTTACGTGAGGATTATCTCGAAGAGACTCTTTCTCATGCTACTGTCATTCACAGGGTATGGGACTTGCTTGGAGATGATAAAATCTTCCAATTCGGTATCCGCTCTGGCGACCGTAGCGAATTCCAATGGGGGCAAGACCACGTCTTTACTAACAAGTTCAACTTTAACGGTTTAGAAGAAGTTGTTGATAAGCTTAAAGGAAAACCCATTTATTTAACCATTGATTTGGATGTCTTGGATCCTTCTGTTTTTCCCGGAACAGGTACACCTGAAGCCGGTGGTGTCAGCTTTATGGATTTACTGAATGCCATATTAACAGCGAGCGGTCTTAATATTGTCGCATGTGACGTAAATGAGCTATCCCCTATTTACGATCAAAGCGGCGTTTCCACAGCTGTCGCATGCAAAGTGTTAAGAGAATTGTTATTAGCAATTAATACGGACTAAAAAGAATTCTTTACCTTAATTCTTATATGTAAATTAATTTCATAATTTCTTATTATAATCAAAAAACTTAACATTAACTAAATTTCGTTATCGATTACTCACTTGTATGGATGAGCTCCGTTGATTGTAACGGAAAGCGTCTGCCTGGAGTGTAAATCAACCTTGTTCAGATTTTAATACAATATCCTCTATATAATGAAATTGATTCAGATAACTAAAAATAATAAAATGGCGGTGTATATTAATGGGAAAAGCTTTAATTATTGGTGCTGGTGGAGTTGCAGGGGTCGTTGCTCATAAATGTTGTCAGGTTCCAGACGTCTTCGAAGAAATCTGTATCGCAAGCCGTACAGTTTCTAAATGTGACGCATTGAAAGATAAACTAGACGGCGGTCGTACTAAAATTCAAACAGCGCAAGTAGATGCGGACAATGTAGAAGAATTGGTTGAACTTATCAATCGTTTCCAACCAGATATCGTCATTAACGTTGCATTGCCTTACCAGGACTTAACGATTATGGATGCATGCCTTGCTACTGGCGTTGACTATGTCGATACAGCAAATTATGAACCACTTGACGAAGCCAAGTTTGAATACAGCTGGCAATGGGCGTACAGAGAACGTTTTGAAAAGGCGGGTATCACTGCCCTACTTGGTAGTGGTTTTGACCCTGGTGTTACAGGTGTCTTCTCTGCACATGCGTTAAAGCATCATTTCGATGAAATTCATACAATTGACATTGTAGATGCAAACGCTGGTGATCATGGATATCCATTCGCCACAAACTTTAATCCAGAAATTAACATCCGTGAAATCACAGCAAATGGTAGCTACTTTGAGAATGGTGAGTTTATTGAAACTGAACCTTTGTCAATTAAACGCGTTTATGATCTTCCTGAAATTGGTCCAAAAGATGTTTACTTGTTACATCATGAGGAATTGGAATCTCTTGCACTCAATATTACTGGTATCAAAAAGATTCGTTTCTGGATGACGTTCTCAGAGAATTATTTGAACCATTTAAAAGTACTTGAAAACGTCGGCATGACTTCTATCGAACCTATTATTTTCGAAGGTAAGGAAATTGTTCCATTACAATTCTTAAAAGCAATCTTACCGGATCCTTCTTCCCTAGGTCCTAGAACAATAGGCAAAACGAATATCGGCTGTATCTTCACAGGTATCAAAGATGGCGAAGAGAAAACATATTATGTCTATAATGTCTGTGACCATCAAGAATGTTATGCAGAAGTCGGTTCACAAGCGATTTCTTATACAACGGGAGTACCTGCAATGATCGGTGCTATGCTTGTTATGACTGGTAAATGGAAGAATCCTGGCGTACACAATATCGAAGAGTTCAATCCTGATCCATTCATGGAAGCACTCAACAAATACGGTTTGCCATGGCAGGAAAGCTTCAATCCTGAACTGATTGACTGAGGGGGACTAACATTGAACATTGACTTGAACACACTCCCCTCCCCCAGCTATGTAGTAGACGAAGGTTTGCTCATTAAAAACTTGGAGAAATTGAAATCAGTTATCGATCGGACCGGGTGTAAGATTCTACTCGCTCAAAAAGGGTTTTCGATGTTCTCCGTGTATCCGTTGATAGGAGAATACTTGAATGGCGTAACGTCTAGTTCCGTCCATGAAGCAAGATTAGGCTATGAAGAAATGGGTAAAGAGGTACATACCTACGCACCCGCTTTTTCTGAATCGGAGTTTGAGGAAATTCTTACTTACTCAGATCATATCGTCTTTAATTCATTCCAACAATATAATCAGTTCAAGGGCAAAGTACAGAATCATTCGAAGCAAATCGAAATCGGGCTGCGCATTAACCCCGAGTACTCTGAAATCGAAGTCGATATGTACAACCCATGTTTTTCACATTCAAGATTTGGTATAACGCTTGAAAACTTTGAGGAAGACCAGCTTGAAGGCATCGATGGATTACACTTCCATACAATGTGCGAACAAAACTCTGATACGCTTGAACGAACGTTACAAGTAGTAGATGAAAAGTTTGGAAAGTATATTCAAAATATGAAGTGGATCAACTTCGGAGGCGGTCATCATATCACAAGACCGGATTATGATATTGAAACACTCATTCGTTCAATCCTGTTTATGAAGGAGAAATATGGCGTCCAGGTGTATTTGGAGCCCGGTGAAGCTGTAGCACTAAATACAGGTTATTTGGTTGCTACTGTTTTAGACACCCTTCACAACGGAATGCCGATTGCCATTTTAGATACTTCAGCAGCTTGCCATATGCCTGATGTACTTGAAATGCCTTATCGCCCTGAAATCATTGGCGCAGGACTTCCGAACGAAAAAGCTTACACCTATCGATTTGGTGGGCCAACTTGCCTTGCAGGTGACGTCATTGGTGATTACTCTTTTGATGAGCCTTTAAAGCCTGGCGACAAACTGGTCTTTTGTGATATGGGTCATTACTCGATGGTGAAAAACAATACATTCAATGGAGTTAACTTACCTTCCATTATTTTAAATACGGTTAACGATGGTATTAAAGTGATTAAACAATTTGGATATGATGATTTTAGAAATCGTTTGTCATAATTAATGAACGGCATCTAAAAAGTCAGCAACTCGTTCGGGTATATGAGGTGACCCCTAAAAGTTAGAGTTTATTATTAAGCAGCTAATTGGCTGGTTTGAAGACGGTATTGAACCGGACTCATGCCAGCCAATTTTTGCTTGATACGTTTTGTATTGTAATAATTGATATAAGACTCGATATCTCGTTTTAATTCCTTATATGTGCGAAGAGCTGCTCCATAATACATCTCCTGCTTCAAAAGACCAAAGAAGTTCTCCATTGGTGAATTATCAAGACAGTTTCCTTTACGGGACATGCTTTGGAATACATGGTGACCTTTAAGTGTCTTCACCCATTTACTGTGCTGGTAATGCCAGCCTTGATCAGAGTGTATAGTGGTCCGATATTTTGAATTTTTTACGATTTGAAGAGCATCTTCTAACGGTTTCATTACAAAGTCCAGTGTTGGATGCATATGAATACCGTATGAAAGAACCTCTCCGTTATACATGTCCATAATAGGACTAAGATAAAGTTTCAAGCCATCTGAACACTTGAATTCTGTAATGTCTGTTGTCAGCTTTTGATAAGCCGTATTTGTGTAGAAACGGCGATGAATAAGGTTCTTCGCAACAGCACCTACGGTGCCTTGATAGGAACTATAGCGACGAGATTTCCGAGTGAATTTCTCTACTTTGAGTCCGAGCTTCCTCATGATACGCTGAACTTTCTTGTGGTTCACTGTAATACCTTTGTTTTTCAACGCCAGCTGAATTCGACGGTAACCATAGTTTTCATCATTCTCTTCAAAAATAGTTTGAATTTTTTCTTCCAGCTCCTGATTAGGGTTCTCCGTCTTCATTCCTTTCAGATGATAATGATAAGAAGATTCGGGGATGCCTACGACCTGAAGGACGTCCTTTAGTCGGAAGTTTTCTTTGAGTTCGAATGATAACGCTGTTTGTGCTTTTCGAGATAACCCTCCGGATCCATCTGAAAAGCTTTCAACTTTTTTAAATACGCTACTTCCAAACGGAGTAGTTCATTTTCACGTTCTAGTTTCTGTTCACGCGTCATCTCATCCTGTTGTACAGGATGCTTACTATTCTTGAAGCTCTTCGCTTTGTCCGACATGGCTGGCCGTCCTTTCGGGTTGTCCAGGGCTTCAACACCGCCTCCAAGAAACTTTTTATTCCAAGAAGAGATCATTGGTGGGTTCGTTAACCCAAAATGAAGAGCTGTTTCAGTTTGAGAAGCGCCTGTCCTTTTCATAAAGCTTAGTACATCCAGCTTGAATTGAACAGAATAAACTTCCTTGTTTTTCTTTCTAGAAAGTCCCACTGCACCGTATTTCTTGTATATATTAACCCAATATCTAAGTTGCGAATGTGATTTTATATCGTATTTACGCACAAGCAACGTTAAACCAAGTGGACCATCTAGATACTCTCTCACTACCATCAACTTAAACTCATCGCTATATTTAGCCATAATAAAACACCCCAAAAGTTAGATTTTGACTCTAACTTTTGGGGTGCACAACAATATCCGCCGAGTTGCTGGCTTTTTTATATTATAAAAGTAGAGCTGAAAAAATTATTTTTCCTTGTTCAGTATTTTATGAAATGGTTTGACCCGCATAGTATCAGTCGAAGAAAAAATTAGACGATAGCGTTTCGAACGTTAGCAAACACTTGGTTACGTATGCTCTTGGTTTAATTTATGCTAAATGTTAACTAAACGAGGTACTAGGATTCCATGTTTTTAGAAATTCAATCGTACTGCTACGCCCCTTCTTAATAAGTTCCTCTTTTGCATTTTCATCCATATCAAACTGAGTTGCGCTATAACCATCAACTGGAATGAATAGTATATTCTTTTCATGTTTTCTGGATATATATTTTTCATCATGAGCATTTTTCATTGTAGAAAACAGTGCTTCGAACAAATCCAAGGCATTGTCAATTTTATGGCCCGGCATTTCTTCTTGGTTGTGACTTAACTTTATGCCCAGAACAGGACGTTCTTTTTTACCATTTGTGTCATCGTATAGCCACATCGGAAAGTTGCTTAAGACCCCACCGTCAACGACGATTGTTTCTCTTGATCCTACTTCTAATTTTACTGGTTCGAAGAAGAATGGGATTCCGCAACTCATTCGTAAAGCGCGCGCAATTGGAAAAGTATCAGCTGAAAGTCCATACTTCTCTAAATCGTCAGGAATAACAAGCATCCTGCCGTTCGTTAAATCGGAAGCAAGGAGCCTCAAAGATCCCACGGGTAAATCCGAAAATGTATACACCCCTTTTTCCGCTAATTTTTCCAAAAACCAATTTTCTAGCGCGTTGCCCTGATATAAGCCAAGGCGCCAATAAAGGAAAAACCATTTCATTATAGGCATAGGAATGATTGTTTTACGCGGATCCAAGAGTGATTGGAAGTCTTGATTTTCCAACATTTCTTCAATTTCCTTCCCTGAAAAACCTGCCGCTATAAAACAGGCTATAATTGCACCGGCACTCGTTCCGGCGACTCTTTTAAACTGATAGCCTTTTTCTTCAAGTACTTGATACGCTCCAACTAACGCAAAGCCTTTCAAACCCCCTCCAGAAAAAACCCCATCTATTACCATACATAATCTCCCCCATTTTAGTACCGTATTACACTTTAGGAGGAACCAGAGGAAATTAGAACGAAATTTTAGATGTAAAGAAGATATTAGGGATAAGTAAAGAACAATCGCCAGCCTCCATTTTACAAAACATCGAAACCTTTTTAGTTAAAATTGTTCATTTTCACGTAAAAAAAAAGAGACAAATGTCTCCTCCTTTTACGTTATCAACTCGTAACAAGTACAGATTTTTCTTTTCCGACGATCACTTGGATTTCTGAACCGTCGAGTGTTTCTTTCTGCATCAATGCCTCAACTAATTCATTAAATTCTGTTGCGTGTTCGGCAATGAGGCTTTCCGTTTTGCGAAGCGCATCCTCAAAAAGAAGTTGCATTTTTGCTTCTTTTTCAACTTTATTAAAGGTTAACGTGAAACCGTCTTGTAGTAATCCTGTATCTACCATTTGCTCAATAATTTCTTTCGCTTGTTGGACATCTCCGCCTACACCGATACTGTGCTCACCAAGATATACCCGTTCAGCAACGCCACCCGCTAGAATCATGCTGACTTGGTCCAGTAGTTCACTATACGTAGACAAGTGAAGCTCTTTCTGAATCGGCGCGACATATCCAAGAGCTTGTCCTCGCGGTATAATTGTCGCTTTTCGTATAGAACCAGGTTTTGTTAGTTCTGCTATTAATGCATGCCCTGACTCATGAATGGCTACTCTTCTTTTTGTTTTTGGATCATTCATAGATCGAGAGGCACTGCCTAGAATGGTGCGGTCAATCGCAAAATCAAGGTCTGTCTTATCAATTTGTTCTCGCCCATCACGGATTGCTTTTCTACTGGCTGTTTTGAAAAGCGAACTTAGCTCAGCACCGGAAAATCCTGATGTACTTTCAGCTAGAACGTCCAATGAAGCAAAGACTTCATCTGTTAAGAGCTTACCTCTCGTATGAATATCAATAATTTCTCTTCTACCCGTCATATCAGGCAAAGGTACTTGGAAAGAATAATCAATACGACCTGGACGAAGAAATGCTTCATCCAACATGTCTTTTCTATTCGTTGCCGCTATAAACAGCACACCATCATTATTATTTCCACCATCTAACTGCACAAGTAATTCCGTTAATGTTTTTTCGGATTCTTCGCCGCCATGCGTTTTCCGTTTACCGGCAAGCGCATCGACTTCATCTATAAAAATGACTGCTGGCTTTTGCTTTCTTGCATTCTCAAATAGTGAGCGTATGCGTGATGCACCAACTCCAACAAATAATTCCGTAAAAGCCGAACCACTGGATGAATAAAATGTCGCACCAATTTCTTTTGCAATTGCTTGTGCAAGCAACGTTTTTCCGGTTCCAGGAGGTCCATATAACAGAATTCCTTTAGGTGGTTCAATACCTACTTGTGAAGATCGTTTTGGATCTTTCACAATGGATAATGTCTGTAAAATCTCTTCCTTCATTTCTTCTGAAAGTCCACCAATATCTTGCATTGTAATATCGGGTAGTGGAGTAGCTTTAGCCGCGCTATTTTTCATGGAAGACGCACCGACACCAATCTTCCCTTTTTTATGAAGAATGAATATAGTAATTAAAAATGATATGAACAAAGCCCACAAAATCAAACTGCCAAAGGAATTTGGAGTGGAATATTTATATGAAATAGGATATTTTTCTACAAGTTGTTCGACTAATTGACTTTGAGGACGAACTTGGGCGATGTATTGCTTGTCATCTGTCTTTACGTACAAAGTACCATCAGACGATTCTTTAAGGGAGACGGAATTGTCTTTTTCGGCTTGGATAATCTTTTCAAGTTCTGAAAATGTGATTTCAATTCCTTTATCTGCATCAAAGACATACCACCCCACACTTGCTGCTGTTCCCACGACTAAGAGGACAAGGACGACAATCTTTGTTGCAAATTTCGAAATAAGTTTCAAGCCCTACAACTCCTTCTCTAATATAAGTCTATTATAAGCCCTAACTTGCTTATACAAAAGGTTAAATAATGAATATTTTTGTACAAAGGGTGAACAAAGACCAAGTCGGTTAGATAATTCAGTCAATTAAAAAATGGCAGTTCCTCAATATTAATGGAGTAGATATGGACATAGCCGCCCGGCATGAAATTTAGGTGATTTCAAATTCTATTACCTTTATGTGAGTCATAAGATATCACATATCCTTTATGAAATTCCTAATAAGCTGTGTAGTTTCTTTTCAAGCATTCTGATGCAGATTATATTCTCTAGCACCCAAAAGTATGTAATACACACCCAAAATGTATTGATTGATTGAAAAGAGACATACTACTGTGAAGTTTGATTATGTAACTTGATACTAGAGAAACACGTCTGTTATTGGAGGTAAATAGTTGACTCGTTCAAATATCAGAAGATAAAGAAACGAAAAAAATGGCCATGGATAACCGGTATAGTTGTTCTTATTATTGGCGGATTTGCGTTAAGTGTCTTTTTAGACTTGACATCAACACTTAAAGATATGCATAAACCAATTGACCGAGAGGTATCTGAAAAACGTGAAGAAGTTGTTGTTTTAGATGAACAGGATCCATTTTCGGTTCTCGTTTTAGGTGTAGATGAACGAGAAGGCGATAAAGGACGTTCAGATACGATAATTGTGCTCGCAGTGAATCCCAAATTGAAGACAACTAAAATAATTAGTATACCACGTGATACGTATACGGAAATTGTCGGTCATGGAACTTCAGATAAGCTTAATCATGCCTATGCGTTTGGCGGTATTCAGATGTCGATGGACTCGGTTGAAAATTTGTTGGATATTCCGATTGACTATGTAACAGAAGTTAATATGGAAGGTTTCCAAACCATTGTGGATGCCGTTGGTGGAGTTCAAGTGTCTAACCCATTTGACTTCACACAAGACTCATTTCATTATGCAGCTGGTGAAATCACGTTAAGCGGTGAAGAGGCTTTATCATATGTACGGATGCGAAAAGATGATCCTAATGGTGATTTCGGGCGTCAAGATCGTCAGAAACAAGTAATTGAAGGTATATTACGTGAAGGGACCTCTATGACAAGCCTGTTGAATTACAGAACTGTTTTCAACTCATTGGGGAAAAATATTAAGACGAATATGACATTCGATGAAATGGTTGACGTCCAGAAGAATTATCGAGATGCCGCAGCCAAAGTAGAACAGCTGCACTTTGAAAAAGGTGGAGGTCAGCGAAGGAATGGTGGAATTTGGTATTACATGATGGATGACATAGAATTGCAAGAAGTGTCAAGCATCCTAAAACAACATTTGGAATTGAAATAAGCCACGGAGATCACTCCGTGGCTTTTCCTAATTCCCTAAAATAAGGGTTCAATTAGGCCCTTACTTGCCCGTTTCCGTAAATGACGAATTTTGTTGTCGTCAGCGCCTTTAATCCCATCGGTCCTCTAGCGTGCAATTTCTGTGTACTAATACCGATTTCTGCGCCATAACCGAATTCAAAACCATCCGTAAATCGGGTAGATGCATTATGATAAACCGCAGCAGCATCCACATAATTCAAGAATTTTGTAGCGTTTTGTTCGTCATTAGTAATAATCGCTTCGGAATGCTTTGTTCCATATTGAGTGATATGAGATATGGCTTCTTCAAGCCCCCTTACCAACTTTACATTGATCATTAAATCCAAGTATTCTGTTGACCAATTTTGTTCGGATGCCAGCTGAACATTTTCACAATCTCTGACAACTGTTTCATCTCCATGTATTTCCACATTACTAATCTGAAGTTTATTAATTAACTCTTTTCCATATCTTTCAAACCATTTTTCATGCACTAAAATCGTTTCAATTGCATTACAAACAGATGGACGTTGAACTTTTGCATTTATCACAATTTCTTCGGCCATTATTTGGTCCGCTGTTTCATCAATATATATATGACAATTTCCTGCTCCTGTTTGAATGACAGGGACCGTCGCCTCTCGAATAACTGTCTCTATTAACTTCTTGCCACCCCTTGGAATAAGCACATCCAAGTATTCGTTTAGCCTGAAAAGTTCTTTTGCAGTTTCCCTGCTTGTATCTTCAATCAGCTGAATAGATTCTTTCGGGACTTTGCTGTGTTCAAGTGCTGTGTGTATTGATTTTATAAGTACTTTATTCGAATGTTTAGCGGAAGAACTTCCACGAAGAATGACAGCATTACCAGTTTTAAGTGACAGAGTCGCAGCATCAATCGTAACATTTGGCCTAGCTTCATAAATCATGCCAATAACACCGATTGGCACTCTTTTCACTTTAATATGCAATCCGTTATCCTTCTCTATGGTCTCCACCGTTTCTCCGATTGGATCTTTTAAGTCGATTAGCAAACGAATAGCATTGGACATGCTTTGAATCCTATCGTTGGTGAGTAGTATACGATCCAAAACCGCTTCACTTAGCCCATTTTCTTTCCCTTCATTCAAATCCTTCTTATTCTCAACCAAAATCATTTCTTGATCCACCAGTAGTTGTTCGGCAATCAATCCCAGTGCGTGGTTTCTTTCTTCAGTTGTAATGTTCACTAGTGAATAGCTTGTTTCTTTCGCAATTTGACCTTTTCTTCTTACTTCTCCCATGTTACACACTCCTCATTTCTAAACTTTAACCCAACGATTACGATGAATCACTTCCACCGATACAGGGAATGATTCATTCGCGCTATCCTTTTGTCTACTTTCAATTCTGTTTAACAACTCATCGGAAGAATAACTTACTTCTCCTTTCCCCAACATGCCATTCAAACCAAAGACTTCAACTACATCCCCTTTTCCAAAAGTTCCATTCACTTTAAAAATACCTGCCGGCAATAAACTTTTCCCATTATTCAATATGGCTTCTTCAGCACCTTGATCTACATAGAGCTTACCTGTCGATTCAGAATGTAGGATTATCCATTGCTTCCTTGTATTGATTTTTGTGTAACCAGCATTGGAGACATAAGTTCCATCCCCATCACCCTGCAAAATTTCCAGTAATTTGTCCGAACCTTCACCTGTTCCAATAAAGACAGAAACACCTAGCGAAGTAGCTGTTTTAGCAGCCATTAGTTTAGACTTCATACCCCCTGTACCGACTTTCGACCCTGTGTCTTCAGCAATTTCCAGGTGAGCATCCGAAATTTCATTCACAAAATCCAAGCGCTTAGCTGACGAATTTGTACGAGGATTCGAGTCATAAAGACCATTTATGTCCGTTAATATAATCAACTGATCCGCATGGAGAAGACCACTGACCAAAGCAGATAGCATATCATTATCGCCAAACGTCAATTCTTCTACAGAGACAGTATCGTTTTCATTGATAATCGGTAAAATTCCTCGCTCTATTAACTCTGTCAAGGTCGCAAGCGCATTTTTGTAGCTTTCACGATTAGAAAAATCAGTTCGTGTCAATAAAATTTGAGCTGGAATAATGTTATGTACACTGAATTTTTCTATATAAGATTGCATTAATAAGCCTTGCCCCACTGCTGCGGCGGCCTGTTTCCCTTTAGTGGTTAAAGGTCTTGATGGATAACCTAACCCCGCGAACCCAGCCGCTATCGCACCCGAAGAAACGACAAGTACTTCATGTCCTGCTTGATGAAGTTGAGCTAGTGCCTGAATATGATCTATAAATTTCAATTGATCAATTTCACCTTTGTGATTTGTTAACGAACTGCTGCCTATTTTTACGACTATCCGTTGTTTTTTCATCAAATCTCTCACCTTTCTCCCTTTTCGAATAACAAAAAAGCCCTTTTGTCCTGTTATTAAGGACGAAAGGGCTTAGTTTCCGCGGTACCACCATAATTGGATGTGTGTGAACACATCCCGCTTATCCTCATAACGCCGAAGTTTGCGCCTATGTTTTGGCATAGGACTACGAAGGCAGGTTCAGCGGTTTGTTGTGGAGGGATCTTCCAGCTGATAAATCCCACTCTCTATCACAACATGTATCCGCATACTAATCCTTCATCACCGTTCAGTTATTGTAGATTTTAAACAATCATACACTATAAAACTAAATTGTCAAGCATTTATCAGATTTCAGAATCTATTTATCCGGCTGTTCTTTGTTCCTTATCCATGTAAAGATAGCAACTCTTCCCCTCAGATTTTTAGCTGTTAAGGATCTATTTATATTGAAATATAGACTTCCATGGAATTCGGAGTGTGGATTATAGATCGCTTGGCGCTTTGGGGATGCCTCTCGCCATGAGCCTGGATTAATGTGTTGAGCATATATAGTTATTCAGCTTTATAATGCAATTCTTCAACAGTGAATTTATCCATCACTTCCAGATTTGGTTCGTACCCGATGCCATAAGCTTTCGGGACCGTAATATAGCCATCTATTGCAACCACTTCAGGCGTAATAACGTCCTCTTCCCAGTAACGGGATGAACCAGCTGTATCCCCCGGGAGAATGAAGTTTGGAAGTGTCGTAAGCGCTATATTATGCGCACGTCCAATTCCTGATTCCAGCATGCCACCACACCAAACAGGAATATTTTTCTCCATGCAATAATCATGAATTTTCTTAGCTTCTGTCAAACCGCCAACGCGCCCTATTTTAATGTTGATGATTTGCGTACTACCTAGTTCGATAGCTTTCCGTGTATCTTCAAGCGAATGAATGCTTTCGTCCAAACAGACAGGCGTTTTCAATTGTTTTTGTAATTTGGCATGGTCAATAATATCATCGGAAGCAAGGGGTTGTTCAATCATCATCAAGTTGAATTCGTCCAGCTGTTTTAGAAGTTCAATATCGTCCAATGTGTAAGCCGAGTTTGCATCTGCCATTAATGGCACGTCAGGGAAACTCTTGCGCAACTCACGAATCACATCAATATCATAGCCAGGTTTGATTTTGACTTTAATCCGCTTGTACCCTTCTTCTATAAAACCGCCGACCGTTTCAACCAAGTCAGCAACGTTGTCGTGAATACCGATACTGATACCTACTTCAATTTTGTCGAGCTCTCCGCCTAATGCATGTGCTAATGTCATTTTGTTTCGTTTCGCATAAAGATCCCAAACTGCACCTTCCAAAGTAGATTTTGCCATGTTATTTTTACGGATTGCTGCAAACAATTCACTCACTTCGTCCGGATGTTCCATTTTCTTGCCAAGCACAAGCGGAATAAGGAAATCCCGAATCATATGCAGATTTGTTTCAAGTGTTTCTTCGCTGTACCAGGGCGAGTGGAATGCGACCGACTCTCCCCATCCTGTATTTCCAAGTTCATCTTTCACTTCAAGCAATAAAAAGTTTTTATCTTGAAACGTTCCAAAACTTGTTGTGAACGGATGTTTCATTCTCATTTTCATTTTGCGTATATTAATTTCTTTAATAATCATTTATAATCTCCTCCATTTGTCGTAGGTAGTGGGATTGTTTCTCTTTTTACGACTTGGTAATAGTGAACGCCTTCTGTGGATTTGTTGACACCTATTAAAGCGTATCCAGAAGCGAATAACTGTTGAAAAATCATTCTGATTTTCATTCGCCAATCAAGTGCCAGTTCAGGTTCGTTTTTTTTGATTAACTGATAACGCTCTGGAACAGGGATTTCGATACCTTCACTGTTTGCTGGGATATCTTTTTCATCAAATAACAGAGTCGGGTTTCCTTTTGCTGACTGCCCGACTGTAAACGGTCGATCGTAGCTTGAAATTTGTGGGTTCCACTTTCCTACGACGCGCTCGCTCGAAATCCACCACTCAATTTTAAAACGGTCGGTTGGTATACCTTTATTGAGTCCATCATCCATTTCTCCATACCAATTTTCCAAATAAGTACTGCAAATACCATATAGTTTTGTTGTATTCAGGTAGGCGTTACGACTCTCAAGCGGGTCAAATGTCCACGTGATTAAGTCGTATCCCATCTTAACAGCTAATTTTAGTTGTTCATCTTTTAACTGCTTTCCGATACCCATCAGCTGATAGTCTGGATGAATTCCGAGCATATGTGAACAGAGATACGTTTTTCCATTTGCAAATCCCGGGAAGCTGTATGAAAATCCTACGATTTCATTCCCCGAAAAAGCCCCAATGACTGACCCTCCGTTTTTTGCGGCAGTAAATGTTTGGTGAACAGGAATTGCATATGCACCCCAAACTAATTGTTCTAGAGGTTGCACAAGCCTTATATCTTCAATTGTAGTCAGTTCCCGGATAACAACGGTCATTTTGGGTTCCTTCTTTCTAATTCTTCAAACGAATGGATAACCGTTCGAACGAGAATTTCTATTCCAGTGAGTATACTATCATGATTAAAGGTCATGTCTGGATGATGGAGACCCGGTGATAAGTCACAGCCAAGACCTAGCATTGTTGCTTTAACGTTTGGACGTTTTAACGTGTAGTAGTGGAAATCTTCTCCCCCAGGTGTAACAATGGGTGCCGCGAGATAGTCTTCGCCGACTGTTTCCGTAATTGCTTTAGCCATCATATCGACCGCATTTTCATCCACTTCTGCAGCCGCTATTTCAGCGATAACTTCAAAATTGATAGTAACACCGGAAAGCTCTGCAACCGAGTGAATCGCTTTCTTTACTTGTTCCATCAGTTTGTCCATGACTGGGTTCGATTGTGCTCGTAAATCCAAGCTGAACACTGCATTTCCTGGAATGATATTCGCCGACTCTCCGCCTGCCTGGAACATTGTCATTTTAGCCGAATGTGGAACCATGGGATCGACATGGATAGCATGTATTGATTGCACGAGTAACGCCATCACTTCAATGGCATTTTGCCCAAGATGCGGTCTAGCCCCATGTGCATCCGTTCCGATGATAGATCCTTTGATCATTTTTGCAGAACCATGAATAATAGCCGGCGCCGAGTAGCCATGACCGATTTCTTGAATAGGGCGAAGATGGACACCGTATAAATAATCGACATCATCTACAACGCCTCTTTCCACGAATGCTAAAGCCCCTGTCCCCTTTTCCTCAGCCGGTTGAAAAACCCCTTTTAGTCGACCTGTTTTCGGATATCCTAGCTTTTTCAAAACTAGCATCGCACCGACTGCTATCGACATATGCGCGTCGTGTCCGCATGAATGATTCGCCTGATAAATGCCATTCACTTCTTGCCATAAAGCATCAATATCCGTGCGAAGCCCTACACAATACTCCCCTGACCCTTCAGTAACGACGAGTCCCGTTGAATCCTCGAACGTCTCCACCTGAAAGCCCTCTTTTTCAAGCAGTTGCTGTAAATACTTTGTCGTCTCTACTTCCTTCCAACTGATTTCAGGATGTGTATGTAAATGTTGGAACACGTCTACAATGATTGGTTCTACTTCAAGTAATGCGTTTTTCACTTTCTATCCGCTCCCTCTATAAATAAAAAATCACTTGTTAGCGCTTATTGGTCTTCTGCCTAATTTCAAAACTATCCTTTTCTTTTACGGATAATCCCGCAACAATCGCATTCACGAATGAAAACAAAGTCGCTGTTGCGTCAAGTGTCGATTTATTTGGTGAATAAATCGGGAAAAGTTATTGACTGATTGGTTATTTACTATTTTCACATACATGCTTACGGAGTTCAATGTGTTTTCCGACTCTTTCGATATTATGATTTGTTTCATTCTACTATTCTTGGGTCTCACCCATGAATCGTCTCATTTCTCCAGCAATCGAAAAAAAGACACCCAAATACATAAGGTGTCTCTTCGTTATTCATTATGCTCTTTCCAACATCCTGTCCAGTGCATTAATAGCATACAGTGACGTTTCAGCATCGACTTCAATCACGTTTACTTCTTCTCCATTGACAATGCTCTCCAAACTCCACAGCAGATGCGGGAGATCGATACGATTCATTGTCAAACATGGACACATTTGTGGATTGAGCGAAATGATGGGCTTATCTGGATGATTGCGGATTAGTCGATTGACTAGATTCATTTCTGTCCCAATCGCCCATTTACTTCCCGGGGACGCGTTTTCGATTGCGTCGATAATATACTTTGTTGAACCATTATCATCTGCAAGAGCGACAATTTCACGTGAACATTCCGGATGGACAATAATTTTTATAGCAGGATCATTTGCACGGACATCCTCGATATTTTTGACTGTGAAGTTTTCATGGACGGAACAATGCCCTTTCCATAAAATCACTTTAACGTCTTCAAAATCTCCATCATACTCGAGTTTGTCATGAATGGGATCCCATACAGCCATCTGCTCAAGTGAAACCCCGATATCAAAGGCTGTGTTCCTACCCAAATGCTGATCTGGTAAAAACAAAATGCGCTCCTTTTGTGTAAACGCCCATTTCACCATTTTATGTGCGTTGGATGACGTTACCGTTGCACCACCATTTTTACCAACGAAAGCTTTAATAGCTGCTGTCGAGTTGACATATGTCAATGGTACAATTGATTCTCCAAACATCTTTTCTAGCGCTGTCCACGCACGGTCTGTCTGAAATATATCGGCCATATCAGCCATTGAACAACCTGCTCGCATGTCGGGTAAGTATACTTTCTGATGTTCACTTGTTAAAATATCGGCCGTTTCTGCCATGAAATGGACACCGCAAAATACGATATGCTCCGCTTTTGTATTGTCAGCGCAAAGCTGTGCAAGTTGAAGTGAATCACCGGATATATCAGCAAACTGAATGACTTCATCTTTTTGGTAATGGTGTCCTGGGATAAGTAGTTTATCGCCAAGATGCTGTTTAATTTCAACAATACGCGTTTCCATTTGTTCACGTGTCATTTCTCGGTAAGTTTCTGGTAATGTACCGCTCTTTTCTTTTTCAAAGTATTGTAATATAGACAAATCGATTCCCCCTTAATGAGTTTCTATTAGGACATTTGCGCTAATATCTAACGCTTTAACTGAGTGTGTTAAATAGCCTAATGAAATATAGTCCACTCCAGATTCTGCATAAGTACGGATTGTTTCATTCGTAATCATGCCAGATGCTTCTGTAATGATTGATCCTGGAACTGATTTCTTCCATTCTTTTATCATTTCAGGAGAACAATTATCAAACATAATAATATCAACTTTTGCTTCCACGGCTTCTTGCAATTGCTCGAATGACTCAATTTCAACTTCGATTTTCACGGTATGGCCGATTGCCGCCCTTACTGTTTTAACTGCTTTTGAGATGGACCCAGCGAATGCTAGATGATTATCTTTCAACATAACAGCATCATAAAGCCCATTACGGTGATTGAATCCACCACCGATGCGGATTGCGTACTTATCAAGCATGCGTAAACCAGGTACAGTTTTACGTGTATCGACTACCTTTGTACCTGTCCCGCTAATTTTTTGCACTACCCTGTTTGTCTCAGTAGCAATAGCGCTCATCCGCTGAATCAAGTTCAAAATAACTCTCTCACTTTTTAACAAACTACCAATTCTTCCCGCAGCAGTCGCAATAACAGTCCCCCGCTCAATCGGATCTCCATCTTCCACATGACAAACGACTGAAAGAGTGTCATCTACAACCTGTAATCCATATTCAATGACATCATTGCCACAAAAGATGCCATCCATTTTTGCGATAAATGACAATTCACCCCTCAATGATTTTGGGAATAGATAATCACTGGAGAGATCGCCGTCACCGATGTCTTCTATGTAAAACTGTTCAAGCATGGATTTCAACTTGATGATATTCATGTTGTCGCTCCCTCATTTCAATTCCATTTTTCGATTGGACAATATGGAGCTTAGCCCATCGTTCATCCTCTTGCGGATAATCTTCTCGGTTATGTGCGCCTCTGCTCTCTTCCCGTTGCAATGCGCCAGTTGTAATCAATTTCGCAATTTGCATCATAAATAGCCGCTGGATTTGTTCAGTGCTCCACCCATCAACTTGTAAGTTAGCTAAATTCGGCTGCTCAAAGCTATCCAGCCAATTAGCTAACTGCTGAAGTTCCACTTTTGTTCTAACAATGCCTGCTTTAGCCATCATTTCCTCACGCAGTTCATCTTTTTCTGGCAAGGGTATATAAATTGAAGATTGCATGGCGGTCGCCTCCATGTAGATCGGTTGTTGCCAGTTCTTATCTGGCATTTCATTCAAATGCTTGGCCAATTTAACTCCATAATGAAGCGCTTCTAACAAAGAGTTGCTAGCGAGACGATTCGCACCGTGAACACCAGTACAAGCTGTTTCTCCTATGGCATACAATCCTTCAATTGACGTTTTCCCGACCGAATCCACGACAATTCCTCCCATGAGGAAATGACAACCTGGTGCGATAGGCAGTTTCCCTCTAGCCAAAGAAATCCCGTTTTCCTGACACATTCCTGTGATTGTAGGGAATTTCTCTTTGAATTGAGAAATCATTCGGATGTCCAGATAGACATCTTGACCTGCAACTTGCCGCTGATATATTTCCTTCGCTACTAAATGCCGCGGTGCAAGATCTTCCTGAGGATGCTTTCCTTTCATTATCAAAGTCCCGTTTGCATTTATGAGTTTTGCCCCTTCCCCACGAACCGCTTCCGATATCAATCCTTCTGTTTTTCCGTTGATATACAGCAGCGTCGGATGAAATTGAATGAATTCCATATCCTTTACTTCTGCCCCCGCACGATAGGCAACTGCAAGTCCATCCCCAGTGACAGATGAATCATTCGAAGTATATGAATATAATCCACCTATTCCGCCTGTTGCCAGTACGATGTGATCAGCGTAATACGTTTCATTATGTCCAAACTGGTCTTTCGCTTTAACACCAATACATGACTTTGTTAGAGGATGAACAATTAATTCATAAACGAAACGGTTTTCCACTATTTCAACATTGCTTCCGAGTGAGCTGATTAAATAGTCCACTACATGTTTACCAGTCGCATCTCCTCCGCAATGAACAATCCGATTTATGCTATGTGCGCCTTCTAATCCAAGTTCCAATTGTCCAGACGAATCCGTATCGAACTGAAGTCCTTTTCTCATCAAAGCCTGAATAAGTGAAGGTCCATTTTTGACAAGTTCTTGTACTTCATCACTGTTTTGGAATTGACAGCCGGCTGCGATTGTATCTTGATAATGCGAAGCTGATGTATCTTCACTACTTAGCGCTGCGGCAATGCCGCCTTGAGCACGATAAGAATTGCTCGAGCGTTTCATAGATTTAGTGATGATTAGTACTCGCGCATCGCCAGTCAATTCATTTGCCAACTGTAATGCGGATATTCCACTTCCGACAATAATGCAACTGTATGAGTTCACCTTTATCCTCCTTAAACCACTAGTGTCTTGACACCTATCTTTACACATTTTGCAAACTATGACAAGATGAATTTATTAGTTAACTTGGAGGAATCTATTATGCATTATTTCGATTACGCGGCTACTACACCGTTACACCCAGATGCAGCATACGTTTACTTGAAACTTTCACAGGAGTGTTATGGAAATACAAGTAGCTTGCATGAGGTTGGTGGTGAAGCGCAAAACATGCTGGCACTATGCCGCAAAGAATTCGCTGAATTGTTAGGGGTGAATGCGGCCGGAATCTATTTCACTTCAGGTGGTACGGAAAGTAATGTCCTTTCAATCATCTCTCTTGCTAAGGCAAATCGGCATCAAGGTAGTCATATCATTACATCAGCAGGCGAGCATCCATCTGTAGATTCCGCACTGGAATATTTGAAAGCGGACGGATTCACGGTAACAGTTGTTCCTTTTGATGAAAACGGTCGTGTTGATCTTGATTTATTCGAAAAAGCGCTTCAAAATGATACGATATTGGTCAGCATCCAGCATATCAACCCTGAACTAGGTACAATTCAACCTCTTGAACAGATTGCCCAATTAATTTCCGGACGCACTGCCCTGCTCCATAGTGACTGCGTTCAGTCATTTGGTAAGATGGATATTACACCAATCGCGAAAATTGTTGACAGCTTAACTGTTTCTAGTCATAAAGTATATGGTCCAAAAGGTGTCGGTGCAGTTTACATCAATCCGCGGCACCGAATTATTCCTGTCTTTCCAGGGTTTGTTCACGAATCGGGATTCAGGGGCGGAACCGTTAATGTACCGGGAATAGCTGCATTTGTTACTTCCGCCAAAATTTGCTCAAAAAATGCCTATGAAGTTGAAAAACACGCCCATTTCCGAGCTCTTTTGCTGGATGAAATAAAAAAATATCCAGAGCTATTTACAATCTACGAATCAAAAGATATGACTTTTCAACTCCCTCAAATTATTGGATTGGGTGTAAAAAATTTAGAAGGACAACTTATGATGTTGGAGCTAAATCGGCTCGGTTTTGCGATATCAACTGGAAGCGCATGCCAAATAGGTCAACAGCAATCATCAAAAGCAATGATGGCCTTAAGAATTGATGCACAAACAGCAAAAGGATTTATCCGAATTTCATTTGGGGCCAGCACAACCGACGAAACAGTATCCTCTTTAACTAGCTCACTTCTCAGAGTTATGGAACAATTCTAGCGAGAGTGATTCAGACTTACAATATGTTAAAATGGCATTGCGAGGAGGTTTTATGATGAAAGATAATGAAAAAGTATTAGGAGAAGAACGTCGGCAGCAAATCATTGATACATTGAGGTCAGCTGCTAAACCCATTACAGGGAGAACACTTGGAGAAATGACTAATGTCAGTAGACAAGTAATCGTCGGAGATATAACTTTGTTAAAAGCAAAAAATGAACCTATTGTTGCTACAAGTCGAGGATATATTTATATACAGGCTCAGGAAAACCTTGGGAGAATCGAAAAAACGATAGTCTGCAAGCATACTTCTGATCAAACGATGGAAGAACTTAATATTCTTGTCGATAATGGCATAACTGTGAAAGACGTCAAAATTGAGCATCCCGTCTATGGTGATTTGAGTGCTTCTATCATGGTTTCAAATCGGAATGAAGTGATAGAGTTCATCAATCGTATAAGAGAGTCTGAAGCCAATTACTTATCCAAGTTATCTGAAGATGGGATTCACTTACACACAATCGTTGCGGACAATGAAGACCAAATCAAAAATGCCGAAGAAGCATTACGAAAAGCGGATATCCTCGTCGATTGACGGAATGTAATATCGAAGAAAATTTCATATACTTAAAACCTCTATACAACAAGGTTTATCGAACCCACATCATCTTTCACAAGACGGTGTATTTTCGTTTTTTCTATTCTAGATAAATGTACCGAGCAGCCTTGAAAGGTGTTCATCACTCTATTAGAATTTCTGTTAAATTGTATTGTTGATAGGTATCCTTATGAAACCTATTAACATGCATAAGGGGCACGGGATTGCCCTTGCCCTCAACCCTATCCATTACTATTTACCTTGTGTCTCAAACCTTTTAGCTATTCAGCTCCTGTACTTTTTCTAGTTCCTCACGAATATTTCTCATTTTATTATCCCAACATTTTTGACTTAAATCTACGGGATACTGTTCTGGATTCAAGGTGCGCTTATATTCATCCCACAGGAGGTATAAATTGTTTTTGGCGTACGCTTGAATTTCCTGTATAGATGGAGATGCATACACAAGCTCTCCCTCTACAAAAATGTCTTGGTGTAATTCGATCGCTTCAAAGTTTGTCACAAACTTTGAGATAAACGTATGAGTCGGGTGAAACATTTTTAATTTTTCTTCCACTTGCGGATTCTCATCCATCATAGCAATGTAATCACCCTCGGCACGATTATTCATCAAGTTCACAATACGATACACTTTCTTCAATCCTGGAGTTGTTACTTTCTCAGGATTTCCAGATATTTTTATTGTGTCAACCATATTACCATTTTCATCCTCAATCGCCACCAATTTATAAACAGCACCGAGAGCAGGTTGGTCAAATGCGGTAATCACTTTTGTTCCGACACCCCACATATCAATTTTCGCTCCTTGTGCCTTCAAGTTCATAATGGTTTTTTCATCTAAGTCGTTTGAAGCAACGATTTTTGTTTTACTGAATCCTGCTTTGTCTAACATTTTTCTAGCTTCCTTTGATAAATAAGCCAAATCACCGCTATCTAATCGAATCGCATTAAAATTAATGCTGTCTCCCAGTTCTTGCGCAACTTGAATCGCTATCGGAACGCCAGACCGCAATGTATCAAAGGTATCCACTAAAAACGTACACTCTTTATGGCGACGAGCGTATTTATGAAATGCTTTGTATTCATCTTTATACGCCTGAACCATTGAATGTGCGTGTGTTCCAGATACAGGGATGCCAAACATCTTACCGGCTCTTACATTACTCGTTGCAGAAAACCCAGCAATATAAGCCGCTCTTGTTCCCCACACCGCCGCATCTAATTCATGTGCACGTCTTGTTCCAAATTCCATTACAGTTTGTTCTCCTACCACCTGTTTGATACGTGCTGCTTTTGTCGCAATGAGTGTTTGGTAATTTACAATATTTAAGAGAGCTGTCTCTATCAACTGAGCCTCTGCCAAACTTGCTTCGACTTGTAGAATCGGCTCATTCGCGAAAACCAATTCTCCCTCTTTCATTGCTCGAATCGTTCCATTAAAGCGCACCGATTGCAAATAGGTCAGGAAGTCTTCTGCATAACCCAATTCTTCACGTAAATAAGCAATATCACTATCGGTGAAACGGTATTCTTTAATGAATTCAATGATTCGTTCCAATCCTGCAAAAATACCGTAACCCGTTTCAAAAGGCAACTTGCGAAAATAGAGTTCAAACACCGCCCGTTTGTTATGCATGCCATCTTCCCAATACGTTTCCGTCATGTTAATTTGATACAGATCCGTGTGTAGTGCTAACCCATCATCTGAGTACTTTTTAGTCATTGAATTCTCCTCCTCTATATGGGTTCATTGATTACTTCTAAATCGCACCGTCTCTTTAACAGTGCTACTTCTTTTATTGTCCAAACAGCAGTGTTTTGTTCGTTTTCACAACTTAAATTCGGTTGATTTCACAATATGAATGCCATAATTCTTTTGAAGTTCTTTAAATGCATGCTCTGTTGATACTTCGAATCCAGGGATGGGACTCATGCAGTCATCTAACAAATAAATCTTTGATGGCAATTCATGCTTGTCTCCGTAGTACTCAACTATCTGCCGAACGGATTCCAATACACAGTGAGATTTTGCTTCCCCAGCGATAACAATTTTATCGTAAGCGAGTAGGGATTGAAGAAACGCATAATTTGTTCCGTCTGTTTTGGCATACTCCGGCTGAATGATTCCATACATTTCGCTTAATGAGTCTTGCCCTTTCACAATTTTTTGTATGCTGGACTGCCGTATCACAGAATGAAAGTGAACCATATTCGAAAACTGACCTTCTAAGGCGGCGCCATGGGTCCCTTCAATGCAATGATAAGACCATATCAACAATTGTTTTTTCCCTAAACGCTCTAAATGAATAATGTACGCCAAGCTTTCTTGTTGTTTTTCTACAGCCATCCACTTTCCTTTTTCAACATCTTCTGTTGTGATGACTGTAAATGGAACAGGATGATTTCCCTCTGCATCTACCCACCAACTCGGATGGAATATTTGATGCATTTGATGTGTATCTAACGACAAGGCAATCGTCGTCACCTTATCTAGGTTTTGATAAAGGAACTTAGTTACACGTTCAACATCCTTATGGGAATTTGGGACACCTAGTTCTCCGTTTTCCATAAAGTCATTTTGAATATCAATCCCTATGAACAATACTCTTTCAACATCTTCTCTTGAAGGTGCCATTTTCTCCGCATTCGCAAGGACCATTAATTCATTTAATCCCTTCGTATTCTCACTTCCAACCCTTGAAACATCAACGATTTCCTCAAATTTAGTTTTCATCATTTTCAACACACTCCTTTAGTTTTAATCTAAATTAACAATTACACATTTGTTAATTGTTATACTGAAAAATAAAAAACTAGAGATTTTGGACACCTTACTGCCTGCAACAGTAGGCATCCATATTTTATTGATTCACAAGTTCAGGTACATACCCCATTCACAAATTTAGCGCCAAATCGAAGGGATAATGTCTACATCTACAAATCGGTATAATTTTGTTGGTCGTTTGGTAGTGCTCGTTGGTTCTGCTGTTTTAGGTACATGATTTTTATCTAACGCAGCTACGATAAAAGGCAGACTTGGTGCTTTTCTAAAGAACCCAGGCTTACTATTCACAACAGGGTCATTAATAATCGCAAGCAACACTTGGCGTAAATCTTCCAACTTGAATTCCTCTGTTAAAAAGTTTTTAACCACCGTTGTTTGAAACACATCTTTTCGAACGGCTTCCAAAGCATCTTTAATCACTTGGTAATGATCAAAAGCCAAATCTAACGTAAAGACTTCATCTATCGTAAATAATTGAACATCTTCAGCATCATCAGAAGCTTCCATATTTTCAACGTTTTCTTCAGGAACAATTGCGTAATGTGCATTAGATATTATCCATCCGCGTTTATCTCTACCTAATTTGTCATACACACCATAGTGTTCGATGTGAATACCATCTACACCTGTTTCTTCTTTCAGTTCCCGCTTAGCCGCTTCGTATGCTGTTTCTTCTGGATGGATAAACCCTCCTGGTAAAGCCCATTTTCCGCCTTCGATGTTAGGTTCACCTTCAGCATCGAACTCTGCCCGTTTAATCAACATCAAAGCTAATGAGTGAATAGAAGTCGAATCACTTCCAACAGTCGATTCCTCATTTCGGAGTAATGTAAATATCGCAATATCACTTGTATACCCATCCGGCGTTCTGTACTGACTCGAATCATAATGTTGTAGTGCTTCTTCTTCTGTTTTAAATTTTGACATCCAATTTCATCTCCTTTGCTTATAAACCAACTGTCGATTAGACTTCATTTTTTCCTTAGAGACGCCCATTGCTGTTTAACAGATAACTATCTATTTATCAATTCTTAAAATCAAAAACTTTCATTTCAATTAACAATTAACAAATCGTTAATTTAATTATATATCAGCTAAATAAAAATAGCAAGAAATCTTTCCTGTATATATTTTGCTCTTAATGACTATCAGTTTCAAATATTAAAAAGGACAGCTAAGGTAATCTTAGCCATCCATTTTGTATGAAAGTTATCTCTTCGATTGACGTAATACCCGCTTTACTTATTAATTACTTCGCCTTCTCGTCTAAAGAACCCAAAAACGCCAACAGTCTGTACAATGTTTGTAAATGCTTTTGGATCTACCTCTTTAATAATTGTTTCCAAATCATATAATTCATAACGCGTAATGACTAAATACATCATATTTTTATCTTCTTTTGTATATGCCCCTTTTACAGGAATAATCGTAATTCCTCGCACCATTTTTTGATGAATAGCATGCTGTAGCTCATCTGCTTTAACTGTAACAATCATTGCTGTTACTTTTTCATGACGTGTATGGATCATGTCAATAACGGCTGTCGTAGTATACAACGCTAACATTGTATATAAGGCATTTTCAGGCTCATATAAAATACCAGCCATAACAATAATAACCCCATTAAGAATTAAAAAATAAGTACCGATTGGCTTGTCTTGTAATCGTGATAAAAACATTGCAACAATATCCATACCGCCAGTAGATGCACCTAACTTTAAGGATAATCCGACACCTACGCCAGCAATTACCCCACCAATTACTGCATTTAAAATAATATCATCGGACACTGAGATTACAGGTAATATTTCCATAAAGATAGTAGCAAATATAACGGAAATAATGCTATAAATGGTAAATCCTTTTCCTACTTTGTACCATCCTAAAATAAAGACAGGAATATTAAATAATAACAGCAAGATTCCCGTACTAATGCTAAAATCGGTATAATCTTCAAACAAACTAGAAGCTAGCTGCGCAGCCCCAGCAAATCCACTCGCGTAAACATTTGCATTAATTAAAAAGAAGTTAAGTGATATTGCAACTAATAACGAACCAAAAATAACAACAATAATACGTTTTGCTTCCATAAAAAACATAGGTACCTCCGGTTTGTGAGTTTTTCTGTGAACTAGACCATTTATTCAACATTTCCTATTTACTAGATACTACAATACTGTGATTGATGGGAAATGGACTTTAAAAAAGAATTCCTTTCCCTAACATACACTCTTTTGATTCTTATTATCCTTCAATAAAACATCCAAGCCACAATCGGACCTATGACAGAACCGATAATTGCCGAAAGTGTCATAGCAAGGGAGCTGTAGGATGCTTCCTCCTCACCGTAGTCGATTGCTTTCGAAGTTCCCAGTGCGTGAGCAGCCGTCCCTAATGCAATTCCTCGGCCAATTGTTGTATCAATGTGCATCCATTTCATCAACGCCGGTCCAATTATGATTCCAGTGAAACCTGCAATCATTACAAAAGCGATGGTTAACGAAGGAACACCGCCAAGTGTTGAAGAAATTTGAATAGCGATAGGTGTTGTAATCGATTTTGGTAATAATGACATGACGATTTCCTTTGAGAAACCAGCTAGTTTAACAAATATTACTCCACTTAACATGCCAACAACAGCACCGACCGAAATACCACCAAGGATCGCAAGCATGTATTTTTTTATCAATTCCCTTTGTTTATATAAAGGTATTGCCAATGCTACAATCGCGGGTCCCAAAAGCAAATCCACCCACTTTCCACCAAGCATATATGTTTCATAAGGAACTTTGAAAAGCACTAGTACCAATATGATTCCAATTGTTGTTGTCAGGATTGGGATTAGGAACACTCTGCGAAATTTAACAAATACGAAATTCATCACAAGATATATAGCGAGGGTTAGTACTAAAAACAGAATGGAAAGCATTATTATTCGCATGAAACCTGCTCCTTACTTTTTGCAGATTTACGAGCCAGGGATTGACTTGTAGTGCCGGAAACCCACATCGCCAATAGCGTGCTAACTATGGTAATTGGTATTAACAAAAAACCAATTCCTGCAAAAACATGCCAATAATTCATCACACCGACAGTTGCAGGGATAAAATATAGTGGCAAATAAGCTAAAAGAAAGTAAGCTCCCGATTCTATCCATTCAAGCTTATATATTTTTAATGAAAGAGCTGCCAGTAGCAATAAAAGACCGATTATACTTCCTGAAAGTGGTAAGTGCAGGAAGTCTCTTAACCAGTTACCGATTAGGACAAAACCATATAAAATTACGATTTGCGAAATTATTTTTATGTATTTCAAAAATACGCTGCCCCCTTTTATTACTTTCCTTCACATTAACTTGATGCTCTATTCGTATCAGTATAGAGATTTACTATGTAAATATCAAAGGTCGCAATGAATTTTCAACGTTTTACGATAGATTTCTGAAACTACTTTTACGCCAAGACCAATAATGGCAAGTCTATTATCCTAAATACATTGGGGCATTTTGCAGCTATATTCACCTATTTATCTGCTAGTATAAAGTAGTATGTCACGTTTCACTTTGAAAGTGGTGACCCTATAGAATTCGCACTAAAGGGTCCCGAATTCAGTATGCTTGCTGAGGGCAATTTTGAAATTTAAATTTCTCAATGCCAACGTTATTATGGAACAGTACGAGTGATTAGTGAGTAAATCTTTTTCCAGATAATAAACCCCGAATTCAGGCTCTAGTTAAAAGAGTCCAGAATTCGGGGTTTCTATTTCAGAAAGTTATTCGCTTTCTTCTTTAGGTTTTTCTTTTCTGGGCAATAGTTCGGGTGTCGAATCTAGCTGATCGAGGAATGATCTCGACTTCAAACGAATTCCCACTTGCTCATCGTAAATTGTACGAACAAGTTTTTTCATGAATTCTTTCGTTGTCTTTTTCAATGTCAAATTACCAACTCGATTGATGGGGACTGTATAAAATGTCCGTATCAGTTTTAATTGACTTGGTGTAATTCGGGTTGCAAATTTGTCTACCTGGAAGCATCTGTGGCAGATAAAACCGGTTTGCATAAAGGAAAATGCAAACTCTCCCTCTGTCGCTCCGCAGTTTGCACATTGATGAAGAACTGGATGAATGCCAGCTATTGGCAACATTTTCCACTCAACGAATAATGCAATCGCTTCGGGGTCATATTGTTCGTTAATTGCGTGAAGCGCATCATATAACAATCCATATATCCCCACGATACGTTCATTATCTTCAGTAAGCTTATCAATCAATTCGACAATATAACTGGCATAGGCCGTTGCTTCCAAGTCTTCTCGAATATGCCGCATTGAGTCGAGTGGTTCACCCTGTTCAAGCGTCCCCATTCCTCTGCCAGTTCGAATCAGAAATGAACCGTGTGTGAAGGGTTGTGTGACTGCTGCTAGCCTGCTAGCCGGTTTCTTCGCACCACGCGCCATTGCCGTCATTTTACCGCCTTCACGTGTGAACAGCGTAACAATTTTGTTGGACTCGCCATACGGAATGCCTCTTAAAATGATTCCTTCCCATTTGTTCAGCGAAGCAATCACCTCTTTGTCAACTTATGCAACTCATTTCTTAATACTCATCGTCCCTGAAACCGAATTCTTTCAGTTGACCTGGCTTATTACGCCAATCTTTTTGCACTTTAACCCACAACTCAAGAAATACTTTTGAACCAAGTAACATTTCAATATCATATCTTGCTTTCGTGCCGATTTCTTTAAGCAATGCACCTTTTTTACCGATAACAATGCCTTTCTGAGAATCGCGGTCAACGACAATCGTTGCCATTACGTTAACCATTTCACGTGATTCCTCGCGTTCAATCTTTTCAATAACAACTGCTATGGAATGTGGAATTTCTTCTCTCGTTAGATGTAATACTTTTTCGCGAATTAATTCAGAAATAATGAATCGCTCAGGATGATCCGTTACTTGATCATCAGGGTAATATTTGGGCCCTTCAGGTAAGTACTTCGTCATCGTTTCTAGCAAACGCTCCACATTATTACCGTTTAAAGCTGAAATTGGAACAATTTCAGCGAAATCGAATTCGGAAGTATAAGATGTGATAATTTTAAACAACTCGTCTGGGTGTACTAGGTCAATTTTATTGATGATTAAAAACACGGGTGTCTCCGAGTTTTCAAGTAAGTCGATGATGAATCGATCACCGCGGCCAATCGCTTCGTCAGCATTAACCATGAACATGATTATATCTACTTCTTTTAACGTGTTACGAGCACTTTTCACCATGAAATCACCAAGCTTATGCTTTGGCTTATGAATTCCTGGAGTGTCAATGAATATTATTTGTGATTCATCTGTTGTAACAACCCCTTGCACTTTATTGCGTGTTGTCTGGGGTTTGTCGCTCATGATGGCAATTTTCTGACCGACTACATGGTTTAGAAATGTTGATTTACCAACATTAGGGCGGCCAATAATCGATATGAACCCTGATTTAAACTTATTATTGTTTTGCTGCATATGAAAGATCCTCCTTGGAAAATGCGCCCGGAAGCAATTTTGCTACCGTTGTTTCTTCTACGTCCCCATTTAAGTTTGTCAGATATACAGGCATTGCGCCATCACAAAATTCAGCTATGACTTGTCTGCATGCTCCGCACGGGGAGATTGGACCTTGCGTATCTCCAACTACTGCAAGTGCTTTGAACGTCCGTACACCATCGGAAACCGCTTTAAAAAATGCCGTTCTTTCCGCACAATTCGTCATACTGTATGCAGAGTTTTCAATATTACAACCGTGATAAATAGTTCCATCGTCAGCCAAAAGTGCAGCCCCGACCGGAAACTTCGAGTATGGTACATACGCTTTTTCACGTGCTTTTTTCGACTCATTTAATAATTGTTCTACATCCATAAAAACACCTCTTCAATTTAGTTAAACCATCTCGGTAAAAAAATAATCAACCCGATTAATGCACTAATCATTGCGTATATTAGCACAGCACCCGCAGCAAGATCTTTCGCCTGTTTTGCAAGCGGATGGCGCGTATCTGTTACAAGATCAACAACACGTTCCACCGCCGAATTCAACATTTCAAGTGCGAGCATCCCGCCAATCAAAATGAGAATGATAAACCATTCGTATCGTGACAATCCAGTCAGTACTCCTGCAGACACGACAATAATAGCGGAAAATAAATGCAATTTAGCATTTCGTTCTACTAGTATACCGTGACGGATTCCATTCCACGCGTAGACGAATGATAGCAAAAACTTCCGCATCGAGTATTCACCTCTCAAGTCCGAATGATGCGAGAATCTCTTTCTGCCTGCCGACCATTTTAGCTTCGTCAACTTCTGTCATATGATCGTACCCTAGCAGATGCAAAAAACCATGCAGTGCTAGAAAACCGATTTCACGATGAAAATCGTGCCCATACTCTTCTGCTTGCCTACCAGCTGTTTCCACTGATATAAGTATATCACCTAATACGGTCGGCATGCCTTCTATCGGAATTATTGCAATTTCGCCTTCCGTCATCTCTTCAAGAGCAAATGAAATAACATCTGTCGGAACATTTTTACCACGATATTCAGAATTCACTTCTTGTATTTCCTCATCTGTCATGAATGTTACAGCCAATTCTATTTCTCCAGTCAAACCTTCTTCTACTGAAGCATGGCTTAGCAATTCTCTTATCAAGTCTTCTGTTTCTTTATCTACTTTTTTAGTTTCATCTTCAAAATAAATTTCCAGCATTCTCTGACACTCCTTTCAAACTCACTTTGGATATTCAATACGGTTGTGGAATATCCCATTCAATGTTTCGCAAATAACTCTTTCAGCTGTCTTTAATTCTTTCATTGAAAGATCACATTCATCGAATTGGCCATCATTTAATTTATCATTTACAATCGATTTTACAAGTGCTGCTATTTTTTGTGGGGTGGGTTCTTTCATCGAACGTACTGCTGCTTCAACACTGTCAGCTACTGATATTATTGCGATTTCTTTTGTTTGCGGTCTAGGACCCGAATACCGAAATTCCTCCTCCGTAACATCCATACCAGATTCTTTCGCTTTAAAGTAAAAATACTTTAATGTACTCGTACCATGATGTTGACGCGCGATATCGATAATTTCAGCTGGCATCTTGTGCTTTTCAAGCAGCTTTGCACCATCTTCCGCATGGGCGATAATAATGTCCCTACTCTTCTCCGGTGGTAGAGCATCATGAGGATTTTGTCCAGCAAGCTGATTTTCTATAAAAAAGCCCGGTCTGATGGTCTTGCCAATGTCGTGATAATAGCTCCCGACTCTTGCAAGAAGTCCATTCGCTCCAATCGATTCGCACGCTGCATCAGCCAGATTGGCAACCATAACACTATGATGATAAGTACCTGGTGTTTCGGTCAAAACCTTTTTCAACAATGGATGATTTGGATTCGATAATTCGATTAGACGCATGTCGGACAACAATCGAAAGGCCGACTCAAAGAATGGCATGAGACCGATTGTAAGTGCTCCAGATAAAATACCAGAAGCAATTGCCGCTATCACATAATAGACTAGCTCCGTCAAATCATAAGAAGACTGTGTCATCAAGAGGTAAAATGCGATAAACATCATATTTGAAACGGATACCCCAAGACTTGTCCGTAAAATATTCGAACGTCTTCCACCATTACCAAGCAAATATAAGCTCACAATACCGCCGAAAAGTATGTATAATGCAACTTCCATTTGAATGATTGCTGCATAACCTTCCTGAAGAATTATTCCCGCAGTTGCAGCCGTGATGATTGTTGACAATATCGCAAGACGTTCATTGGTTAACAGCTTCATTAACATTGGTGCAAGGGCTGTTGGGAATAGAAATGCGAGAAGGACATCAAAATCCTTTCCAATAAGCGATAGTAACTTCATAATGACTACTAATAGAAAAAAGACTGATAGCGCAATAAGTAATGCTTTTCTTTTTGTTACTCTATTTTCGTTCCAAGATCCAAAGTGCATATAAATGATTGCACCGATAATTACAACAAAGATAATCAGGCCAACCAACGGCTTCATGGATGACTGGTTTGACAACACACCTGCAAGCTCCAATTGCCTGTATACTTCTTTATCGATAACTTGGCCTTCGCGTACAATTACTTGCCCTTGTAAAATACGTGTAGGCTCAACAGATTCCTTAGCTTGTACGATCCGTGCCTTCGTCATATCTTCGTTAATCAATTCTGTCTCAACAATAAGGGATTTGCTAATCGCAATTAATGTTTGTAAGGCAGTAGACGGAACCGCTTCCGTAAGTCGAATTTCCCGTTCGACTTCGTCGCGTACAGTCGACAAATCTGAAGTCCTGACAGGTTTCGATAATTCCTCCCCAATAACATTGACAAGTATTTTCTGCATATTAAGCAATGTCTCTGTGTTTTGTGCTAAAAGACTGGTAAGGGCATCATCACTCAAGCGCAGTCCAGGTTCTTCCTTTTCCAGGCTCGCAAGTTTAGCCCGCATAGTCGGAAGTTGTTCTTTGGCGGACTTAGTTGGCGCTTCTGTTTCAGTTTTCCCAGGTTCACTCGAGGTTTTCACTTCAATAAGCAAATCAAATATAGACGTTGCAATCGCTTGCCTATTTTTCACAACATCTTCGGAAAATTGATAGTATGGATTAACTTCATTAGCCGCGCGTTCTCTTTCCTGCTCTGTTTTCACAGTATCTTCTACCGTTTTTAATGAACGTATGGTATCCAATGAAATTTGAAATAGTTTTACCTCATAGGTTTCTTTTTTAACGCTGCCATACATGAAAGTAAAAAGGAGTATCATTGATATCGCTAATAAAAATAGCGACAAGTAATTGAACTTAAGTGTTTTAAAAAGTTTCCCCATTGGCTTAAAAATTGGAATCTCTCCCCCTGCTTCTCTATGACTACAATTAGAGCAGCGATGATTCTAAAGAAAAAGCAGTCACTTTCTATGACTGCTCCTGTTCATACGCTTCAATTATTTTGGCTACGAGTGGGTGGCGTACGACATCCCCTTGTTCTAGATATTGGAAATGAATATCACTTACGTTACTTAGAATTTTTTCTGCGACAATTAAGCCTGATTCAGTGCCTCGTGGCAAGTCAATTTGGGTTTTGTCCCCATTGATTACCATTTTCGAACCAAAACCGAGTCGTGTCAAGAACATTTTCATCTGTGCTTTTGTCGTATTTTGCGCTTCATCCAAAATAATAAAGGCGTCGTCGAGTGTTCGTCCCCTCATATAAGCAAGGGGCGCAATTTCAATAACTCCCCGCTCCATAAGTCTATCCGTCTGTTCTGCTCCCAGCACGTCATGGAGGGCGTCGTATAGCGGACGCAGGTATGGGTCGACTTTTTCTTTCAAGTCGCCTGGGAGGAACCCAAGACTCTCTCCAGCCTCGACTGCTGGTCGTGTAAGTATTATCTTTTTGGCAGATCCTGTTTTCATCGCCAGTACTGCTAGTACGACTGCTAAGTATGTCTTTCCTGTTCCCGCTGGACCAATACAAAATACAAGATCTCTCGAACGAACTGCACTAACGTATTCACGCTGACCAATCGTTTTCGCGCGAATCGCCTTTCCTTTCATATTCCTAGAAATTTCTTCATCGTACAGTTCAGCAAAGTATTCGATTGTGCCACTTTTCACCATCTCGAGGGCTGTCGAGACATCTCGTTGATTAATATTAGTACCTTTACGTATTACTTTCAATAACTGCTCCAAAAGCACTTTTGCTGAATTCCTATTCTCTTCATCACCACTGATTGAAATCGTGTCACCTCTGGTCAATACTGAAATGTTCAGTTCTTCCTCAATCAGCTTCATATTCTGGTCAGAAATGCCAAGAAGCATCACTGTTTCATTAGGGTCTTCAACATGAAGTTGAATCATTTGCTCATCCAATAGGCTCAGTCTCCTTGGGAATCAGTCTTTTAACAGCTATATTGTCATTGATCAGAAACAATATAGTCCCACTAACTTTATCATTACCGAATGTCACGTGTAAAATATTTTCATCTTTAATTATTGCTTTTGAAAAAGATTCCGATAATAGCTTGTTTTTTAGTAAGGGAATTAGTACTGTTTCCTCCATCCCTTTAACCAATTCAAACTGTCCTGCAGTCTCTTCCACATGTCTTTCCATTTTAATAAAAGATTGCAGAGTCCACTTCTTTTCTCCTTGCTGCTTCCACGGAGGGTTAAATGAATATTTAACAATTTCTTCACCTTGCAACTGGAATTTCATTTCTTTTGGCAAGCTGAATGAATATTCAACCCAGTAATCTGCATAAACGGCTCCGTCCGCAGCTACAATTGTTGTTTTATCGCCTTGTTCAAGGATTCCCGTAGCAAGCACGTCCCCTTCTTTTACAGTCTGATGAACTCGACTGACCCGTTCACCTCTTTTCAATTCAAAACGTGTAATTACACCCCCGGTACGCGCTACGAGGTTAGATGGAGCCTCTTCAGCTTCGACTATGTTATTTGAGGGAGGCGAAATCATCGGTATAACCGTGAGCGATGTACCGACCCGTCTAAATCTAACCCAAGATAAATTCGGATCATCTAGCATAAGGTTTCGGCGAATTTCACCTTCATCTGGGATTAGAGCTAAAGGTCTTAACGGAACAATTGAACCTTTTTCAAGTTTCTTCTCAATTCTATCCACGACTTCAGGGATATCGGATTCAATTTCTACTGACCAGAGGAAATAGGATGCCGCTAACGGAATAAGACAGGCTATAAGAAAACGACCTGTAGAAAAAAAAACTATTGAACCCGACTGAAGATTTGCAATTGAGATTGCCACTTTTAAACGATAATTCCTTCTATTGCGCCGGATAGTACGAAGCCCACTACGATCCGTCCGAAAACGAGCAACACCATCAACAACCGATAACGATGTTATTTTTGTTCCTATTGTCACCAATTTTGTGAGAAATCCAGGAAGGTCACCGTCGCCTGAAACTTTAACAGCATACCGTTTACGCATCATACACAGCTTCCTGTTTTTCACCAGTTTTAATGTTCATAGCACTAATGGAGGTAAATGTAAAAAGGGCCACTTCCTCCGTAAGTGTTTCAACTGTTAAGTCAGTCCCTGACACTTCAATCTTGTATTCTCCGCTGCTAATAATCGCAAAATCGGGGCCAAGTTTCAGCAAAGAGTAAGGACCAGTGATTCGTAATGATGAAAAATCCTCAATTGTAATTGATGAACCGGTATTAAATAGTTTTCTCAAAATATAAAACCCCCTATCCACATTGTATGATTTGGATAGGGGGTCGATGCTTATCTTTTTGATTTCGGTGGACCGAAGATTTCAGAGAAGACAATACCTTTAAACAGGTCATCTTGACTTTTTGGTATTAGATCAAGCTTTTCCACAATTTCTACAGATTGGCGTACGCCGCCATGTGCCGACAATCTTCCACTATGACGACTTACAGAAGAATCAGGACGCTCAATATGACGACTAACTGTTGAATCAGCACGTTCTTTTCTACTAGAAGTAGGTCTTGCAGGTTGTGCTGTTTCGGAAGTAGTAAGAACCATTTCTTGATGCAGTTGTCGCTGTTGCGTTTGTTCCTGTTGTGTTTGGAGTTTGCGACTTGGCGGTTCCGCATCCTGAGTCTGCATCTCTTTTTGCAATTCGCGATACAAGTCTTTTGACATCTCTTTTAATTTACGTGTCGGACTATTTGGAGCCTGACCTGTTGCCGTGAATGGCTTTGGTTGCGGTCCTTTTTCGGGTGGGCTTTTCTTTCCTTTACCGTTTAGAAAAGCTCCGACAGCTAGAGAGATGATCAATATGATAAGTCCACTATCCATTAAGTGCATCCCCTTTCCGGGAATCTGTTTCTTCCGGATTAGTCTTTGGCTGGGTCGGTTTTATCGGTTTTTCCATATTTACTGATGGAATCGCGCATTCCCGTATCTGCCTGGACATTTTTAAAGTTCATGTAATCCATAACTCCCATGTTACCTGAACGTAGTGATTCCGCCATTGCAAGTGGAACTTCTGCTTCGGCTTCAACAACTTTCGCTCTCATTTCTTCAACTTTTGCTCTCATCTCTTGCTCATTTGCCACTGCCATAGCACGGCGTTCTTCTGCTTTTGCCTGTGCAATATTTTTATCAGCCATAGCTTGTTCAGTTTGAAGTTCTGCACCGATGTTTTTACCGATATCAACGTCTGCGATATCAATCGATAGGATTTCAAATGCTGTACCTGAGTCAAGACCTTTTGCTAGCACAGTTTGTGAAATCATATCTGGATTTTCTAATACTTTTGCGTGGTCAATTGAAGAACCGATTGTCGATATGATACCTTCACCAACACGTGCTACGATTGTCTCTTCACCAGCACCACCGACAAGTCGGTCAATGTTTGCACGAACTGTTATACGAGCTTTTGCTTTTACTTCAATCCCGTTCATTGCCACACCGGCAATGAATGGTGTTTCAATAACTTTAGGGTTAACGGACATTTGAACTGCCTCTAAAACGTCACGACCCGCTAGATCGATCGCAGCCGCACGTTCAAATGTAAGTTCGATATTTGCACGGTGTGCAGCAATCAGAGCATTGACAACACGGTCAACGTTCCCTCCTGCAAGATAGTGACTTTCAAGCTGATTAATTGAAACCTCAAGCCCCGCTTTGTGTGCCTTAATGAGCGGATTAACGATTCGACTTGGGATAACCCGGCGAAGACGCATACCTATTAATGTGAAAATACTGACTCTAACGCCTGCTGCCATTGCGGATATCCACAGTGTCACAGGAACGAGTGTGAAAAACACTGACAAAACAATAATTGCGATAAAAGCAATTATAACGATTGTAACTAAACTACCTGTACCTAAAAGTGCTTGCATTATTCAATTTCCCCCTTTTCTACTGATTCCCTGACTACAATTCGAGAACCTTCAACCTTTACAATAATAACATTCTTTCCTTTATCAATGTAGCTTCCATCGGAAACAACATCAATTCGTTCGCCGTCCAGTTCTATTGCACCGGATGGTCTAAGTGCTGTAGATGTCTGCGCGGTGCGGCCCAGTAGTTCTTTTCTATTCACATTAGAAACATAGCCACTTTCAGTATCAGTTGAATCCATCAATACCATCTTGTTAAGCAAGTGCAATTTTTTACCGAAAAATTTCATAATAATCACCATCCCTGTTACAGCGATAGCAACCGCGATTAAGACAGATATCGCCATATACATCGGATTGCCGCCCGCCATAATAATACTTCCAATAATTGCGAGCGATCCAACAACACCTGCAACGCCATGCGGAAGGAAGATTTCCGCTACTACCAGACCCACTCCAATTAGAAATAAGATAATTGTTTCGTAGCCTGCGAGTCCAGCAATCAGGTGCCCGTAGAAAAATAATACTAATGAACTGGCAGCCATAGTTCCTGCTACTCCAAACCCCGGAGAGTATAGCTCCAGTACAAATCCCAGTCCAGCAATTGACAAAAGAATCGGAACAACGACAGGATGCGTGACGAAACGTGCAATACTCTCCGTAAATGTTTCATTCGTCGAAATAATCTCTGCGTTTTCAAGTCCTGTTTCTTTTAGCAACTCTTTGAGGGATGTCACCGTTCCTTCACTATATTCGACTTTCATTGCCTCATCCGCAGTAAGTGTCAGTAATTCACCAACACCTGCTCGGTAGTCGGGAAGATCGATTTTAGGATTTGCCATAGCTTCAGCATATAATGGGTTACGTTTTGAAGACTTCGCTGCATTTATCATGCTTGCGACCCAGGCACTATGTGCTTTGACATCCGCCGCATTGCCAGAAGAGTCAATCACCTGTGCAGCACCCATTCGTCCATTTGGAGACATGTAGATTCGATCTGCATGAAGTGCCAAGTATGCGCCCGCAGATAAAGCATCATCATTGATGTAAGCGATTATCTTTAAATCTGTTTCATCCATGAGCTTAGCAATTTTTCCCGCTGCATCAGTAAAGCCACCTGGTGTATTGATGTCCAAGATGATTGCTTTTGCATCCGCATCTTCAGCTTCTGCGAATGACCTTTGCAAAAATGCGTATAATCCTTTTTCAACAACGTCTTCAATGGGAACTTTATAAACTTTAGTTGTTGCCGCACCGGTTTCTAAGAACGGAAACGTGAATGCCGATACGAATAAAATGAACAGGAGAATTTTTCCTATCATTTTATGCATAGTATTGTTCACCTCTCTTTATAGAATCTATTATATCTCTATATACGTTCTAAATGCGCGGAAGTTTCATTTTCATTGTAAATATGTTTATTTTTCTTCATCTCGAAAAGTGCACGGTGTTACATAGCCGATTTGCATATTAATACGCATGATTGGCACAGGTAGTAAATTATCTCAAGCATATACAAATAAACCGGAAAACCCATAAAGGATTTTCCGGTTTACCAAATTTTAAATTGAAAACAAGATCGAACTCATCATCGCAGGAAATCAGAATTTACGTTTCCTTGCAGCTTCAGATTTCTTTTTACGTTTCTCACTCGGCTTATCATAAAACTCACGCTTTCTTACCTCTTGTATTGTTCCACTTTTGGATACAGTACGTTTGAAGCGGCGAAGAGCATCTTCAAGCGATTCGTTTTTACGAACAACAGTTTTCGACATATCTCTTGTCCCTCCCTCCAAACACACTTCTTGTACAAGACCAAGTGCCTTGTACTCATAAATTATACCTCGTAATTAAGCATAGGTCAATATAAAACTTTCAAATTAATAATCAGATTTAGATTCCAACCCTTGCATGATTTGAACGCCTGAACTTGCACCTATTCTTGTAGCCCCTGCATCTATCATTTTCTTCATGTCTTCCAAGCTTCGAACTCCACCCGAAGCCTTGACACCCATTTCAGGTCCAACGACGGCTCTCATCAACTTGACGTCTTCCTCTGTCGCTCCCCCAGTTGAAAAACCGGTTGATGTTTTCACGAAATCAGCACCTGCTAGAACCGATAGTTCACATGCTTTTCTTTTATCTTTATCAGTTAGTAAAGCTGTTTCAATAATAACCTTTACAATCGCTTTTCCTTTTGCTGCATTAACAACTGCTTTAATGTCTTTTTCCACAGCCGCATCATCACCACTGCGAAGGGCTCCTATATTAATGACCATATCGATTTCAGTTGCTCCGTTTGCAATCGCATCAGCAGTTTCAAATGCCTTTACCTCAGACGTTGACGCTCCCAAAGGAAAACCAATGACTGTACAAACCTTAACTGGTGAACCTTCAAGTGCAGCTGAAGCTGTTTTTACCCATGCCGGGTTTACACAGACAGAAGCAAACGAATATTTACGGGCTTCTTCACATAATGTCGTTATTTCTGTTTTTAAAGCATCTGCTTTTAATAATGTATGATCGATATAAGTAGCATAATTTGTATTCAAATGAATACCTCCTTGAGTTGTCCGTACTTCTGATATCATATCAAGAACCATTCGTTTCTGCACGAAAAAAGCTGTTCCTTCCAAAATGGATAAGAACAGCTTTTTTAGATAGCTGATTTAGACGAGTTGTGTCTCTTCCTCAATAACACGGACAAACTGTCCTTCGTTATAGGGATAGCCTGCTTTCACGACTTTTACACGAATGATTTTACCGACCATGGACTCATCAGCGGGAAAAACGAGTTTCAAATAATTATCCGAGTAGCCTTCATATAACCCGCTGTCCGGATCAAGCTTATACTTTTCTTCCGGGATGACCTCGAGTACCACATTTTCGAATGTCGATGCATATTGCTTCGCCAGCTGATCGTTCAATTCGATCAGGCGATGAACACGTTCGTTTTTTACAGCTTCGGGAACCTGGTCTTCCATTCTTGCGGCGGGAGTCCCAGTCCGTTTTGAATAAGGGAAAACATGAAGTTCAGAGAATTTATAATCACGGATAAAGTTGTATGTTTCCAAGAACTCTTCTTCAGTCTCACCAGGAAAACCGACGATAACATCTGAAGTGATTGCCAATTGTGGCAGTGCATCACGCAATCTGTCCAGACGTTCTGCAAAAAATTCCATCGTATATTTCCGGCGCATACGTTTCAAAACGGAGTTGGAACCGGATTGAATCGGAATATGCAGATGACGAACGATTGTAGATGAATTACGAAGGACATCGATGACCTCATCTGTAAGTTGGCTCGCTTCAATCGAACTGATACGAAGACGTTTCAGTCCTATCACCTGGGTTTCAAGATCACGTAGCAGCCGAGCCAGATTGTAATCTTTCAAATCTTCTCCGTAACCACCTGTATGAATACCTGTTAAAACAATTTCAAGATATCCCGCATCGACAAGCTGTTGCGCCTGACGGATGACTTCCTGTGGATCACGCGAACGCATAAGTCCACGAGCCCACGGAATGATGCAAAATGTACAGAAGTTATTACATCCCTCCTGGATTTTGAGGGACGCACGTGTGCGATCAGTAAATGCAGGTACATCTAGTTCTTCATAAACTCTGTTTTTCATAATGTTGCGGACAGCATTGATCGGCTTACGTTCTGAACGGTACTCATCAATGAGCCCAAGAAGTTTGGTCCGATCCTGTGTTCCAACAACAATATCAACCCCAGGAATCGCCATGATTTCAGCAGGAGAAGTTTGTGCGTAACAACCCGTTACACAAATGACAGCATCCGAATTTTTTCGGACTGCCCGACGAATGACTTGTCGGCTTTTCTTATCACCGGTATTCGTCACTGTACATGTATTAATGACATAAACATCAGAGTTCTTTTCGAAATCACCGCGGTCATAACCGGCTTCCTTGAAAAGTTGCCAGATTGCCTCGGTTTCGTAATGATTCACTTTGCAGCCCAACGTATGAAATGCCACCGAAGACACAGCTGCTCACCTCTTTCATTCAAATTCGTATGACATTGCGGACAATAAATACAATGGTGCCGTTTCAGTCCGCAAGATGCGCGGACCTAATGCAATCGGCAGAAACCCTTCAGAACGGAGATTTTCAGCTTCTGTTCTCGATAACCCGCCTTCTGGTCCGAATACAACTAGCACCGTTTGTTCATGATATACATTTTTTAGACGATCAGCAATTTTATGAGGCTCTCCACATTTCGCATCCTCTTCATCTGCAAAAAGTAAGACGTCAAATTGCCTTGATTCCACAATCAATTGCTGAAATGATAATGGGTTTCCCACTTCAGGAATAACGGTTCGATGACATTGTTCTGCGGCCTCTTTGGAAATTTTGCGAAGCCGTTCAACTTTTTTATCACCTTTTTTTTCATCCCACTTAACAATGGATCTCTCAGCTTGAAATGGTAGAATCCCCGACATACCAAGCTCAGTTCCTTTTTGAACAATTAAATCGAGTTTATCGCCTTTTGGCAGACCACAGGCAATTGTTACTTGAACAGGCATTTCATTAGACTTTAATGCATTGCCGGTACGCAAAATAACTACACCATCCGGTAGCAATTCAGTAATTAAAGAAATAAAAGCCTCCCCGTTCGTAACAGCAATGACATTATCATCGACATTCATCCGCATGACACGAATGATATGTTTTCCATCATCGCCCTTTATTGTCGCGATCCCTTCATCATCAAAAGGGGATTGCAGAAAATAGCGTTGCAAATTGTTACACGCTCCTTTTTCTCGCAATAATAGCAACCCAGTCTTCCATAAGGACAGACTCTATAATCTCAAATCCTTTACTCACTAGGTCATCCTTTACCAGGTCCCGTTTCTGGCCGATAATTCCCGAAACAATAAATAGGCCATCCTCCGGTAAAATGGTATAAGCATCTTGTGAAAAGGAAATGATAACTTCGGCCAAAATATTAGCAATGATAATATCAGTCGGTTCTTTTACAGACTCTAGTAAATTACCGTGTACCACTTCGACCGTTCCTTCAACGTGATTCAACTTGATGTTATCTTTTGCGGCTACTACTGCGACTTGGTCCAAGTCTAGCGCATGAACCCGTGATGCACCTAAGAGTGCCGCACCGATGGCGAGTACTCCTGAACCAGTTCCTACATCCACAACTGTGTAGCCAGGTTTAACGTATTTCTCAAGCGCTTGCAGACACAGTACTGTTGTTGGATGTGTACCTGTCCCAAAAGCCATTCCCGGATCAAGCTCAATAATCAATTCATCAGACTCAACCGGAACGTATTCTTCCCATGTTGGTACAATTGTAAAGCGGCCAGAAATTTTAACAGGATGATAGTACTTCTTCCATGCAGTTGCCCAATCTTCTTCATCGACTTCATTCATCTGAATAGCATTTTTACCGACATCCAATCCGAATTTTGACAAACCTTCGATTGACAGTTCAATATCTTTAACTGTTTCTATCAGAAAACTATTAACAGGTAAATATGCCTTTAAAATGACTCCCTCTAAAGGAAAATCATTTTTGTCCAGTGCCCATATTTCACCGTACTGGTCTTCGTGGATTCGATCTGGTTCCGCTGAATCCTCTATAACGACCCCACTTGCACCAGCTTCATGTAAAATATTTGCTACTGCTTCAGTTGCTTCATGTGTCGTATGAATAGATACCTCTGACCACTTCATATGAATTCATCCCTTTCAGTCGCCTTTGATTGATCGTTTGATTTTATCGAAAAGAGAACTTGAATACTCATCAAGAGAATCCCCACTAATCGCCGCAAACTCACGCATAAGTTCTTTCTGTTTTTCCGTCATTTTCTTAGGCGTCGTCACTTTTACAATAACGTGCTGATCTCCAATTCCACGACCATGGACGTTTTTAACACCTTTGCCTTTCAAACGGAATCGTGTTCCTGTTTGAGTACCAGCAGGTATTTTCAAATTCACTTTTCCTTGTACAGTTGGAACTTCGATTTCATCACCAAGAGATGCTTGCGGGAACGATAGATTGAGTTCCAGATAAATATCATCGTCTTCTCTGATGAATTTCTCATGTGGCCTCACACGGAATACGATATACAAATCTCCTGAAGGTCCTCCATTATGACCTGGTTCACCCTGTCCGGATACGCGTAACTGTTGACCATCATCAACACCTTCAGGGATTGTCACTTTAATTTTTTTCTTTTTCGTTACTCTACCTGCGCCATGGCAAGTCGAACATTTTTCAGGAATAATTTTACCAGTTCCTTGACAATGGTGACATGCTCTACGGTTTACCATCTGACCGAGCGGCGTGTTTTGTGTAACGCTGATTTGCCCTGAACCACTACAATGTGTACACGTTTTAGCTGACGTTCCTTTTTTAGCACCTGAACCATCACATGTATCGCATGTTTCTTCTTTCGGTATTTCAACTTCAGTCTCCTTACCGAAAACTGCCTCCATAAAGTCAATATTCATCGAGTATTGAAGGTCATCCCCTTTACGAGGAGCGTTCGGATCACGCCGACGGGTATTCCCACCGAAAAAACTACTGAAAATATCATCAAAACCGAATCCGTCAGCACCACCTCCGCCACCAAATCCTTGATTTGGATTTGTATGGCCGAATTGATCATAATTTGCTTTCTTCGAATCATCACTCAGCACTTCATATGCTTCAGTCACTTCTTTGAATTTCTCTACTGCATCATCTGCTTTGTTCAAGTCAGGATGGTATTTCTTTGAAAGTGATCGATAGGCTTTCCTAATTTCGTCTTTTGAAGCGGACTTTGACAAGCCCAATACGTCATAATAATCTCTTTTACTCATTATTTCACTCTCCCGAAATACTTTGGCATGTTTACTATTGTATCACTACGAACTTAAAAGCGTAAGCGTTCAGTGAGCTCCGAAATGCAGGATAGATGCAGTTCATTCCCCTTCCGCTATATTAGCTTAAAGGGCTAGCCGCTGCTGCTTGGACTCGGCAATAAAAACCGAAAAAGCCAAAGCCGGAATATCGGACTTTGACTTTTCCGTCAACAAATACTTTTATTTAGTTTCTTTGTCGTCTACTTCTTCAAAATCAGCGTCAACTACGTCGTCGTCCTTAGGCTCAGAAGTGCCTTCAGCACCTTCAGCGGATTCAGCTGCAGCTTGCTCATATAATTTCATTGACATTTGTTGGACAAGTTCATCCAATTTTTCTTTTTTCGTACGAATTTCATCATAATCAGCAGCTTCTAGTGCAGCTTTCAACTCTTCCTTAGCTTCTTCCACACTCTTCACATCTTCTTCGGAAACTTTTCCTTCAAGATCTTTTAATGTCTTTTCAGCCATGAATACGAGTTGGTCTGCTTCGTTTTTCAAATCTGCTTCTTCTTTACGTTTTTGGTCAACCTCAGCATTCGCTTCAGCATCTTTCACCATACGTTCGATTTCATCATCAGTTAGACCAGAACTTGCTTGGATTGTAATATTTTGCTCTTTTTGAGTTCCAAGATCTTTCGCTTTAACTGTAACAATCCCGTTTTTATCGATATCAAAAGTAACTTCAATTTGAGGAACTCCACGTGGAGCCGGTGGAATATCCGTCAATTGGAAACGACCTAGCGTTTTGTTGTCCGCAGACATTGGACGTTCGCCTTGCAAAACATGAATATCCACAGCTGGCTGGCTATCCGCTGCTGTTGAAAACACTTGTGATTTGCTAGTTGGAATCGTTGTGTTACGTTCGATTAGTTTTGTAAAGACATTACCCATTGTTTCAATACCTAGTGATAAAGGTGTTACGTCTAATAGAACAACATCTGTAACATCTCCACTTAAGATAGATCCTTGTACAGCCGCACCAAGTGCAACTACTTCATCCGGGTTGACGCCTTTATATGGCTCTTTACCTGTTTCTTTTTTAATAGCTTCTTGAACCGATGGAATACGAGTTGATCCACCAACGAGAATTACTTTATCAATTTCAGATGCAGCAAGTCCAGCGTCTTTTAACGCTTGGCGTGTTGGAACCATAGAGCGTTCAACAAGGTGAGCAGTCAATTCATCGAATTTCGCACGAGAAAGTGTGACTTCTAGGTGAAGTGGACCTGCATCTCCTGCTGTAATGAAAGGTAGTGATACTTGTGATGATGTTACGCCTGAAAGGTCTTTTTTCGCTTTCTCAGCAGCATCTTTCAAACGTTGCATTGCCATTTTGTCTTTTGACAAATCAATACCGTTGTCTTTTTTGAATTCCTGAACGAGGAAGTCAATGACTACATCGTCAAAATCATCTCCTCCAAGTTTGTTGTCTCCAGCAGTAGATTTAACTTGGAATACGCCATCGCCTAGTTCTAGGATCGACACGTCGAACGTACCGCCACCAAGGTCATATACAAGAATTGTTTCGTCTTCATCCGTTTTATCGAGACCATAAGCAAGCGCCGCTGCAGTTGGCTCATTAATAATTCGTTCGACTTCAAGTCCAGCAATTCTACCTGCATCTTGTGTTGCTTGACGTTGTGCATCGCTGAAGTAAGCTGGAACAGTAATAACTGCTTTTGTTACTTTTTCACCTAAGTATTCTTCTGCATACCCCTTCAAATATTGAAGAATCATCGCTGATACTTCTTGAGGTGTATATTCTTTGTCTTCTGCTTTAACTTTGAAATCAGTACCCATATGCCTTTTAACAGACATGATTGTGTTCGGGTTAGTGATTGATTGGCGTTTAGCAACTTCTCCAACTTGACGTTCGCCGTTTTTAAACGCTACGACGGATGGTGTTGTACGGTTACCTTCTGGATTTGGAATTACTTTCGGCTCTCCGCCTTCATAAATTGCAACTACTGAGTTTGTTGTCCCTAAGTCAATACCAATAATTTTGCTCATAATCAAATTCCTCCTATTAAATAGTGCTTCTTTTATTGTAATTCTACTTAATCGTTAACTTTAACCATTGCTGGTCGCAGTACTCTGTCTTTCAACATATATCCTGCTTGCAATTCTTCAAGTACGATACCTGCAGGTTTATCTTCATCTTTTCCAGTCATAATTGCTTGATGGAAATTAGGATCGAACTCCTGATCGAGTGCTTTGATCTCAACGAGCCCCTCTTCTTCAAGAGCTTGGACAAATGTACGGTATATCATATCTAATCCCGTCATCATCGTTTGGACTTCTTCTGTTTTTGCTTCAACAGTCAATGCCCGTGAAAAATTATCTAGAACAGGAATAAGATTAGTTACTACATTCTGAGCACGGTATTTTTGAGCTGCTTCTTTATCAAGGGAGACCCTTCGTTTGAAGTTTTCATAGTCTGCCAGTAATCTCAACCGTTTGTTCTCTTCTTCATGTAGTTTTTCTGTCAGTTCTTGCACAGTAGTGTCATTCCCGTTTTCTATGATTTCAATCGAATCCACATTTTCATCTGAATTGATTGTTTCAATTCCATCTTCAAGCGTTTCATTTACTGATTCTTCTTTAACTTCAATTTCATCATTTACATTTGTCATTGGTCGTTCCTCCCTGCCGTTCCGCCGCCTATTGTCAACCTTGCCAATTCACTGGACAAATCACTGCTCATTAAATCGAGCATAGTAATGACTCTTGCATAATCCATACGTTTTGGTCCGATAATCGCGATGGAACCCGTCATATTGTCGCCCGCTGAATACGTAGCTGTAATCACACTGTAATCTTCCATGGCATTGTGATTATTTTCAGAGCCGATGCGGACATGGATACCTGTCATACCTTCTTGGAAAAACGTCATTGCCGGTGCAGCATTATCCATCAGTTCGAAAAATGTTTTCATCTTATGGATATCATTGAATTCAGGTTGTTTCATCATATTCATTTTACCGCCAAAAAACAGCCGTTCTTCCGGTGCGATTGATATCGCCCGTTGGAATGAGGCGAATAAGTCGCCAGCGTGATGGATATGACGTTCCAATACCGTTTTCGTTTCCTCGACTAGCATTTTTTGAATATTAACAAGCGGTGTACCAATCAGTCGTTCGTTTAGGATGTTCACCATTTTTTCAATATCAGACGCGGTGAATCCTTCCGGTACATTGAAAAGCTTATTCTCAACACGGCCATTGTCTGTAACGATAATAGCGACAGCCGTCTTCCGATCTAAAGGAACGATTGAAAAACGTTTCACTGCATGCAGTGAAGTGTCTGGTCCAAGAAGAATCGAAGTGTAATTGGTCAAATCGGAAAGAATTGTTGCAGATTTACGTATCAACTCTTCAGTTTCGACAATTTTCTCTCGAAAAACAGATCTCAAATGGATACTGTCTTCCATGTTAAGCTTTTCTGTAGTCATCAAATGATCGACATAAAATCGGTACCCTTTTTCAGATGGTATTCTACCGGATGAAGTGTGGGTTTTTTCAAGATAACCCATCTCTTCAAGATTAGCCATTTCATTCCTAATTGTCGCAGGACTGAAAGGAGCTTCCGGCTTTTTGGATAGCTGCCTTGATCCGACAGGTTGTGCGGATTCGATGAAATCGTCAACCGTCAGTTGCAATATAAGCAATTGTCTGTTCGTCAACATAGCCATCACTCCTGTTAGCACTCTATAACCACGAGTGCTAATGCTACTGATAATTTAACAAATACAGATCGTCGTGTCAACGAATTGACTCACGATTATTTAAGAAATTGTTGAAACACATCATTTCCCCTGTAAACACCGTGCTCTGTTAACTTGACGGTATCATCCAATTGCATGACAAGTCCGTCTTCAATCAGAGATTGCAGCGTTTCACCGTATACATTTTCAAGCGATTTTCCAAATTTCTTTTGAAATAATGAACGAGAAACGCCATATGATTTGCGTAATCCAAGAAACATCTCTTCTTCCATTGCTTCTGTTTCTGTAACTAGATGTGTTTGTTGTAACGGCCTATTACCCGCAGCTGTCTTTTCAATATATTTTGCAATCGGTCCAACGTTTGAATACCTGGTTCCATTTATATAACCATGTGCACCGGCACCGATTCCTGCATACGTTGCGTTCTCCCAGTAGATGAGATTATGAATTGATTCTTGACCAGGTATTGCAAAATTACTAATTTCATAACGATTTCGTCCATGGCTTTCCATATGTTCAATTAGCATCGTGAACATTTCTGTTTCGATATCTTCCCCCGGCAGCGGCAATTTTCCTTTATTCATCAAGTTATAAAACACTGTTTTCGGCTCGACAATAAGGGAGTATCCTGAATAATGAGGGAGGTCAAGCGCAGTCGCCTGTATAAGCGTATCTTGCCATTGAGCGATAGTTTGTCCCGGTAACCCGTATATTAAATCAATACTAATATTGTCGAATCCTGCTTTTCTAGCTTCTCCAACAACTCGTTCAGCATCACCTGGACTATGCGTCCTCCCGATCTTCGTCAACAATTCCGCGTCAAATGATTGTACACCGATACTCAATCTATTTACGCCGCCATTTTTCAGAACAGCTAACTTCCCGAATGTCAGTTCATCAGGATTTGCTTCAGTAGAAAATTCTTTTAAAGAACTAACATCAACATATTCATGAATGATTTCAAGCAATCGTTCGAGTTGTTTTTCAGATAGTGAAGTCGGTGTTCCGCCTCCTAAGAAAACAGTTTCGACTTCTTTAAATGAAATCCCCTCATTATGCATGATAGATAGTTCCTGTCCTATCGATTCGATATATTCATCTACAGGCTGGTTCTTGAAAAATACTTTATTGAAATCACAGTAATGACAAATTTGATGGCAAAACGGAATGTGGATATACATACCCCTCATACCGTCACTTCCTTTCTTTAGTAAGAAAAACTCAAAACATTGTTCAAGGAATCCAGTCATACATAATACAATATGCTGTGTCTCTCAGCGACAAACCGAGGTAGTATCGACTCAAAGATCTCAGCTTTATCGTTTAGACACGGAAAAAAGAGGGCTATACGCCCTCTATTCCATTTATTAATTAATCTTCATCCATTTTCAATACTGCCATAAATGCTTCTTGGGGAACTTCAACTGAACCTACTTGTTTCATACGTTTTTTACCTTCTTTTTGTTTATCAAGAAGTTTACGTTTTCGAGAGATGTCCCCTCCGTAACATTTAGCCAAAACGTTTTTCCCCATTGATTTGATTGTAGACCTTGCAACAATTTTTTGACCGATTGCTGCCTGCACAGGTACTTCAAATTGTTGTCTAGGAATTAGTTTCCGCAATTTTTCAACAATCGCTTTTCCGCGGTCATATGAGAAGTCTCTATGCACAATGAAACTGAATGCATCGACATGTTCTCCGTTTAAGAGGATGTCCATTTTTACAAGTTTCGATTGTTTATAACCAATCAGTTCATAGTCGAGTGATGCGTACCCTTTTGTACCAGACTTCAACTGATCGAAGAAATCGTAAACAATTTCCGCGAGTGGCAATTCGTAGATGATATTGACACGAGTCGAATCCAAATAATCCAACGTCATGAAGTTACCACGTTTATGTTGACACAGTTCCATAACAGAACCTACATACTCATTTGGCACCATGATTGATGCTTTTACATATGGCTCTTCGACATAGTCGATTTTTTGTGCGTCTGGCATCATTGCAGGGTTGTCCACTTTCATTTCAGAACCGTCTGTCAAGACAACATTGTATATAACACTTGGCGCAGTTGTGATCAAATCGATATTGAATTCTCGTTCAATACGCTCTTGAATAATTTCCATATGCAAAAGGCCTAGGAATCCACAACGGTATCCAAATCCAAGTGCTTGAGACGTCTCCGCCTCGTATTCAAGTGCAGAGTCATTCAACTCTAACTTCTCAAGTGCGTCACGTAGTTCATTGTATTTCGATGTATCAATTGGATACAGTCCGCAGAACACCATTGGATTCATGCGTCGATAACCAGCCAAAGGTTCGCTTGCCGGGTTTTTCACACTTGTAATCGTATCACCTACGCGTGTATCCCCGACATTTTTTATGGATGCTGATAAATAACCGACATCTCCGACAGTCAATTCATCCCTAGGTGATATTTTTGGAGTAAAGACTCCTGTTTCAAGAACTTCGAAATCCTTGCCAGTCGCCATCATGTGAATCTTATCGCCTGGCTTAACGGATCCTGCCATGATACGAATATTTACAATAACCCCTTTATAAGGATCATAATGAGAGTCGAAGATTAACGCTTGTAATGGAGCGTCCGGATCGCCTTGTGGGGCAGGGACTTTTTCAACGATTTGTTCCAAAATATCCACGATTCCAATACCTGCTTTTGCAGAAGCAAGAACCGCTTCTGATGCATCCAGTCCGATTACATCTTCAATTTCTTTTCTAACACGTTCCGGATCTGCTGCTGGTAAATCAATTTTATTGATGACGGGTAATATTTCAAGTTCATTATCAAGTGCCAAATAAACGTTTGCAAGTGTTTGCGCTTCAATCCCTTGTGCCGCATCGACAACGAGGATTGCACCTTCACATGCCGCAAGACTTCGCGACACTTCATATGTAAAGTCGACGTGTCCAGGCGTATCAATCAGATGGAATGTATATTCCTGCCCGTCTTTCGCCAAGTACGTCAACTGCACTGCATTTAATTTAATCGTGATTCCGCGTTCTCTTTCAAGATCCATCGAATCCAACGTTTGGGTCTTCATTTCCCTAGATGTTAACGTTTGAGTCTGTTCCAGAATACGATCCGCCAATGTTGATTTCCCGTGATCGATATGGGCGATAATAGAAAAATTCCGGATGTTTTTTTGACGTGCCGCTCTCTGTTCATGATTCATGTAAGTTCACTCCTATTTTAACTATATGAATTATAGCAGATATCCGTTCACCTTTACATATATTTGTGTTAAAACCTTTAGGGAACAGGCTTGAGAATGATTCAACTTGATAATTTTTGTACTGTTTTATATGGTTTTATATAAATCATGGCATCAAAATTACTTATCATCCAGAAATGAAATAGCCCATTTTTATGAAGTCTTTTCTATGTCGGACTATTTCATTTTTATTAACTATAAAATCGACTTTCTCTATTCTTAATCACACAATCAAAATCTTGCCTACAATCCATTCGTTTAACTGCTCGATTTCCCCCTTATATAGTACATTCCCCCAATACTTCTACTCACAGCATAGAAACGAGTGAAGTATCTATGAATTAATCAAAGTGTAACTCGTAACTCGTAATTGCTAATCGTAGTCGTTGCCTAGCAACTACCAAGCGCTTGTTCAACGAGCTGTAAATCCATCTAAACAGTTGATACTCTGCTTTCATCCAGTCAATTCTCCGGAAATCTAATGGCACCAGCGATTGACGGGTTCTGGTACATATTAGCAAACCAAATGCGTACGATCTTGCAACGTTTATGGATGGCTGAACGGCATTGCGTACATAGATAACAGTTAAGTTGTCACATTGATAGCAAAGAAACGTTATCAGAAGAACAATTTGTATTTATCGAAATACTCAGCGTGAAAGGGTGAAACCAATGAAAACACGACCTTATTTAGATTTCAGCATTTCCGGTAAACCGTCACTCTCATTTCGATGTTCCGTAATTGGATTAACCGGCATGAATGGTTTCGCTACCTGTTGGACATTTTGTTAATAGTTCCACGATTTTGCCGAATCATACATCTGACTTTTCCACCGACTGCTATGTGGATTCCAAGACACTTGTAAAGGGCTATGAATACGCTGCTGACCGATTTGTAGTTATTACAGAATCCGAACTAGAAGGATTGAATAGTGACATCGGGGAAAAAGCAGTAGGGATTGCGGAGTTCGATGGCAACGATACTCAGAGCAATTAGGCGAAATTTCACAATCAACTAAAAAAGGGGCTGTCTCAATTTTCATTTGAGACAGCCCCTTTTTATGAATAGGATATACGATTTCCCATTCACCATCGGCATTAACCAGTAACTTTGATAGTTCCTGTATTTACAAACAAATGCCTGTTATGCTTTTGGAGGTGTTCCTTCAGCGTTTGATACAACTGCTTCGATTTGGACTAAAGCATCTTTAGGTAAAGCTGATACGCCAAGTGTTCTTCGTGCAGGAACACCGCCTGGGAAGAACGTTGTGTAAACTTCGTCTACAGCATCAATATCTGTGATATTTTTAAGGAAGATATTTACTTTAACCACATCGTCCATAACGTGGTCTATACTTTCTAAAATTGCCTTGATATTTTTTAAGCACTGTCCAGCCTGCTCTTTTACACCGCCAGCTATCATTTCACCAGTTTTCGGGTCCAAAGGTAATTGAGCTGAAATGTGATTGTAATGAGAAAACGCTACAGTTTGTGTAGATAGAGAACTCTTTGGTGCATTTTCAGTGTTGTTTGCCTTTATGATGATTCCATGCCTGTCTTCAATAGCTTGTGGGGGTGTACCATCTCCGTGTGACACCACTGCTTCAATTTGTACCAAAGCATCCATTGGTAAAGCTGAAGCTGCAACTGTTGTCCGTGCAGGTACATAGGCTGCGGTCCTGGCGATAGCCGTGTCTGGGAAAAATGTTGTATAAACTTTGTTTACGACTTCAATATCCGAGAGGTTTTTAAGGAAGATAGTAATTTTAACAATATCGTCAAAAGGAACGTCGATACTTTCTAAAATTGCTTTGATATTTTTTAAGCACTGTCCAGCCTGCTCTTTTACACCACCTGTAACCAATCTGCCTGTTTTTGGATCGATAGGCAATTGAGCTGAGAGATAATTGTAGTGAGAGAAAGCCACGGTTTGTGTAGATAGAGGACTTGTAGGTGCATTTGCCGTGTTGTTTGTAAGCTTTATGAGGTCGCCTGCTTGTGGAGCGTTTGGAATTGAACCTTCACCGTGAGAAAGAAGTGCTTCAATTTGCACCATAGCATCCATCGGCAAAGCTGCAACTTCAACTGTTGTACGTGCAGGAACATAAGTTGGGAAGAATGATTTATAAACTTCATCTACAGCGTCAACATCTTTTATATCCTTAACGAATACCGTGATTCGAACAATATCGCTCATAACATGATCGATGCTGTCTACAATTGCCTTGATATTGTTAAAGCACTGTTCAGCTTGCTCTTTTATACCACCAGCTACCAATTTACCTGTTATTGGATCGACAGGCAATTGAGCTGAAAGATTATTGTAATGAGAGAAAGCTACGCTTTGTGAATATAGACCGTTACCGTTCGGAGCATTCTCCGTATCTTTTGCTGATACTGCGTTATAACCGCTCATGAAAGTATTCCCCTTTTAGATAAATTTTTTAATTACGATTATCCCCTTGTACATGTAAAACTATATAGTAAGTATACCCATTCCAAGGACGATGACCGGTATTTTTTTCTTTCTTGGACGAAAATCGTGAGTAAACGACGCTTCAACCAAACTAGACAACGCAATCGCAAAGCAACATTACAAACAAAGTTTACAACATGCTAAACAACGCTCACTCAATACCCCACAACCCGAAAAGGATACCCCTCTATCGGAGTGTCCTCTTAAACTATTTCTGCCAACAGCAGCTCATATATGCGCTTCATCTCTTCCTGCATCGTCCACTGATCGACCGCGAGCCATCTGCAATGGATGGCATTTCCTTCAAGCCTTGTCATTCCGGCCTTCAAGCCTTCTTCGACCCGAAGTGTTTCCTGTAATGCATGGACGTCGACAACTGCGGCTTTCGGTGATACGAGCCAGATTGAACCGATATACATTGCATCTTCCAGTACTCCGATGTCGCCAAGTGCCGCTTCTTTCGGTGAGAAATGCAGGGAGTCAAAAGCAATTAATTCGTCCTCGACAAAAATCTTGAAATTCGTATGGAACGTTTGATAATCAAATATCTCGCCGCGCTTTTCGCGCCCTGGGGCAACGATTTCACCCCATAATACAGTTGCATCGCGTGCGATTCGAAGCGTCGTGTCGCCTCGGAATTTCGCATTTACAAATGGAATAATTACTTCTGGCATCCATTCGAGGCGCGCCCGGGCTTCTAGTTCGACGTTAATGTTCTGCACGCAAGTATCTCCCGTATACGAAGGATAGATCTTTAAAGCGGACTGCTGAACCAATCTTACACTGCTATCCGGTGCAAGTTTCACTGTAATGTCATTCCGATCCCCGGCAACCATCCCGCCAGACGACTCCATTATATAAACGGTCGCTTTCGGGTCTTTTCCTACGTACAGTTCACGACTCGCCTTCAATGGGGGTTGTTGGAAAACATGAGGCATTCGCGTGTAGCCTCTTCTAGGTTCAAATTTTAAATCTAGTTTTCCGTGGTGGATAGCACGAGACGGATTAAGCATTTGAACCAGCGGATCCCGCACCCTCTAGTAGCATATTGTGCTGGATCCAAGTGACAACTTGGTCGACGTTTTTCTGTGTTCTTACATCAGTGAAAATGTACGGACGTCCGTTACGCATTTTTTTTGCATCGCTGTCCATAAGATCGAGATCAACGCCAACGTATGGTGCAAGGTCTGTTTTATTGATCAATAATAGATCGGAACGCGTCAAAGCTGGTCCGCCTTTTCTCGGAATATCCTGGCCTTCTGCTACGTCAATGACGTAAATATAGCCGTCAACTAGCTCTGGGCTAAATGTAGCGGACAAGTTGTCGCCGCCGCTTTCCACGAAAATAATATCAAGGTCTGCAAAGCGATTTTTCAGCTCATCGATTGCTGCAAAGTTCATCGAAGCATCTTCGCGGATTGCCGTATGTGGGCAACCTCCCGTTTCAACGCCTACAATGCGATCCTCTTCAAGTACACCGCTATTTATTAAAAACTGAGCGTCTTCACGTGTGTAAATATCATTCGTAATGACCGCTACATTATATTCTTGATGCATCGCACGTGTAAGTTGATCGACGAGCGAAGTTTTGCCCGATCCAACTGGTCCACCGATGCCGATACGTACTGGTTTCATTTAGTTAAACTCCTTCCATTCAATCACGAAATAAACAATCTTGAGAACAAATACTCATGCTTCATAGAAGCAAGTTCTATACCTAACGCATTATTACTAATGTCTTCTTCCGTCAATGTGGAAACTAATTCTGCTGCTTCCGACACCTGTTCTATCAGTTCATAAGTCGCCTGCACACCGGTAGTTTGTCCGAACGGCACCGCACGGACCGCATTTTGGACGAGGCCGTTAAGCGATGCGAACAAATACGTCATGACCGCATGATGTGCACTGACGCCTGTTGTTGCACTGTAAATACCATAGAGTATGGCGTAATGTCCTTTAATCTCCTTCGAATCAATACGGGCTTTCCAGTCAACAAGGAAATCATCCGTCCCAAGTGGGGACACCGTTTTAATGAACTGTCTACCAAGTTTCACACTTGCTTCACGTGACTCCTTCGCAAGCTTGATTGCCCCGCATAATTGCTCCAAATAGAGAAGTCGCTCGATGTTCTGTTCCTGAGCCGCAGCATATGCTTCTTTGATCAAAATCGCATCTCCGAACACCAAATTTTGGAAAAGAAACGATGTACAATAAGCTACCAAGTCCTCTTTCGTCCGGATTTCATCTTCCTGAATATACGTCTCCATGCCATATGTCTGCGTAAAAGACCCTATTGGAAACGCGGAATCATGAATCTGTATTAACCGTAATAAGACAAGATCAGTGAGAGTGTCCGCGGTATTTGAATGGTTGTTTGAATCGTCTTTCAGTTGTTTCATATCCGACACCCACTTCATCTAGCAATTTATTCAACGTATGATCTGCACGCACAATGACTTTGTTTTCCTCGATTAATGCCGGTGTGTGGCGGTTACCAAGTTCGAAAGCCGTTTTACCCATTTCCGTCATGTTTTTTGGGCTAATCACGATAACTGGCTCCATTTTTGTACGAACGGCAATACGACGTACGTCATCCTCGAATAAGATATCGCCATATTGTAACGGCTGATGTTCGTGGTGATGATGATCGTCGTGGTCATGATGCTCGTGGTCATCATGGTGTTCCTGTTGTTCAAGTGATAACGCTATATCTGTACCTTGATCTGTTTCTTTTCGCAGAATGCGTTTACTCAACTCTTCCCAGTCAAGCTCAATCCACTCTGTCTTTTTACCGGCAATTTCTTCTTCCGTTCCGATGTTACCAATGACTTTAGTTATAAGCATTCAGCATTCTCCTCTTCAGCATGTTCAAATAGGGCGAGGTCGAAATAGCTGTGCAATTTCCGGCCAGCCATTTCGACCTTTCCTATTGATCACATTCGGTAATTTTCAAAAATTAAAACAAGAAGTAACGTTGTGCCATCGGGAGAACGCTTACCGGTTCACATGTAGCAAGTACGCCGTCAATTTTCACTTCATACGTTTCAGGATTAACGTCAATTTCTGGCGTTTCACTGTTATGTTTCATGTCTGCTTTACCAATGTTCCGGCAGTTTTTAACAGTACCAATCATTTTCTTAAGGCCTAGTTTTTCAGGAAGGCCTTCTTCTACTGCAATTTTCGGAAGGAACGTCATTGCCGAGTGTTGCGGTGCTTGTCCGTGGAAACCGTACATTTGACGACCCATCACCGGGTTTGGTGTTGGAATCGATGCGTTTGGATCTCCCGTCATTGCGTAAACAGCAATTCCGCCTTTAATGACGACTTCTGCTTTCACGCCGAAAAATGCAGGCTCCCAAAGGATAATATCCGCCAGTTTCCCTTCTTCGATTGAACCGACTTCATGGCTAATTCCATGTGCAATCGCCGGGTTAATATTTAATTTTGAAATATAACGTTTTACGCGGAAGTTGTCGTTGTCTTTTCCTTCATCTTGTGGAAGGGGGCCGCGTTGCATTTTCATTTTGTTTGCTGTTTGGAACGTACGCATTGTTACTTCACCCACACGCCCCATCGCTTGTGAATCGGATGACATAATACTAAGAATACCTAGATCCTGCATAATGTCTTCTGCTGCGATTGTTTCAGGACGAATACGTGAATCTGCGAATGCTACATCTTCGGGTACATCGTGTTTCAAATGGTGACAGACCATAAGCATGTCTAAATGTTCATCAATTGTATTTGTCGTAAATGGTTTTGTCGGATTCGTCGATGCCGGCAAGATATTTGGGTATGCAGCCAATTTCAGTTGGTCTGGCGCGTGCCCGCCGCCTGCTCCTTCTGTATGGAAAATATGGATGACACGACCGTCAATTGCCTCAATCGTATTTTCAACAAAACCTGCTTCATTGAGCGTATCGGAGTGAAGTGCGACTTGAATATCGTATTCATCTGCAACGATAAGACTCTGATTAAGAGCATCTGGAGTCGCACCCCAGTCTTCATGAATTTTCATACCGATTGCACCCGCACGGACTTGTTCAATAATCGGTTCCGTCGTGGATGCGCTCCCTTTTCCAAGTAAGCCAACGTTGATTGGTAAATCTTCAACCGCTTGTAACATTCTGTGAAGATGCCACTCGCCCGCCGTCAAACTCGTTGCTTTCGAACCTGCGGCTGGGCCTGTCCCACCACCGATGAACGTAGTCGTACCAGCGTTAAGTCCAGTTTCGACTTGCTGAGGGCTAATGAAATGAATATGCGTGTCGACAGCACCTGCTGTTGCGATGAGTCCTTCACCCGCATATACTTCTGTTCCCACACCGATGATCATATCCTGATCTACACCATCCATCGAAAGCGGATTTCCTGCTTTTCCCACACCGATGATACGGCCATCTTTAATACCAATATCTGCTTTTACAATACCTGTATGGTCAATAATCATAACGTTCGTAATGACTGTATCGAGAACACCTTCAGCGCGAACATTTTTACCGTTTTGCCCCATCGATACGCGAAGTGATTTTCCTCCACCGAAAACACCTTCATCACCGTATGATGTATAATCTTTTTCAATTTCAATCCAAAGATCCGTATCAGCAAGACGCACTTTATCGCCTACTGTCGGACCGAACATTTTGGCATATTGTTCGTGTGTTACTTTCATTTATCCTCGGCTCCTTTAAATCCTGCTTCTGCTGCTCTATCTAAAATTTCGTCCTTATTATGCGTAGAGCCTTCCGTCAAATTATTCAGTCCGAACACGTGGCGTTTTCCGCCGAACTCAACTAATTCAACTTCTTTCTCTTCGCCTGGTTCAAAACGCACGGCAGTACCAGATGGGATATTCAAATGCATACCAACCGCCTGTTCACGGTCGAATTCAAGATATTTATTAACCTCGATGAAATGGAAATGAGATCCGACCTGTATCGGACGGTCACCAGTATTTGCAACGCGTACTGTTTTCACCGGGCGTCCAGCATTTATTTCAATCATGCCTTCAGCTGTTCTAATTTCTCCTGGAATCATTGTTAAAGCCTCCTATTATTGAATTGGACGGTGCACCGTCACAAGTTTTGTTCCATCTGGGAATGTACATTCTATCTGCACGTCACTGATCATATCGCCGACGCCTTCCATTACATCCTCAACCGTAAGCACCTGTTTTCCTTCGCTCATCAGTTGCGCAACAGTCTTGCCATCACGCGCCCCTTCCATAATGTAGTGGCAAATTAGTGCAATTGACTCTGGGTAATTTAACTTAACTCCGCGTTCCTTACGCTTAATTGCAAGTTCTCCTGCAACGTGCAATAGCAATTTTTCCTGTTCAACCGGTGATAATTTCAATTCAAAGCACCTCTTTTTTTAATTAATAAAAAAACCAAACCTTTTAGGATTCAGAAAATTGACGCAACTAACGTTCTCATTACTTCTTTTAATTTAATTTGCATGAATATGCCATTTTGGACAACCGTCCAGTAGATCGGGCTTGCGGAATTTGTCGAAGAATGTCGTTGATTAAACTATTATATCGGGTTATGGTTTTTTTCAACTTAGGACCGCATTATGGTTTCCACGCTGTCAACTCAACGGATGTATAAATGCTTTATACGACATCCAGAGGTTGTCCGACGGGGTTGTTTGCCAAATTAAATTAAAATCCATAGCTTTTTTTCTCCTTTTTGAAAACAACATTGGTGTCATTTAATTCTACATATACCATCATTTGTATTCTTTCCTTTTGTATACATTGTGTTCATATAATTTTTCTTTGGATATTAATGTTAAGATACTATTATGAAGGATTAATTGATGTAGCTAAACGTAATCCGTTCCAGAACACCCTTTATCAGAGTCATATTCTCACCATGGAAATGTATATAAAAGTGTTGTTGGAATACCAGAAGCACCTATCCAGCTTGGAAAAAGAGATAGATGCTTCGGCAAAAGATATTGCAGAATATAAGATTATCCAATTAATTCCGGGCATCGGAGAAAAGATCGCGGCAACGATTATTTCCGAAATCGGTGAGATTGATCGGTTTAATCATCCAAAGAAACTGGTTGCGTTCGCTGGAATAGATCCGAGTATCTTTGAATCCGGCAGGTGGACAGTCACGAGTTTTACACCATCTGGAAACGTCGCTTCTACTTGCACATCGTGAATCATATCGGCCACGCCTTCCATGACATCTTCGACCGTTAAAATCGTTGCACCATATTCCATTAACTCTGCAACGGTTTTACCGTCACGGGCCCCTTCTAAAATTTCATGCGTAATCAAGGAAACTGCTTCCGGGTGATTCAGCTTCAGTCCTCGTTCTTTTCGACGCCTTGCCAAATCAGCTGCCACAACAATTAATAATTTTTCTTGTTCTCTAGGCAACAAACGCATACAAATTTATCCATTTCTTCACAATAAATTACTTTGATTTTTTCCAGCTAAATAATATATGATTAGCTCATCCATCAATTTCCATATACATCAATTTTTATGCATGAACTTTTAATTCTTTATTTAATTTATTAAAGGGCTAGTTGTATAATCAAATGCAACAACTTAAAAGATGAAAGGTCACAGATAAACCGTAGATGATTAAGTCGACTAATGGACTAACCTAAATAACGAAACAATATAAAACACCTTCGATATGGGTATACTTCAAAAAAGTATTTAAATCGAAGGTATTTTTGCGTGGGCAAAAATGTATATTCAAGTGAAATCAAATGGGCTGTTGTAAAAGAAAATATGAGGCGTTACTAACACTGACAGAACGAAAAACACGTAAAGAAATCATCGTGAAAATCGATGCGAAAGCGAGTGAGGCAGTGACGAAAGCGATGACAAAAATCCAAAAACACTATGGTTCTCTTTTTTCTTCCGTTTTCAAAACCATCACCTCCGACAATGGGTCTGAGTTTGCGGAATTAAGCCTTTCACTCAAAAGAGAGAAGATTGAAGACTACTTCACTCATCCATATACTTCTAGTGAACAGGCACGAATGAGCATCATAATGGGTTGATTCTTCGATTTATTCTCAAGCAAAATGTATATCCATCGTCATATTACGGTTTTAATAGGGTTTCATCATATTGTTGCATTTAATATTGCATTTTAGGAAATTTATTAAGGGAGCTTTTTTATGCAAAAACATCTAACTGCAAGCAATGTGCTTACCATGTTTTCCGCTTCATTAAAAGGGATCTCGCAAGTTCTATTAATTGAAAATGCCATCACCGGTCTTATTGTGCTTGTAGCCATTTCTCTCTATTCCGTCCCCTTAAGCATCATGACCTTCATCTCCTCGTTTATCGGTACAGTTACCGCAAAAATAGGCGGGGCCAACGAAAAACTGATTTCTCAAGGTTTATTCAGCTTCAACTCAGCTCTCTCCGGTTTAGCAACGGTGATTTTTTTAGAAGGAAATCATCTTTGGATCATCGCATTGTTCAGTGCCGTGATAGCTGCCATATTCACAGCAGGGATGATGCATTTAACAAAACCATTTGATGTCCCTTCTCTTACCTTTCCTTACATCATTTTTACCTGGTTTTTACTGACTGCTTCACATCGTTTACAGTTTTTCGAAGTGATTAATTCTCTCGTTCCGCAAGGTCTGGCTTATTGGCATTTGGATATCTCTGGTCCCGTTGATTTGATAAGCGGCTTTACGAAAAGTTTTGGACAAATATATTTCCTTGATAATATTTGGAGCGGTCTTCTCATTCTAGCCGGCATTTTTTTTGCTAGCAAAAGACTCGGTATGCTCGCTATATATGCAACCATTATTTCCTTGCTGGCTGCTTATTACTTAGGAAGCGAACACTCTTTAATGAATTCTGGATTATACGGATATAATGCCATATTAACTATTTTTGCCGTTTCGGACGTTTTTCATAACAACAAGAAATTAGTTCCTATTTCTGGTTTGCTTGCAGCGGTAATATCTGTGCTAATCACTGCAAGTCTGGATAGCTTTTTACTGCCCTATGGTCTGCCGCCCCTCACTATGCCGTTCGTCTTAAGCACATGGCTGTTTTTATTTGCCCGAAAACTAATGCCTAAACTTTAAACATTGAAGTTGCCCCAAAGTCCTATATTCTAGGGTCCTGGGGCAACTTCGCATGCCCATCAACCTAAGTTAAAATCATATCCCCAAAACGTATAACACTATGCTTATCATATGAATTTTACGAGGTAGGGTGATGTTGTTAGACGAAAGATGTCATTTCGGAAGAAATCAAACTTTTTATACAAGAACTACAACATTTTTTATCACCGACCGTCCTAGAAAAAATGTCGAAAGAAACTGGTTTTGTCAGGCGAGATTATAAGTATCAGCGAATAGCTTATAGCCCTTCGTGTCTGTTCGGTAGGAAGTCGCGAGTACAACGAACCTTCAACATAGTATTATTACCATTGATAAAATGAATGGCATGCAATTCAAATTAATTACGTCCGGTTATTGAAAAAGCTGAATAATAATTATTAATCCAGGGAATTACTCAAGAGGAATATTTCTAAAAGGAGGAATATAATGTCTTTCGAAAACGAACTAGAAAAATTCGAATTAGAACCTGTATTTGAGGAACGGCTTTATGAACGATACGAATTTACGGTCACAGTTCGAGGTGATGAATTTAAGGGGCATTTTCACAATGAGGAAATTCAATGGTTTCAACCACACCCGAGACAAATGCTAGGTGACGATAAAACCGATACTTTAGAAAAAAGCATCTATAAGCTGATGAACGAACATCGTACGGCTAGCGAAGGAAAAGACGTCGAACTTACCCTAGCATTTGAGGGAAAATTGCACGAACGTCTACAATTTACAATCCAAATTCAAGGGGAAGAATATAAAGGCTTTGTCCATGAAGGGGAAATACAGTGGTTCCATCCTCATCCTCAACAAGAGCTTAAAAATGAACACGTCCAAGCAATCGAGGTAGATATTCATGAAAAGGTAGCCGATCAAGAAAAAGAATAACAGAGACCCGTATATTCAGAAGTTCGTCTGTTCTTTTTCACAAAAAGCTCTCACGCTATTTATTTTTTCTGCCATCCGGCATATCCATGGTTTTCTCCAACAACTGAGTGATTCCTTAGCTTTCTTCGTACCAATCATTTCTAAGTCAAATCCATTTTTAATAAATACTTGAGAAGGACCTTTACCGCTCTGATTTTCTTTGACAGCTGATACTTTAAATTCAGGTTTATATTGGACAGCGCAATCTGAAACTGAGTTTACATTAGGATTCGTTTCTAATAATCTACTTTGGTGTTTATTGAAAAGAATTTCACTTATTGAAAACACTCCTGTCAGGATATTTGACTTCAGTATACCTAAGCTTTTAGACAGAAAAAACCCCAAATGGTAGACACTTTTTTAAAAGTGTCTACCATTTGGGGTTCAGTTCTTTTAATGTAAAGGCAGCTTTTTTTATAACTAAACAGCACACGTTAGTTCAATATGGCTATGTTAACTTATTCTATCTTCACGGATGGATTTAAAGAGTCTTGTAGGCTGCATGCACGGTAGGTTATCATAACATCGATTTTGAGAAGTATTTTTCTTCAAATCAAAGACCAACCATACTATTAAAAGTACGGAACTCCTAAATTCACAATCTGCAAAAAAAGAAGATCAGATTTCGCCGACCTTCACAATGTTCTTGTAATACTTAACTTGCTATACATCGCTATTACCTTTATATTCTCTCGTTTCCACATCTAATTCCTCAAAACTGGGATTTTGAATTATTTCTCCAATTCAGTCATTAAACCAGCCAGTAGAATATCTTTTCTTGGTTGATCTGCATGAATGATTCTTTCATACTCCCTTTGATAATCTAAAAGTGATTTCTTAGCCATCATTATCTCCCCCCTTTAGCTACTTCTCTTTTGGCACGAATTAGTGTGCTTTTAAAAACCCCTGTGATTTCTCCTACTTGCGTACAGGAATTCACTATCAACAGCTGTAAACGTGTACTACTTGCTTTTTAGTGATTTTCTTCGGTCTACTTTCACGGAAATCAGGATTTTGCTTCGCAATGGTTTTACCCTCTGCGGACGATTCGCTATAGTTCTAGTGAATTTCCCTTACTAGATATAGAATAATATAAGATATTTTTTTCGTGTGTCAATTTAAGCCCCTCCTCCTGTTTTTTAAGATTCATTTCTATATTTACTATATCACTGCTGTTGCGTAACTAATTACTGAGCTCCCCCATTGAATTCCTATATTTCGGAATGTAGAAAAAGATGGCATTCCCTTATTTTGATTGCTAAAAACGGTCTAATAATATCTTTTGGGCTGCACTACAGTTAAATCTGCACAGACACTCTTTACTCACTTTCCCACCAGTCATCACTTCGTATAGCATTGGGAATGAAAGCTCTTTATTTAACAATTGTAATCGGGCAATTCACATGTTTCATTACTTTGTGACTAACGCTACCGAGTACCATTTCTTGAATAGTATTTAAGCCACGACTCCCGATGACAAGTTGGTCAATTTCTTTTGAATTCACATACTTTATTATTTCTTGACTTGGATTCCCTTTTAACATGGTAATCTTCGTCCTTACTCCGACGTCTTTTGCTAATTCTATAATAGGAAGCACTTTTTGCTCTCGTTTTAATGTTAAGCTCTCTGGACTTTGGGATAATAGCCTCTCATCTCTCGCCTTATTAAAATCCGCTACATAAATAACTTCTAAATGCGCCCCAGGTAAGTATTGGACGAGCGTAATGGCATATTTTGCTGCACGTAAAGCATTTTCTGACCCATCAATTGCTACAGCAATCTTCATGTAGTTTCCTCCCCTATGTTAGCCGTTTATACAATTGTTCACTTGAAGAATTTAATCCTTCAATCTGTACCTTCACACCTTTTTGCTCAAGCTTTTGTTTCACTTTATATATTGCACCTACTGCCGATTCATCCCACAGCTGACTATTTTCAAAATTAATGACGATTTCATTTTCTGAAACGTTGTCGAATGACTGAATAAATTTTGTAGTTGACGCAAAAAATAAAGGACCTTTCACCTTATATTCATCCAAATCATGCGTTACTGTTACACGAGAAACCTTTGCGACAAAGAATAGCGCACTTAATATAACACCAATAACAACACCAATCGCTAAATTATGTGTATATAAAATAATCGCAACTGTAATGAGCATTACAAGTGATTCCGATTTAGGCGCTTGTTTCAAAAACTTAAACGAACCCCAATTAAATGTTGTAATACTAATCATAATCATCACCCCGACAAGAACGGGCATCGGAATTTTGATAACTACATCTCCTAAAACGATAATTAAAAACATTAGAAATACACCCGCTGTAAATGTCGATAAGCGGCCTCGTCCACCTGATTTAATATTTATGATTGATTGACCAATCAAAGCACAACCTGCCATCCCACCAAAAAAACCAGTGATAAAGTTGGCGATCCCTTGTCCACGTGCTTCTTTATTTTTATTACTCGACGTATCAGTCATATCATCCAATACTTGGGATGTCAGTAAGGATTCCAATAAGCCGACAATAGATAAAGCCAAAGAATAAGGTAGAATAATTTTCAACGTTTCAAGGTTAAGTGGAATATCTGGAAAGAAAAAAACCGGTAATGAATTTGGCATTGTCCCCAAATCACCTATTGTCTGTAACTTCACACCACTGATAAGCGCAATACAAGTCATAACGACAATCGCAATAAGAGGTGCAGGAATGGCCGTGAAAAATCGTGGAATCGCGTACACTAAAATTAATGTAACAACCGCAAATATATAGGTCATACTGTTTGCCCCAAGTAAATATGGCATTTGCGTAATAAAAATCATAATCCCTAGTGCATTCACAAATCCAAGCATGACGGAGTTTGGGATGAAGCGCATTAAATTCGCAACACCAAGTCCTCCAAGTATTAATTGGATAATTCCTGTTAAAATTGTGGCTGCAAGGACATATTGTAGACCATGATCCGCCATTAAGCTGACAAGCACTAAAGCCATCGCACCTGTCGCAGCTGAAATTAAACCAGGTCTGCCACCTACAAACGAAATAATGACCGCAATTGTAAACGAAGCATATAACGCGACTCGTGGATCTACACCCACAATGAACGCAAAAGCCAAGGCTTCAGGAATGAGTGCCAGCCCTACAACAATACCTGCTAAAATATCGGCACGCACATTCCCAAACCACTGTTGTTTTAAAGTATTCATACTGTTCCCCTCTCATGATGTCTAAAATTACAAAAAAGCTTATACCAATGTTAGAATATTAATATCTTATCATTTTTAGTCCCATAAGTGAATAGTTTTGGGAAGTTAGGAGCGGAGAAATGAAATACGGATATATCCGACCAATTGTTATGGATCAACAATGCACCCATCAATTAAATGAACTTTTCATCGATACATTATTTAAAGAGACACATGGACTTGCAAGGAAAAGAACAGAACTTGAACACCTATTAATGACTGTCCAAAAACATGACGAACTGTTCATCCAAAATATTGTAGTATTAGCTGATTCCCTGCAGCAGCTTTTAGATATTTTACGATTAGCAGAACGAGATCAAATCACCATTCACTTCGTCGATGAACAATTAACCAATCAAACGATACAAAAAGCTTCACTACTTGAAAGTGCTACTTTTTTTTCGAATTTACAATCTAAATTTCTAAGCCATTCTTCTACTTTTACGCTACAAGCTGCTAAACATCAGGGCAAATCGATTGGTCGTCCACGAAAATCAGATGACAATTTACAGCTGGCTTTTGCAATGTATGACAGTAAGACTTATACGCTATATGACATAAAAGAAGCGACTGGAATTAGTAAGTCTACTTTATATCGTTATTTGGATGACCGCTCTACATTGTTATCCGATGAGAAAAAGTATTAGAATCAAAGCAAAATCTCTTGTACCCTCATAAGGAACTTAATTTTTGCGTAAGTGTTCTCGATTCGTTGGTTGCCACGCTTTTTCTTATAGGATATTTCTGCTCAGACGATGACAACGTTCAAATAAATAGCCACTATCACGAGCAACACCAAAGTCATCTTCATCATCGTTAACCGAGAAAGGAACTTTTCCATATTCCATGCTTGATAGTAACAGGGCTACGAATAGGGGCATTGTGAACCACATTAACCTAGCCAGTCTCTTATTTTCCCACTGTTGAATTCGATTGCCGATGAAATAGATAGTCACAGTCTACGACACACGCATACTTCCCTACTTGCGGAGGCCAGTGTGGATTGTTTACCTGAAATTATGGCTAGACTCGGTCACAAGAGCGATAGGACAACGACAGAAATATATTTGCACGTTATTAAAGAATGAAGACGTGAAGCATCCTAGAAATTTGGTTCTCGTATGAGGACGCAAAAAACCAATCAGGATATAGATAACTGATTGGTTACATATGCTTGTATTAACATCCAAATTATAGAACGGCATCAAATTGGTACCAGATTAAAAGAAATCCCTCAAAATCATTGATACCATAAGGTTTCAATTCAATTTCACTTTTATATGAATTATAGTAGATATCCGTTCACCTTTCTATATTTGTGTTAAAACCTTTATGGAACAGGCTTAAGAATGACTCGACTTGATTAGTTTTGTACTGTTTTATATGGTTTTATATAACTCAAGGCATCAAAAATGGCATCATTGCATCATTAAGTTTCTCTATACAAAGTTAAATGGAATTATTTTATTCTAGAACTAATCAAGAATTATCGTCAATAATCGTTTAATTTTAATTACAGTAGATTATTGGTTACTTTTCTTCCGATGACAACATATACATACAAAGAGCGACTCCTCATTAGAATGAAAAGTTAGTTCAAATCTGAACCTGTATATTCTAATTCTGTGAGCCGCGTCGTTAATATAATCAGTTGACGTTCAAATAAATTCTCAATTATTGCTGATACTCTATGATATGCAGAAGTTCTGAAACTTTTATCAACCCACCACACGCAATGCTTGTTAACAAAAGGATCCTTATTAATCACATCTGAAAACCCCTAGCTACTTTAACTATTCTTTATGGTAGGGAATAAGACGTTATTAACGATGGGTTCTTTATTCATTTTTGGAGTTTTTCCTAGATTTCAATTGGGGCTTCTTACTTGTATCTAATTGGTTTTTGTTGACATTTAACTCCTTTAATCTATAGTAGCAGGAAATATTTTCATCTGAATATTCCCTGCCCCACTTCATATAGACTTTTATATAGTAATCTTAATTTGCAAAAACCAATTGTACCCAAAAGTATAACAATGTCAACGTTACGATTGTTGTTATGGGTATGACAATCAGCGATACGCTTAAATAATCTTTCCAAGTAACTTTAATCTTATTTCTTCTTAAGATACTCATCCAGATTAGGGAAGCAAGTGTACCAATAGGTAACAGTAATGATCCCATATCGCTACCTATAATATTTGCAAGATAGATAGTCTTTAATGTGATTGGATCCAGCCCCATTTCAGTTAAGGTGATTGTCCCAATCATTAATGCCGGGTGATTATTAAAGATATTCGAAAGGATTGAAACTAGACCTCCCATGATAAAACTCGCTTGAAGTAATCCTTGATTTACAATTGGTTCACACCATTGCACTAACAATGCTGTAAGTCCCACATTATGCAGACCATAAATAATCACATACATTGAGAAAGCAAAAATTAAAATGTGCCAAGGAGTTTTTTTCAAGATATCCACTGGGTTAGTCCGTAAATGATACCATCTCCACAAAAGCAGGCTGGCCGATCCAAGCACCGCGACAATTTCAATGGGTATATTGACAAAAGAGGCGACAAAAAGAAGGCAACGCATTACAAAGACAAACATCAATATCTTCATCATAAATTTTGTACGTTTTTGTTTTGTTTCAACAGAAATTTTTGTTTTCAAAGGGTGGAAATTTTTAGTGAAAAAGGCTTCTTCTATTTCCACGGCAGAATTAGGCAGTTTTTTCGGTAGTTTACTCCTTACTACCATATACATCAAACCCGACATAAACAACAATCCTATTGTTGCTGGGACAAACATCATAGCCGTATGCATCCATAGTGACATTTGAACAATTTCCAAAGCGATCAAGTTGACGATATTACTTACGCCGATTGGCGCACTGGACGCAGTCGCAATAAGTGCTCCGCTTAGCAGATAGGGTATTTGTTGATGGGGTTTTAATTGAAGATTTTTGAGTAATAGAATTAAGATAGGCGTTGTAATTAAGATACTCCCATCATTATTAAACAAGAGTGTCATCAAAAAACATAACAACTGGATATACCAATATAGACGGTGACCTGAACCCTTCGATAAACTAGCAAGTCTTGCAGCTGCCCAGTGGAAAAAACCGAAACTCTCTAGTATGACAGCCATGACAATCGTAGCCATGATGGTTATGGATGCCCCACCAATTTTATCGATGATATCCACAACGTCTGCTTGCGATACTATTCCTGTTAGTAGAATTATGGCTGCACCAATCGATGCCGGCCACGCCTCATTCATTCCTCTAGGCCTCCAAAATATGACTAGCATAGTCGTTAAGAAAACCAAACTGGTGATACCAATTTGAAAACTCATACATATACATTTCCTTTCTTTTTTTTTGTTTGTCCGTTTCCTTGTATGTATATTCACTTCAATCGAATAGAAACAGGATGTATGTCCAAACCCATTGAAATATATATTTTTTAATCTGCAGAATTTCCCCATTAAAATGGACAACTGTTCGGAGCGTCGATTTCATGCTCACAAAACATATCTATAAGAAGAAGGCTAACAACTTAGAAATCTTGTCCAAAAAAAAATAGACTGTCGATAGTTTCTCGTCAGCCTGAAAAGGGTTACCCTTCTTACTATTTCATTATAAAAACGAAATTCAAATTAACCGCCGTTAGCATTAACAGAATGTACCACGGATTTACACCCCACGTATTGTCTTAACATGGTGAATGTTTAGAAAAACAACATTCTCCCTAGCTGTTTGAATCTCAACGATTTGATCTTCGACATTATTTACTTTCCCTAAGAAACTTTTATTCCCATCAGCATTAATTACAACAATTTTATTTTTGAACTTTTCAACTTGGGCCTCAAAATTGCTTGCTAAAGAATCATTATTCGATTGTAAGGTAATGGTTTGGTTATCCACTTCGTAAGGTCTTTCATTTTGAGCATAAGGAATTAGCCACTTCAGATGATTTATTGAAATATACATCGTTTTATATACGGGAGATTGGAATACGAAATAATTATTCATGATACCCGTAATATAACCATGCAGGGGCTGATCTCCCGTTATATAGATTTCAATATTCTTACCTTTCGCTTGTGTAAGAACCTCTCCAAAAGTTAAATTTTCTTTATTTTCTCCCGTAGTGATACTAGGAAACCCTTTAGGTTCCTCTATTTCATTTTCAATATCATGATCAACCTTGAAGTTTTGGATATGATTTAATGGAATGTAGACAAAATCTGTCCCGTTAAAAAGCACAATCATATCGCTTCCTAAATCAATAACAGTACCATGAATTATTTTTTTCCCAGAAACTTCGATTTGCAAAACTTGCTTGATAAGGCTTTGAATAATCTTATTCAAGTCCATTCCTCCTTCTTAAATTACTATTGAAATCCCATTAAAAATTGACTGAACAAACTATGGTGATTTTTATGCCTAGCAATTATTTTCAAAAGGCATCCAATTCACTTATAGAGCCGTCAGTCTTTAAATTCATGATACATCTTTCCTGCGTACTTCATTAAAGCAAGGTACTGCTTTTCGTCTGTTGGATTTATTTGTTTCTCAGTTATATGAAAGCAATTTGTTTCAGCATGCTTCATTAGGGCAAAATATTGTTTTTCTAACATTTCTTTTTCTTTTTTGGGGTTAATATGAGTTGTGGGTAGTCGGTGGGCAGATGTTCCAGCGGGGACAGGTTCTTCTTCTAAATTCACGCAATCCCAGTTTGGATACTGATCATTTAACGGTTGGATTGATGAATTAATAGGCTCAGAAAGATGTTCCCTATTTACGGTAACTTCCCCGCAAACTGGTGATTCATATTCCTTATCGAAAGTTTTATGATTTGCAATGGTATGTTGATCATTACTTACGATACTCCATGCGGATAGCAGTAATCTTTTTTTAATACATTTTACCCTTGATTGTGTGGAAACTAATTGCTTTTCCCAACTAACTTGATTACTTGATTCCAATACACCTGTATGATCCTCTTCAGGCAAAAATTCATTATTTTTTTTCAATAGATCATGTTTAACCAACCGCGATGAAGCTTTGGGATTTTCTTTAGTAACATTTTCAAATTCAGTTCCCTTATCAGCTGAATCTTCTATAAGAGGGTCATCCAGACCTTTTGTTGGTTTAGTTTCGTTTATTGTTTGAGTTTGTTCGATGACCACTTGCTCCTCAACCTGACATACTTGCATTTCTACAACTGAGGAGTCACTCTGTTCCATTGGTTCATCATCTGTATGAACAATGAAGCCCTGAATAGCTGTTTCTTGAATGATGCCTTCACGTCGCTCAATTTCTGAATCACTATTCAATATTTTTTGTTTAAGCGTTTTTAATAATAAAGCGTAGATTTCCACTCTAGTTTTCGGATCAACTTCTGGCTGTTCACTAATAACATTTTTTTCTTCCGTTACCCCTTCAGTAGACATCTTCAAAATAGGAGCTTCTACAGCTATTATGCGCTCAATTTCTTTTGTTTTTTGTGTATGATCACTGGTAATCTGTTCTTCAATAAGAGGGTCATCCAGACCTTTTGTTGGTTTAGTTTCGTTTATTGTTTGAGTTTGTTCGATGACCACTTGCTCCTCAACCTGACATACTTGTATTTCTACAACTGAGGAGTCACTCTGTTCCAATGATTCATCATCTATATGAACAGTGAAGCCCTGAATAGCTGTTTCTTGAATGATGCCTTCACGTCGCTCAATTTCTGTTTCCCTATTCAATAATTTTTGTTTAAGCATTTTTAATAATGAAGCGTAGATTTCCACTCTATTTTTAGGATCAACTTCTGGCTGTTCACTAATAACATTTTTTTCTTCCGTTACCTCTTCAGTAGACATCTTCAAAATAGGAACTTCTACAGCTATTATGCGCTCAATTTCTTTTGTTTTTTGTGTATGATCACTGGTAATCTGTTCTTCAATTTGACAATCTTTCATTTCCAATTCTTCCTGTTTTTTAATTAAGAAAATCTGTTCTTCGGATATATTGGATATATAGGATTTAGGGATATTTAGGATTTCCGAGTTATTTATTAAAGTAACATAATCATCGGATATTCTGCTTAACACCCCGAAAAGTGCCCGGTCGCTCAAATTATTAATGGATACCCAGTTATATCTTAATGCCTTCAATACATCTGCTAAATAATTTTTGTCGACATAATGAATAATTTTAGAAGAAATATATAAATCCTTAGCATTTTTTGAAAGAGCCTGAATGTGTTGGAGTGCGAAATAAAAAACGTTTTGGTTCACCTCAACAACAATGTGGTCTTGTTTAACATCTAGCAAAATCCCTTTTATAAACTGATTGTCAATTTGTAAAATACTAATCTCCTTATTGATAAGGCCGCCTAATGCTTTTTGAAACTTTTGCTCATTCAATTTCATGGCCCTCCTTTATAGAATAGCGCCGCTTCTAACTTACAGAAGCGACGAATGTATTAAAAATTAATTTATTCTTTTACTTCGAGTCTTTTGATTTATTATTATCTTTTCCTTGATTACTACCCTCTTCTGCTTTCGCTTTTTCAAGCTTGACTCCGTAGCTTATGTTACGGATGTGAAACAGGGAAACACGAATTATTTCTTCATTAGCGACAATTGTTATAAAATCATCAGCAACAATGTCCATTATTCCCTCTAGTGTTTCTGGTCCCCCGCGGTTAATTTTTACCCATCGAAGTGTTAATTTCCCCAATACACCCTTAAAGTCTTTAGCTTGAATGTACGTAAAGTTTTCTGGAATTTCAACGTCGAGTTGCACTTGATCTTTTGCATTATAAGTTAGGCTTTTGATGTGCTGTGTATTGTAATAAATAATTCCTTCGTCGGCGTTTAGCAAAGTAATGTAATCCTCTTCAACTGCCAGCAACTTACCGACACGTGATTCAGGTCCTCCTCTATCGACTTTAATCACTCTATCAACTAGCGAGTGTATCATTTCCGTATTCATAAATCTCCAACCCCCCTTTTATAGTCTCCTGCTATCTATATGTATCGTGGGTTAGTCTAGTGATGGTCAAAAGCCCAGTTTAGAATAATGGGTCAAGTACAAAAGTCTTTAATTTCAAATTTGGGTAAGCCATTATATAGAAGAAAGCACAAAAGGACCCCTAAGTTGCCGCAGAATCATTCGGTAAATCATACTTAGCTCTCGAAAATTGAGGTGGTAGATTCAAACTAAGCGAACACTCTTGGTTATCAAGTGGGTTCGCTTAGTTTCTTTTATATTGGGCTAATCATAATTAGGTGGTGGATAGGCAACATAGTAGACTCTATTTTGTATTAGGTAGATTGCCGACACAGTAAAAGTATTATTGAATACACTGATACTAGACTTAAAAAAAGGTGGGATATAAATGGCAAAGAAAAAGAAAGGTAGAGCTAGTCGTTCTTCATCGTCAGGCTCGTCGTCATCACATTCTTCATCGTCAAGATCGTCGTCATCACGTTCTTCATCGTCAAGATCGTCGTCACCACGTTCTTCATCGTCAAGATCGTCGTCGTCACGTTCTTCATCGTCAGGCTCGTCGTCATCACGTCGTAAAAGTCGTCGTTAACTATCAGAAATAAAATACTTTCGCTTGATCAATCACTCATTGATCAAGCGAAAGCATTTATCATCATCAAACAATAGTTGGCAAATCACTTGATAAGCGGATTGAATAATAGAAAGGAAAGAGGTTTATGCCCTATCTAATTCCATCTTATTCTTTAAAAATCGAGGAAGAAAATTTAGAAGAATTACGGGGAGATTTATGGAACAATGAACCTGTTCCTGCTGATTTGATAGTGGAGGGTGTCACCTATGATATCGACATTGCCTATCGGGGCTCTTATACACGAAAATTTCGTAAAAGATCTTATCGGATTGAGTTCATAGATCCAAAAACATTTTCCGGGGCCCGTGAAATTCATCTAAACGCTGAGTACAAAGATCCCTCTTTCATCCGAAATAAGCTTTCTTTCGACTTCTTCCATGACCTCGGTGTTTTAGCACCACAAAGTCAACATATTAATTTATCCCGCAACGGCACTCATAAAGGTGTCTATCTACAATTGGAATCCGTTGATGAATTTTTCTTGAAAAAGAGAGGTCTTCCAATGGGTCCTATTTTTTATGCAGTGAACAATAATGCCAACTTTTCCTTGATGAGGGATGAAAAGATGAAAGCGTCGCTTCTTTCAGGTTATCAACAAGCGTTTGGAAAACAATCGGACAATGACATCCTCCAAGAACTTATTGTTAAAATAAACACCATACCACTTTCTGATTTCTCTAATGAAATTTCCCAGTATATTAATATTGATACTTTTTCACGCTGGCTCGTAGGAGCTGTATGCACAATGAATAATGATGGATTCACCCACAACTTTGCGTTATACCATAATAGTGAGACAGGTTTGTTTGAAATCATTCCTTGGGACTATGATGCAACTTGGGGTAGAAGAATCAACGGAGGAATCATGTCGGCCAATTACGTTCCAATTGAAGGTAAGAAGAACAATCATCTCCTCTACCTTCTTATGCGCGTCCCAGCATTTCGTAAACTTTATAGAAATATCTTGGAAGAAGTTTTGGATACTAAATTTACAGTTGACTATATGGAAAGTAAAACAGTTGCACTACATGAGGCCTTACGACCACACATCCTTCTTGACCCTTACAAAAAGAAGGCTATAGATATATTCAACAGCGAACCCGATTTCATCTATCAATTCATTCGTGATCGCAACAGCTATTTGAAAAAACAACTAGTGAATTTCAAATAAACGAGCACTCTCTTTATCGTCCTTTATTCGATAAATATATTGATCGAAAACCGCAGAAAGGAGATAGTTTGGTGTTACCAATATGTATAAAAGATACTGAAAAGTACGGTAGAGGGGTATTTGCTACACGCGATATTAAAACTGGTGAACTCATTGAGGTATCACCTGTTTTAACATCAAGTAAAGATGACTGGAAGTATCTAAAGAAGACAGTACTGGATGATTACTGCTTCTCTTGGGGTGACAATTACGAACATACAGCAATTGCTCTTGGATATGGATCGCTTTATAACCACTCTTATACTCCAAACGCAATGTTTACTAATAATATAGACAATCTGTCTATCGACTTCTATGCAATTTCTGATATTGATGGTGGCCAGGAAATCACTGTCGATTACAATGAAGATTCTGAAGATAAATCACCATTATGGTTCGATGTTATAGATTAATAATTTTAGGGTTACACATGATAACAACTTGTGTAACTCTTTTGTTTTCAAAATGAACAGTGCATACTTTAATATTCGACATGCTTTGAATTTGCACTGACTGTTGCTGCAGCCTTCCTTATTACCGCAATTGTCCTGTTTAGTTCATCCTCAAAATTCCCGATTCCTCCAAGTTCAACAACGAGGAGAGAAGAATCGAGATCCTGATTGTATTTCCCATCTAATTTTCGTTTCTAATATTTCTATTCCTTCTTTCAGAAACACACCCGTTAGTCTGACTCCAGCGACCACGGTGCGTCGCTCCCTTACAGGAAGCATTCATGGGAGATTAATCCTACGGAGGCATGATTTTAAATCGATAACACTTTACAGAGAATAGTGAGAACTAAAAAAAAGGTTAAATATTTATTTTGAGGCAAGCATACAGGTATGTCTAGATTGTAAAGGTATAATTTACCTCGAAAAAAATGCAGTTCCTGGTATTGGAACTGCATTTTTCATGATTATTTATTCTTGTTTTTTTTACCATAAGTAGTTACTTGTACATTCTCGTCGCCCCGAATTTCAACATTGCTTCCTTCAATAATCACTTCTTTAACTTTCGTACCTTTAAAGTCGATGATTGTAGCAGCGTCTTTTTTCGGCTTAATTTCTACTGTTGTATTTTCAAACCCTTCCCCATGGAATTCTGCATATTCACCTGTGAACACAACACCATTTTTAATGTTTGATGCTGCATCGAGTGAAACTGATACACTTGGATCATGGATCATTAGTTTTCCAGTAAAGTAATCCTGATAATCATATACTTTTTCAGGAGTAATCGTTTCTTCATCTGCTTCTTCTTCCGTTTCGTTATTTACCGTAGTAACGAATTCCATATCCCAGTAAATGTCGGAACTTGTCGGACGGTCCTGGTGAACTTCTGCAGCTAAAACGTTTGTACCCTCAACTAGGTGAGCTAAATCTTCTGCATCTAATGTAAATGTTTCATATCTACTTTCATCCGCAACATTTGATCCTCTTAAATCTGATAAATATTTGTCATAACCAATTTCGCCTTCAGGTAAGTTATGTCTGCCAATTTCTTGACCATTCAAGTAAAGAATAACACTATCGTCAATTCCGAAATTAATGTTAGCCATATCACCAATCTTAGATAAATCCTCTACTTCAAATGTTGTTCTGAAATAGTAAGTTGGAATTTTATTACTTGAGTCTGGACCATAGCCAATCACTGTATTCACACTACCGAACATTGGACGATTTTCTGATGCTGAGTATCCAAGTGGTGCTAATCCACCCTTCCAGTTACTATCATCGAAATCTGGCGCTCTCCATGCTGTGCCTTGATTCGATCCATCATCAAGATATTTCCAGGTACTCCATTTTTCAAAAATAGTTTGTTCTGCATGCTCAACGATTTCAAGAGTTAGCTTCTTTGTTGTAAATGTTTTCCCTTCATTTTCTACTTCTGCCCACACCTGCACCTCACCAGGCTTAACATCTGCTTCAACGGTTACTTTTCCATCTTGAGAAATAGAAAGTTGACCTTCTGGATTTGTTTTATACGTAATATCATCGTGAGTAACATCGTACACGCCACCATTAACATTTTCACCTGTTACGTTGAGTGAAACTTCTGGATAGAATGTGGATGGTTTTGTTGGAACTACATTACCCGATGCTTCAAGAGAAACGGACTCAAGTGCCGGAAGTACAATTTCAATTGAAGGATCTTTTACAATTTTATACGTATCTGTTACTTCCATTGTATCTACGCGATAAGTCGTAAATTCTAAACTAGTTGGAGTTACTTCGATATTCGTAAATGTAGGCGTTCTTAATTGCGCTCTTTCAGCTGAATAAAATTCAGGGTCTTTTAAAGTATAATATTTACTACCACTTGAAGAGTTTGCAGTTAAAAATAAAGTACCGTCAGGATTAATGACACTTTCATCTTCGTCAATCATTTGACTTTTAAGCGGTTGAAGATTCTTCATTTGATAGGTTCTTACGTAAGAATGATCATGTCCCGATAATACGGCGTCTATATCTAATTCATCAATCGTTGGTACAAGGTCTTCTCTAAATTTAATAATGCTTGATGATAGAGAATGGTTTGCTGCACTATACATGGAATGATGAAATACAACAATCTTCCATTTTACATCTGGATTTGCCGCAACTGTTTCTTTCATAAATTGAGCATGTTCTGTTGCGTTTTTGTTATTTGAATTCAAGTTCATGATAAGCGTATCGCCATTTGTGAAATAATAATCTCCACCAGCACTATTTGAATTGCCTAGTTCTGGATTTTGATTAGGCGTATTAAAATGATATTCATAGGTTTTAGAGGTATCATGGTTACCAATTGTTGTTGCAGTAGGATATTGTTTCAGTTCTTCTGGTGCAAAATATCCTGTGTACTCTTCTTCAGAGTCTGCTTTATTTACTTGATCCCCTGCTGATTGTATAAAGCTCGTATTCGGAAATTTTTCAATTGCTTTATTTAACGTGTTTACCCATCCAGCTGTGTCACTAGGAATATTACCTGATGAACCTATTTGTGGGTCCCCAGTGAATAGGAAATTATATGAATCTGTTTCCTGAGTATTAAAGCTATACGTTTCTGACCATTTTCCATTGCCATCGCCTAAACGATAGACGTATTCTGATGAACCTTCAATATCTGTAATCGTTTCTTCATTCGCTTGGTATCCTGAAGATGCTTCTGCTAGAGTCGCTTCTACTAATTTTGTGTTTTCGAGATTGCCATCTACTACCTTCGCATATTCAATCACACCCGGTACATCCGTTTTTGGAGAATACCAAGAGAAATTGCGTGCTGTTTCATCTGCCCCTGGAGCAAAAGAAATATAAGATGCATCATAGACAGCTGGGTCCACATAGATTGATTTAAATTCCATGTCGAAAAATACATCCGAGCTAGATGGTCTGTCCTGATGTACTTCAACAGCAAGTACATTCGTACCCTCTACGATGTAGGACATTTGATCTGCAGTTATATTAAATGTTTTATCGTTGTTTTCATCTGCATCGTTAAATCCAAAATCCTGAACGTAATCGTCAAATTTAATCTCTTGATCTTCAGGAAGATTAAATCTGGCAATCTCATTTCCATTTAGATAAATAATAGCACCATCATCTATACCTGCTGTGATTAAACCTGAAGTACTGATTTCAGATAAATCTTCCACTTCAAATGTCGTTCTGAAATAGGATGTTGCATGCTTGTTACCTGAATCGCTACCATATTCAATAATTGTAGCAATATTACCAAATGTACCGTGATCCTCACTTGCGGGATAGCCTAATGGTGCAACTCCGCTTTTCCATTCGCCATCATCTAAATCCTTTTCCTTCCATGCCGTACCTTGATCCGTTCCATCATCAAGATATTTCCAGGCGCTTGCTCTTTCTAGTAAAAGCTGGTTTGACTGTGCTTCAGCTTCTTCTGCTGCGGCTGTTCCTACAAATGGACTTAAGTTTGAAAGTACCATTAATAATACGAGGACAACTGAAAAAAAACGAGGCAATGATTTGTTTTCCTTCATTACAGATACCATGCTTCCAACACTCCATTCTATTATTTTTCCGGTCCGAGATTAGTCGGAACGTACGCCTGTAACATTAATGGAGTATTGTTAAAAATTTGTTCGTTAAATGTTAAGTTTTCGTAAAAGTCGAATAATCAGGAATTTATTCCTTAGTACTGAATCTAGTACTAAAGTAAAAGGTGAATTGATTATTTAATAATAGATTTACTAACAAATACTAGTGAACCCAAGTAACAATTTATCAGAAAAGGTCTTTCATCAGTTCAATAAACTGATGAAAGACCTTTTCTGATAAGTTATTTCCGCAGAATAAAGATTAGTTTTTCCATTACACTATCTGTTACTGATTCCACACTATATAATATCCTACAATTTCATTATCCTTAGTATCTGATCTCGGCAGTTGACCTTGACAGGTAACCTACCGAACGAAGACTACTCTAAATCAAAGTGGGATAAACAAACGATTATCTCCACATAGCCTAAGACACACCCATACTTCCCTACTTGAGGTGGCCGGTGTGTTTACCTGAAATCATGGCTAGACTCGGTCACTAAAGCGATAGGACAACGACGGGTATATATTTGCATGTCACTAAAGAACGGAAACGTGAAGCATCCTCGAAATTTGGTTATCTTATGAGGAAGCAAAAAACCAATCAGGACATGAGTAACTGATTGGTCACATATGCTGGTACTCACATCCAAATTCTGTCACGGCATCAGAATAAAAAAACATCCCACAAAACCATTGATACCACAAGGTTTCAATTCAATTTTACTTCTATGAATTAAAGCGTAGAACAGCGCATACTTCATTATTCAATATGCTCTGAATTTGCAATGACTGTTGCTGCCGCCTTCCCTAGTACCGCAATTGTCCTGTTTAATTCATCTTCAGCGTTCCCGATTCCTCCAAGTTCAACAACGAGGAGAAATGAATCGAGATCCTGATTGTATTTCCCATCTACGCCTGCTCCGTGTTTCATTACTAAGTTACGGGTAATTCCAGGAACAAGAAGTTCCATTTCGTTTTTTAGTAGAACTGCATTTGCACGATTCTGTTTATAGTTCGGGTGTTCCATTCCTATAACAAACGCTACTTTTGCGTATTTTTGGTCATTATGAGAAATTGTAGTTTTCTCTGGACCAACGGAATCCCTATGGAGGTCAATTATCAAATCATACTTTTTTTCTTGTAATTGTTTTTTCACGTGTGGTCTAATTTTTTTATAGGCACCGCTATGAGGCACTTCAACAGCTAACATATCCGTATCAATACCATTAAACAGTAATTGCGTTTGAAGTTTCTCTCCAAACTTTGTAATATTCTCCGTTTGATGTGAGACGGCAATTTTACCATTTTTCGCATGTGTAACAGGCTTATACGCCTCGTGCGAATGTGTAAAATACAGCAGCGCTTTTGCTTTTTCTTCCGTCACTTGAATCGTTTCCTCTTCCATAATATTTGCGGCGTATACCATGTATGGAGATTCTTTCACGAGGTTGGAAGATTTCACTGTCTGTCCCTCAGGCAGTGTTGTGATAAACACAGGGAACAGAAAGAGAAATAAAATAAGTGTGCCCCATATTTGCAGTGTCTTTTTCAAATGGCATCCCTCCGTGTTCCAACTATATGCTTTGGAACAGAGGTCAATGACTGTTTTTTATATTGGCAATCCAGGTCGATAATGAATCTGCAAGAGTTTCTGCATATAAAGAAACCCAAGCGTCAATTTCCTTAGGCGAAACGAACGTACGAAGCTCATGATTCGTCAACACTTCTTCAAATAACTGAATACGATCTTCATGTGGCCATGTTGCCCAATCACCGAAAATCGGAAGTAAATTTGCCCTGTCAGCATCCTTATTTTCACTATGCAACCACGGTGATACAGAAAGGCGTGATGATGGACTGTTTTTTTCTTCGATTTTGGATGCAATATAACCAAACATTGTATTTATAGCATCCGCTATTAGAACTGGACCATCAACTACTGTTGGGATGCCAATAGCTATGACGGGAATACCTAGCATATCCTGTGATATTTCTTTTCGACTATTACCAACCCCTGAACCCGGATGTATACCCGTATCCGTCAATTGAATCGTACGGCACAATCTCGAGCTATCCCTTGCAGCAAGTGCATCTATTACAATTAGTAAGTCGGGTTTTATTTCATTGGTGACGGCTTTTACAAAGTCTGCTGTTTCCAGACCCGTTTGAATTGTCACTCCGGGCGCATATACAAATACCTCACTGCCTTCATCAGAATAATAGTCAGGTACAATTCCCCGTAGCCGATCCATTGTCAGTGGCCCGACCGCATCAGGTGTGATATCGCGATTACCTAGTCCTATTAAGAGTATCTTTCCTGTTTTAAGCGACACTACATCCGCAAGCATTTCATCCAGTTTTTGAATCAGCACCCTGGACATGTCAGCAAGTCCTTCCTGATCATCAGCTGTAAGTGCCGGAACTGTCAGTGTAATATATGTTCCTTTTTTCTTTCCAATCTTTTTTTCTCCTTGTGCATCAACGGTTACAGATGTCAAGATGACCCGTCCTAATCTTGATTCACCGAATAGTACACCCTCCGATTCCTTCAACCGGTTTTTTTCACTTGCTGTTCGGTGGCGAACCATTTCCTCACTTTCATCCACAAGATCCGTTCTATAAAAATCGAACTTCTCCATATAATCACCTCACTTTCAAGTTTGTGCGATGTTCCATGAAAGTATTCTTTATTCTCATATTATTTACATTTACCTGGTGGCTCGACTTTTTGCGAGCGACTTGTAAACTTGTCTAGGCTAAACTCTTCTACCTAATCCCTCGAGTCGCTTCAGTCCATAAGGCAAAAGCAAAGAACACCTAGGCTAAAAGCATTTCCGTACTTATCATGGCTGAACAAGTACACAGCACTTTTGTTCTTGCAATCTCGCGCTAAATTTGATAAAATAATGCTTGTTGTGAAAGAGATATCCGAAACTTCGTGGAAACACTCTTGCCTTACCTGAAACTGGAGGTGAATGAAATGCCAAACATTAAATCTGCAATCAAACGCGTAAAACAAAGCAATGCTGCAAACGAGCAAAACTCGAATGTAAAACACGCAATGCGTACAGCTGTACGTAAAGCTGAAACAGCTCTTGACGCTAAAGACGAAAACGCTACTGGCTTACTAAGAGATGCAATCAAAAAAATGGATACAGCTGCACGTAAAGGCCTTATCCATAAAAATACTGCATCACGTCAAAAAGCACGTCTTACTAAAAAAGCACTTTAATTTTCATACTAAAAAAGGCCGCCCGATTTTTGGACGACCTTTTTTTTTGCATTATATATCTTCCAAATTGGATACTATGCATAAGCATAGTTCAGAAAACAGTCCTGTTAGGAAGGATTGAACTGCATTCTGCTCGGGCATGCGACGCGGCTCCCTTAGACTTCCTACCACTCCACAGACACCTGCACTATTCTTACGTCATTTCCTTAGAGGTTCCATAAAGAACAATTCCAATATCCGTTCCCTTTTTCCACTTGAGGTTTTCAGTTTGTAGTCGATACCTGCAAGTTTATTCAAAATGACGAGCAATCGTTCCGAACTTGGCAGCCCCCTGTTTTCCATCATTAGTTTTACCCTGTATGGATGAACACTTAACGTTTTTGCAATTTGATGCTGCTGATAGCCCTTTTTTTGTAGCAAGCCAACATGTACCATGAGCCTTACTTGACTAGCAATAAGAGATGTCAACATAATTGGTTCCTCACCATTGCGTAGTAAATCACGATAGATTGCAACAGTATTCGATACTTTTCCAGTGACGTAAGCATCTGTTAAACGGAAGACATCTATTTCTGGCGTTCGCGGTACAAGTGACTCAATCACATCTGCTGTGATAGCACCTTCCCCGTTCAAATATGTAGTCATTTTAATGATTTCGGATGACAAGGTCAACAAGTCATCCCCTGCCATTTTCACAAGGAATTCTGAGTCGTCCGGGCTGATTCTGGAACCATTTGTACTTACCTCCTGTTGAATCCAGGTAAAAAGATCTTTTCCCTGCAGTCTTTTTGATTCGATAACAGTGGCATGTTCTTTCATTATTTTCGTAATTCTTTTTCTAGCGTCAAGTTTTTCATACGGTGCTATAAATACAACTGTCGCTGTCGGAGAAGGGTTTGCAAGCCACGTCTCCAGCAGCGTTAAATTATGCGTCACTTTTTCCCGTGTTTTATCTTGCGCTTTTAGAAAAGAGGCATTACCTGCAATGATTAACTTGCGATCTTCCAGGAATGGCAGTGTATCAGCTTCCTCGATAACCACTTCAACTGGTGTCTCGTCTAAATCAAAACGTATGACGGAGCCTTCATCAATATCAGGTAATGCTTTTTTTAGTCGGCTAATTGTTGAGTCGAATAAATGCTGTTCGAGCCCGGTCAATAGATAGACAGGTTCGATTTCTCCTGCGGCTATTTTCTTCCAAATTGCAGTCGCCACATTATTCACCTCTTCCCTTTAAATGCTTTACAATTATACAGTATAGCAAATCATTGGTGAACAAATTGTGTCATATACACTCATTCACATATAAAAAGTTGATAGCTATGGATTTTAACCATGAAATCATCTATACTATAATGGAATCAGGAGGTGTAGCAATGAATGAGTTTGAGCATGATGTACAGTCCAAACGTAATGATCTAATCGATTCAGGAATCGGCTTCATAGTCGCTTTCGTAGCATTTTCAGCAATTTTTGTTGTTGCTACAATAATCGACTTCATCGCTAGTTAATAGGTTTGTATGAAAAAGGACACCACATCCTATCCAGGATGCAGTGTCCTTTTTCATTCTGTCATATCTGTGATTTCAAAACGGTCTTTTTTTTGAATGACAGTAATAGACCCAGATTCAGCTGTTGACATCGTCCGCAACCCATGTTTTCTAAATGTCTCAACGACTTCTGGATGGGGGTGTCCATATCTACTGTTCCTACCTGCAGAAAAAATCGTTAACTCAGGTTGCAGCGCATGGACAAACGGTTCCGAACTTGATGTCTTGCTGCCGTGGTGACCCGCTTTCAAAATGATAGTTCCAAAATTGGAATTACCGTACTTGCGAAGAATTTGTTTTTCCCCCTCTAGTTCCAGATCTCCTGTAAATAAAAAAGAAAGTCCAGCTGTCTTTAGGAATAATACAAGTGAACTTGAATTCCCCTCATACTTTCCCTCTTTTGGTGCTATATAATGAAATGATGATTGTCCTTCATTCCACGAAACGCCTTCCTTCATTGATAGAATTGGAATCCTCTTCTCTTTTGCAATCCACTTTACATCTTTCATAGCTATTTCCATTTCACTTCCTGGTGAAATATGAATTTCCTTAACGCTTACCTCTTTTAAAACTTCATCCGCCCCTTCCACATGATCTGAATCGGCATGAGTAATTATCATTTTATTAATCGTTGTAATACCGCTCCCTTTCAAAAAAGGGACGACGATTTTTCTACCAACTTCAAATTTTTTTACAGGTATTTTCCAATTTGGTTCTCCAAATGTGATAGTTCCACCTGCATCAATAACATACACGGCCCTCCGATAAGGCATTTCGATAACGATACTATCCCCTTGACCCACATCCAAAAAGGTTACTTTCAAAGAACCATCCATATATGGAACAACATGGATGAATAATGCAGGTACGATTACCAAAGGCAAAGAGCGAATAGCCTTTGAACCCTCTTCACAACGGATAAAAAACAATAACACGCCCACAAAAGCTATAAAGGCACATAATTCATTTGGTTTTCCAGGTGTCCATAATTGATACGGTAAGGATGCAATCCAACTTGTTATCACGCCTACTGTTTCTCTGAAAGGCACATATAACATGAATAACACATCAGCTACTTTTGGCAAGAGAAATGTCATGAAGAGAAGAATAATATTTGCCGGTAAAATAATGATTGAATACAAGGGAACGTATGCAAGATTGACGACGAATGATGAAATAGATAGCTCATAAAAGTGTATAAGCAGTACGGGATACAATGACAGTTGACTAATTGAAGTGACGAGGAATGATACACCTAAAGCAGTCTTTGCTTTAGATAGGATACCCGAAGAATAGACAAGTGAACAAGCCGCTAAATAGGACAGTTGAAAACCCGGCTGGAACAGAACGAATGGTTGATATATAAGAAAACAAACTGCACTTATCGCAAGAGCATCATCAAGCCTCATCCTTACCCTCCCTGAAGAAGCCAGTAGGACGATAATGGTCACTGATACTGCCCGCCACACAGAAGGTGCCCCACCCGCCATAACTGCGTAAAGAGGCAGCAAGACCATTATCAGTGTGTCTATCGTTTCTCTTCTTACCGATGCCCTGATTAATAATTCCCGTAGCATAAACGTCAATAACCCTACATGAAGCCCTGAAATTGCAAATAAATGAGTAATACCAAGTGTCCTATAATTTGCAGCTAGGTCTTCATCCATCCCACTGCGATCTCCAATCAACAACGCCTCTGCCTCTACTATGAGTGTTTTCGGAAATGTAGCCTCGATATGATTTTTCACTTTCCATCTATGATTGGATAGACTGGTCCTGAAATCCGACTTCTTGACTGCTTGAATCATTGTCTCTGATTCAAATATTGCTGATGCACCATACATTTTCATATATTTCAACATATTAAAAGAATAGTCATGCGATGGAATATCAGGTTCGCGATATGAACCCGACATCGTAAATGTCACTGATGGAATATTCATTTTAAGGAATTGGTTTTTTTCCTGTTCACTTTCAATCGAATAGATGGCGTAAATCGTTGCCCCTGAAGAAGTCTTGGCAAAACCTTTTATTTTAGCACCGTCAACTTTTACATTCTCGGTCCAATTGAAGGAAAGGGTTGCATCACCGGTTTCTTGAATGATAGGGATTGTTGCTGAGATGTAAAAAAAAGAAGAGATAGCGGCCGCAACCGCGAGGATAGGAGTGAGGAAATCTTCTTTTCTGCTCAAGAAGATAGGAAGTAGAAAAAGATTACAAAGTAACAGATAAGCCGGACCGTATGCAGCAAAAACTGATACGGCTACCGGAATGGCTATATACATAAAACGAACACGGGAAATCATTTGCCGAATAAGTCATCAACCCTTTGCCTGTAAGGGGTAAGTTCCTCATTTTCAATTCCAAGCAATTGCATCTTCTGAAGTATTTCGTTAAAAAGATCTAATTTATTATCGCTGGAAAAGTCGACTTTCTTTTCATCGAATGAAACATGCTCAACAGTAACTCCTGATTGTTCAAACAACTTTAATGCATATTCGTCATTTTTATAGTCAGTTGCATAAACTACTTGTTTGATACCTGCCTGTATAATTGCTTTGGAACACTGCAGACACGGAAAGTGAGTAACATACAGCGTTGAACCGGCAACAGGTATACCGTACTTCGAACATTGCAATAACGCGTTCATTTCCGCATGGATTGTTCTTACACAGTGATTGCCAACTACATAGCAACCGTGGTCGATACAATGATCGCCACCCGAAATGGAACCGTTATAGCCGCCTGCTATGATGCGGTTATCCCTAACAATTGATGCACCGACAGAAAGTCTGGTACAAGTACTCCGTAACGCTAATAGATGGCACTGGGCCATGAAGAACTGGTCCCATGTTATTCGCTCCATTTGAATGCCTCCAATACTTTTTTCGTTCGGTACAGTCAAGAAGAAATGACCTCCCGATCAATTCACTGTAATTTGTGATTCTAGTTTTTCAAATGTTTTCTGACCAATTCCAGATATATCCATTAATGCTTCAGGAGATTGAAAAAGTCCATTATCCGTTCGGTACTGGATAATTGCTGCAGCTTTCGACGGACCTATTCCAGGGATAGTCATCAATTCTTTTTCGTCTGCTGTATTAATATTGATTTTCCCGTCACTTTGTTGAGCACTTATCTCGTTAGTTGCTACAACGGGCATCTCAATTAGGTCTTCTCCTTCAATCGGTACATAGATAACATACTCGTCCGCTAGTTTCATGGCATGATTTAACATGCGGGAATCGGCTTTTGGCAAATAACCACCTGCCGCATTGATAGCGTCAATCAGACGATCACCATCTTGCATTGCGTAAACACCCGGGTTCTGGACTGCCCCTTTTACGTCGACAACGACGACAACAGGAGTGATTGGAATAGTCGTTTCCTCTACTTCTACTTTTTCATTATGTTCTTTAGTCAATTCAGGGTATGGGTTTTGATCGCTCATGACAAACTCAGTGTTGTCAGCCTGTCCTTTGGGATAGAACAGAAAAGCGGCTAGTACAGCGATTGCTGCGATGGGGGTGATAATCTTACGCCATTTACCGGATACAAACGAAAGAAACAGAACGTTCACCCTTTCCTCGGCGGCATCCAAATGGAGTTCCTTCAACTATAGTTGAAAGAACTCCATTTGAAAAGGGTTATTTTCGCACTTGGAAAAATATTCGTTCACTTTCTTCATGCGGAGCCTCATCTTCCCAATCAGCAAAAATCCGCTCTATTTGAAAGCCCGTGTCCATCAACATATTTGCGTATTCAGCAACCGGAAATGTACGTTGCATATGGACCTCATCGAAACGTCTAAATAATTCATTATCACCCTTGACGAAGAAGGCCAGTTCCGAATAAACGGAGTGGATGTCTTCCCCTTCTTCTGCTTCCCATATGTATGCAATTCGACCATTATCAAATGTAAATGGGCCTTCCATAAAAATTACGTCTGTTTTAAAGGTGGAATGCACATCAAAAATTAGTTTTCCGCCAACTGCAAGAGCCGAATGGATATGCTTGAATGTAGATACCACATCTTCACGGTTTTGCAAATAATTTAACGAATCAATTGCGATAACGGCAATATCAAAATCTGTAAAACCTTTTAGTTGTTGCATTGGCTGTTCGAAAAATTGCAGAGATAAAGAAAGAGACCGAGCTCGTTCTTCCGCTACATTTAACATGTCAGCGGAAAGATCGATTCCAGTCACTTGTGCTCCTTGCTTTGCAAGCTTCACAGATAAAAGACCTGTTCCACATCCGATATCCAATACACGTTTGCCGGCAATTCCCCCTGCCGCTACATCGATTAACTCGATGTAGGCGTCATAAGGTATTTCGGTCATCAGTTCATCGTAGACAGAAGCGAATTCGGAATAAGAACGGTTCATTTTTCTGTAGCCATATCGAGCGTAGGAGCGTCTCCCCACAGCTTTTCAAGGTTGTAATAGCCTCGTTCATCTTTATGGAATACATGGACAACTACATCGCCAAGATCGACGAGAACCCATCTTGCCATATCCATACCTTCAATTCTTCTAGATGCGAATCCTGCTTCAGCAGCTTTGTCAGCAACTTCTTTCGCAATTGCTTGTACTTGGCGCCCTGAATTCGCGTGACAGATAATGAATTGGTCCGCGATTAGCGATACCCCTTCCATATTCAGTACTACGATGTCTTCACCTTTTTTATCGTCAATCGCTCTATAAGCTGTTTCTAATAATGTAGTCATAACTTCACTGTTCCCTTCTTATTAACTCATTGTAACAGTCTAACGAGTCCGGATAAACGGGAACTCTTTTATTCACTAGAAATTGCACCGACTGATAGATGCAAGCCTCCATTGTTAGATCAAGATCCTTTTCAGCCATATCTCTTAAATCGTCTACCCCAGAAAAACTGCGTCCAGGTTCAATCATATCTGAAATATAGATGAGTTTCTCAAGCAGGGACATATTTGCCCGACCGGTTGTATGATAACGAATTGCGTTCAAAATGTCCAGGTCTGTAATTCCAAATTCATCCCGGGCTATGATTGCACCGACTGGAGCATGCCACAATTCATGATGAAATGAATACAGCCGAGGATCCCCGTTGTCCATTTCAAGTTTGCCCAGAAGAGCCGATTTGTCCATGAATTTGGCGATGTCATGAAATAGTGCTGCCTGCTCCGCTTTTTGCACTGAAATTTGATATTTTTCAGCCAGTCTTTTCGCTGTCTCTGTTACGCGTAGTACATGTTCAAAACGTTCTTTCGGCATACGGTTAGAGATTTCTTTCTTCAGCTGGGCAACTTCCATACAATCCCTCCTCTCGAATAAACAATTCAACTATAGGTGGAATTAGAAATTGTACGGTCCCGTTTACGGTGAAGCGCTGCCTTATCAAAGTTGAAGATAATTCAATTTGTGGAGTATCCACCATGATGATTGGAAAATCAGTTTCCCCGATAGAACCTGGTCGACCAATACCCACTAAATTGACAATCGTGACGAATTCTTCAATCCGGTACCATTTCGACAATATATCAATATTATCCCCGCCAATGATAAAATAAAACTCAACATTCGGTTCTTTTTTTGTCAATTGTTCCATGGTATCAAACGTATAGGAAATTCCGCCCCGGTCCACTTCAAAAGCAGATGCGGTTAATCCTTGTAAATCCTTTACTGCAAGGTTCACCATTCGTAATCGTTGGTCAGCAGTTGCATCACCTGGAGCCTTTTTATGAGGTGGAATTGCTGTTGGCATTAGCCGAACTTCATCTAGCCCCAGTGCATGTTTCACTTCATTTGCAACGATTAGATGGCCGATGTGAGGCGGATTGAATGTGCCGCCAAGTACGCCAACCTTTTTCATTTGTCTCTTACCTCCTTATGGAAGTTCGATCCGTTTTTTCTCTACAGATTCTTTATATAAAACGATAATTTTTCCGATTTCTTGAACAACTTCAATTCCTGCTTGTTCTTCAAGTTTTGCAGCTATTTCTTTTTTGTCTTGTTCGCAGTTTTGTAAAATCGTTACTTTGATTAATTCTTTTGCTTCAAGCGCTTCTTCAATTTGTGTAATAACCGATGCTGTCAAACCACTTTTGCCAATATGGACATGTGGTTGTAAACGATTCGATTCGCTGCGAAGAAAGCTTTTTTGTTTGTTAGTTAACATGATTATCCTCCAAGAGTTGTCGTTATTTTTTCAATCATTAATCCTGTATCGGGTCGTATTTCTGTCCAAGTCTCAAACGCGAGCGCTCCTTGATGGACAAACATACCTACCCCATTTAGCGTATGTGCTCCTCTTTTACGGGCTTCTAAAAGAAAATCCGTTTCAAGTGGGTTGTATATAATATCTGCAACAACAGTTCCTTCAGAAACATTGTCCATACTTAGAGGCATACCTTTTTGAGCAAAGTTCATCCCCACGGAAGTTGTTTGTATAATCAAACCGAATTCGGAAAGAGACAATTCTGCCTCTTCAAACGATAATACAGTCGAATCGGAAAGTTCTGTTGCTAATTTCTCGGCCTTTTCAAGCGTTCGATTCACAAAAAAGATAGGACCGTATCCCGCAGAGTCTAGGGCAAAGGCGATACCGCGTGCAGCGCCACCCGCTCCAATTACGAGAACTTTTTTGTCCTTGCACTGCATGCCATAAGCTTCTTCCAACGAACGGACAAATCCCTTACCGTCCGTATTGGAGCCCACTAGAGTGCCATCTCCAAGAACGTGAACTGTATTCACTGCATTCATCTGCTCGGCGGATGAATCCAACTGATTTAGGAATGGAATAATAGCGCTTTTATGGGGAACTGTAACGTTCCAACCCGAGCACCCTAAGTTTTTCAAACCCTCCACCGCTTCACGAAGTCTTTCTGTAGTCACGTGGATAGGAATATAGGTTGCATTAATACCTTGATCATTAAACCATGTTTCATGCATATTCGGTGACATTGATTGAGCGATTGGATCTCCAATAACTGCATACCACTTTTTCACAGCAAGCTCCTCCTTAGATTAATGAAGGGCGTAGCACGACATCTACCCCACGCGGCGCATGAACAGCGACCACAACATCTGGATGTTGTATTGTAATCCAGCCTAGGCCAGAAATAACAATATCCGTTTTCGCTTTTTTAATCGAGAATTCATGACGGACAAATGGCGGCAGCGTCTCAAGTGATTCCCCGGATGGCGGTGATAGCATCCCGCCGAGGTGCTCTTTGTACAAAGCATCTGCATTTGATAGCTTCGTCCGGTGAATTGTTAATTCATTTGAAACATGAATTGTGAACGAAGAGCGAGCACCGGAAATAAAGTCGAATCGAGACAGACCACCTATGTACAATGTCTGTTCGGCGTTAAGCTGAAATACTTTCGGTTTTAGTTCTTTTTTAGGTGTAATTGCTTTCAAATCATTTGCATCCAAGTGATGCGCAATCTGATGGTTATTTATGATACCGGGTGTATCGTAGATTGCTTTACCATCTTCAAACGGGATTTCTACAAGGTCTAAAGTAGTTCCTGGGAAATGGGATGTCGTAATAACTTCCCCAATACCAGTAGCACCTTTGATGATTCGATTGATAAACGTTGATTTTCCAACGTTTGTACAGCCGACAACGTAGACATCCTTACCACGACGATATTTATCAATTGCCTCGAGTGCTTCTTCCATCCCTTGTCCTTTATGAGCCGAGACAAGCAATACGTCAACAGGTTTTAGCCCAAGCTTTGACGCTTCAGCTTTCATCCAATTGATAAGTCGGTTCGGATTTATTGATTTCGGTAAGATGTCAGCTTTATTACCGATTAATAAAATATCTTTGTCACCTACGAAGCGGTGCAATCCATTAATCCAACTGCCATTGAAATCGAATATGTCAACGATTTTTACGACTAATCCATTTTTTTGTCCAATGCCATTTAAAATGGCTAGGAAATCATCCCCTGATAAAGATACAGGTTGCAATTCATTATAATTGCGCAGCCTGAAACAACGCTTACAGATAACGTCTTCTTTTTCTAAAGAAGCTGGTGGTGTAAAGCCTTCCAATTTCGGGTCTTCCGTTTGGATTGTAATTCCACAACCGATACATTTAATTTCTTCCAAGCTTATTCCTCCCACTTAATCAAGCCACGGCGTTTCAGCCCGGCCATGATCTTTCTTTCAATCTTCCTGTTGAACTTCGTGATAGCTGCGTCTGATGATGCAACCGGGACTACAAGTATCGTATGCAAACCACTTCTATTGCCGCCAAGTATATCTGTCAACAACTGGTCACCAATGACGACCACTTCTTCTTTCCTGAGTTTCATAGTGGAAAGAGCTTTCTGAAATGGTTTTCGAATCGGTTTTCGTGCATCATTTATGAATGCAATGCCTAAGGGTTCACAAAAAGCTTTTACACGCATTTCATTATTATTCGAGACAATTGTCACATTTATTCCGGTTTCTTGCATCGTTTTCATCCACAAAATAATTTCGGGTGTTGCATCCGGTCTGTCCCACGCAACAAGCGTATTATCCAGGTCCGTTATGATCCCTTTGATTCCTCTAGCCTTCAGTGCTTCGGGCAGAATCTGAAAAATGTCTTTAACAAATTCATCTGGCAAAAAATACTTGTACACGATATCCACTCCGATTTGGTACTTTATCTGAAACGATTATAACATAACAACGCGTAAGGCATACATTGATAAGAAAAACGAAAACGGTCTACTTAAAATCTGCGTGAATCTCCGATAGAATCTGGACACGAGATCGGAAGTTAAATCAGGACATACATTATCGCCTGTCCGACTAAAAAAACGGTGATACGGCAAGACCCGACCGCATATGCTGTCATACAACGACACAGGAGGTGGCCCGATGAGCGGGTTTGTCATGGCGATTGTCCAGCTGTGGCTCGAAGTTCCTGCGGTGATCGGTTATATTCGAGGGCAGGCATTCCAGCGGCCCTTATCGAAAGAGGAAGAAGCAGCTTGTCTGCAACGTCTTGCAGAAGGCGACGAGGATGCACGCGACGAATTAATTGAACGCAACATGCGGCTCGTTGCCCACATAGTAAAAAAGTTTCATCCGAAACACGAATTGCTGGATGATTATATCTCAATCGGAACAATTGGACTTATGAAAGCGGTGAACAGTTTCACACCGGACCGAAAAACGAAACTGGCAACCTACGCCGCACGCTGTATTGAAAATGAAATACTCATGTATTTACGAACGCAGAAAAAAGTGCAAAAAGACGTTTCACTTTTCGATCCGATCGGCATGGATAAAGATGGTCAATCATTACAAATTGCTGATTTGCTGCAAACGGATGATGAATCCCCGATTGACGCAGTCGAGCAGAAAGAACGAAAAGAAAGGCTGTATAGACACCTTGGTAAACTGGATGGCCGTGAACTTGAAATCATTCAAAGACGGTACGGTCTACTCGATGATAAGCCAATGACGCAAAAAGAGATCGCAGAACAACTCGACATTTCAAGGAGTTACGTCTCCCGAATAGAAAAACGCGCAATCGTAAAATTGTACCAGTTATTCAAACACGAATACAACGAATGAAAATCGGAAGGCGCCTGAAAAAAAGAAGGCAGTCAAAGATCGCCGCGTCCTGCGGCAATAAGGAAGGATGCAGTTCAATCCTTCCCCACTGCATGACCTACATCCTGTAGGCCTCCGACAGGCATAAGACAGGTCGGCGAAGCGGCGTTCTTTGCCGCATAGCCGAACCGATTTTCAAGGATCACAGCCTAAGTACGCCGCTTCCTGCGGCAAAGGCTGCGTGACTCACATCCTGTGAGCCTCCGAGGAGCTGGCGCCTGGAGCTAGACAACATGAAAAGCGGAAGGCGCAGCACAGCCCCGAAAAGCGCTGAGGGCTTGATGATAAGGCGCCCTTTGCCTTCTCAGCAAAACTAAAGCGACTCGAGGGGCTTGCGCCTGGAGCTGGCCGACCCGAATAGCACAAGAATTTCCTCATCAATAAAGAAGAGGCGTTTCCATGCGGGAGTGATCCCAGCATTGGAAACGCCTCTTCGATTACAGATCAATCCGCGCTAACCTCACGGGAGATGATGACTGCAATGATTGTTGATACGATAAAAACGCCTGCCATTAAAATCAACATTGTTGAATCCCTCCTTGAAAGAAACTTATACAAAATCTTTTCATGTACCTATCTTACCACGTAATGCCTAAAGTTTCGATAGGACTTTTAAAACAATATCCGTTGAATGACGTGCTGCAACAGGGAGGAACTCATCGAAAGTGACTGATGATTCTTTTCCTGCAATATCTGATAGCGCACGAATGACCACAAAAGGAGTATCGAACTGATGGCAAACTTGTGCCACAGCAGAAGCCTCCATTTCAGCGGCAATCATTAGAGGAAACTGTTCCTTCACTTTTCTAACATGCTCTGCATCACTCATAAACGTGTCTCCAGACGCGATAAGTCCGGTTGCGTGTGCATGCTGCCCTAACTCCTCAACGGCAGCCCTAGCAACTTCAACTAGTTTCAAGTCTGCACTGTATGCAGCAGGCTGACCCGGAACTTGTCCAAGTTCATAGCCGAATGCGGTCACATCGACATCGTGGTGACGGACTTCATTTGAAATCACTACGGTTCCTACTTCAAGTGACTCGTGGAATCCGCCAGCTGAGCCCGTGTTAAGTACGACATCCGGTTTAAATTTATTTAGTAAAATAGTTGTTGCAATTGCGGCATTTACTTTTCCAATCCCACTTTTCACTAGAACAACCTGATGATTACCGATTTCACCCTCGCTGAATTCACATCCTGCAATCGTTGTTTCGATCACCGAGGTAATTTCTCCACGTAATAGTTCCACTTCTTCTTCCATTGCACCAATCACTGCTATTTTCATATAATCCCTCCACTAAAAACGATAATTTAAATTAATAATCAAAATCCAATGTCGTTAATTTATCCATTTGCACTGGTTTCCATCCTTGTTCATCTACCCATTCGAGATAGACACGGTATTTCTCTGAACCATCTTTAGAAGAAACGATTCCTATAGACTTCTGAGGACCTCCACCGTTCTTAATCTTTTTGAAAATCATTTCGTTTTCAGATAAACCAGTTGCATATGCAAGGGCTTGTTTTTTTTCATTCCAATCTACCGATTTCCCATCATACATTGATGTATGAACACCCTTTTGTGTTGTACCGATTGGTTTCCAAGCAGTATTAACAACGGTCTCAGCAATGATTTTATCGTCAGACGGACCATAAGTAACCGTCCCCGACTCTTCGCTGCTATCTTCACTATTTTCTACATCATCACTCACAGTAGATTCTTCCGAGTCCTCAGACTCTGTGTCAGTTGATGAATCAGTTTTATTTGTTTCATCCGTTTTGTCCTTGTCTTCAGCTTTATTATCACCTTCAGAGAGATTGTCAGTGGTTTCTGTATTAGTGACGTCTTTTTCATCAGCTTGCTTCTCGTTATTATTGCCAAGGAAAATGGTGGAGGCAGTAATACCAATTAACAAAACAACAACCGCAATCAAAATATTTAACGTCCTATTTGTACGTTTGCGTCCTTTTTTACGTTCAATCCTGGAAAAGTCAGGCTCCCGTTCAGTCATACGCAAATCAACTCCCATTAAATTTTTAGTTATTCCAATTATGTATTAGACGATTTTCCGGAAAACATGTTCCTTAAGCACGAAAACCGCCCTCATGTAGAAGGCGGCTATCGGCAAATCATTTTATGTCTAATATTGTAACTGTCATTTCTCCACCTGGTGTATTAATTCTAACTTCATCGCCTTTAGAACGTCCAATAAGTCCTTTTGCAATCGGCGAATCGTTTGAAATAAGACCTTCAATCGGATTTGCTTCAGCAGAACCGACAATCGTATAAGTCTCTTCGTCTCCGTCTGGCAGTTCTTTAAAAGAAACTGTTGTGCCAAGGCGTACTTCATCAGTATTCAATTCGTCTGCTGTGATGATTACAGCATTGCGAATCATCGACTCCAAAGATGAAATTTTCCCTTCTAGGAAGCCCTGATCCTCTTTTGCCGAATCATACTCAGAGTTCTCTGAGAGATCGCCGTGACTGCGCGCGATTTTTATGCGCTCGACAACTTCTTTTCGTTTAACCGATTTTAAAAAGTCAAGTTCTTCTTCAAGCTTTTGTTTACCTGATACTGTCATTGGAAATTTCTTTTCTGTAACCATAAACACACCACTCCCTATATTCCTGTTCATAAAAATACTATGCCACTCCATCGAGTTATATGTGACATAGTCCTAATCTATATAGAATTCTGTCATCATCATATTACAATTCCTTGCCAGATTCAAGAATTGTTTTTATTTTTGTAACCATTAAATCAATTGCGACCTCATTATGACCGCCTTCTGGAATAATTATATCCGCATATCTCTTCGTTGGTTCAATGAATTGGTTATGCATTGGACGAACCACGGACAAATACTGTTCAATTACGGATTCAATCGTTCGCCCTCGGTCATTGATGTCCCGCATAATTCGCCTTATTATACGCAAATCTGCATCTGTGTCGACAAATAGCTTTATATCCATCAAGTCACGAAGCCTCTCGTCCTCAAGGACCAAAATCCCTTCAAGAATGATAACGTCTTTTGGTTCGATTAGGATGGTTTCTTTTGACCTAGTATGTAGTGAATAATCATACACAGGTTTCTCAACGAATTTTCGATCCAATAGTGTTTTCACATGGTCGATCAATAGATCCGTGTCAAATGCCAACGGATGATCATAATTTGTTTCTAGCCGTTCTTCAAATTGCAGATGGGACTGATCTTTATAATAATAGTCCTGCTCTATGACGACGACAGAGTTCTCCTTAAAGACTTCGTAAATTGAATTGGTGACGCTCGTTTTTCCCGATCCCGAGCCACCTGCAATGCCAATGACGACAGGTTTTCTTGATTTCATTTCAAACTCCCTTTGCACATTAGAATATCCTGAAAATATGGATAGACCTAGACTAATTTTCTATTACTTTTTTACCGCAATCAAAAGTCCGTCTCCAACAGGAAGCAAAGACGTTTCGAATTCCGGATTACCCATAATCCATTTTGTAAATTCTTTTAAGTTGCGTATCATCGTTCGATTTCGCTTAGGTATATCTTTATCGTCGTGCAGCACCATACCATGCATGAACATATTATCGCAATAAATAACTCCACCTTGTGCTACTACGGGTGCATATTTTTCAAAGAATCGTTTATATTGACCTTTAGCTGCATCGATGAAAAGTGCATCGTATTCTTGATGGAAGATATCCGTACTTTCTGTCAGGAGAGCGTCTGCTTCAATAATAGCAATCCGCTCCGAATAACCGCTCCTGGAAATATAATCAACTGCTTGCATAAAGCGTACGTTGTCTCGTTCGATGGTAACAATGGACACTTTAGGTAATGCAGCTGCAATACGAATTGCAGAATAACCGATAGCACTTCCGATTTCAAGGATTCGATCCGGTTTTTGAATTCTCAACAGACTGATGAACATGTCAATACCGTCACTATCCATAATTGGCACATAATTTTCGTCAGCGAATTGTTCAATTTCAGAGATGAAAGACTCTTTTTCCTTCGCGAAACTCGCGATATAAGATTTATAAATATCCATTCCACTCATCTCCTGTTCAAGACCATCATTTATCTGATAAATATTCATCTCGGTTTTTCAAGTGCTGGTCGTAGGAATCCGTAAAGTGGTTAACACCTTTTTTATCAGCCAAGAAATAGATGTAGTCTGTTTCCGCTGGTTCAATGACCGCTACGATAGAGGATGTACCCGCTCCTGCTATCGGACCTGGCGGCAATCCTTTGTACACATAGGTATTATAAGGATCGTCTTTTTCCAAGTCGACGTATAGAACTCGGTCCTTGTGTTCTCCAAGCGCGTAAAGTACAGTAGGATCCGTTTGCAAGAGCATATCATCGTCCAAGCGATTGTAAAACACACTTGCAATAATCTCCCTGTCTGATTTCGCAGTTGCTTCTCTTTCCAGTAAGGAAGCAAATGTTAAAAGCCAGTGTACAGACTTATCTTCAGTTTGAAGGTAATCCAGATAGGGTGTTACATTCAAAGCAGTCGCCTGTACCATTGTATCGACAATTTTTGCAACAGATGGGTTTTCTTCATAAAAAGGATAAGTCGCTGGGAACAAATAACCTTCTAGCGGGTATTTAATATTTTCCGCTAGAATCTCCTCTGTTAGAATGTTCGAATACTTCCCTATCAACATATCAATCGTTGCTTCATCGCTTACATAATCCATAAATTCTTTTTCAGAAATACCAGTTTGCTTATCGACAATTTTCGCAATTTGTTTCAAAGTCAAACCTTCCGGAACCGTAATTGTAAAAATAGGTTCTCGATATACTTTTCCTGTTTTGAGACTTTCAATTATTTCGTCTAGTGTCATAGCTTTAGTTAAGCCATAAGTACCCGCCTGAAACTGAGTGTTGTTATTAAACTTAACGTAGTATTTAAACAGACGCGCATCCTTAACAATTCCTGAAGTTTGTAGCTTAGTTGCAATGAAATCGACACCAGATCCGATTGGAATTTCAACTTCAATCACTTCTTCAGAGTCCGGGTCGACAGGTTGAAGACCTTCTGTTATGTATTTATATGCAAAGCGACCACCTATAAGGCCGATTAGCAATAAAACCAGTACAATTATCAGTACAATCCTTCTAACTATTTTCACTTCTTTTTTCTTTTCACGCATTCGCTCGAACATGACATCTTTTTTAGATCCATTATCCATGCGGAATCCACCTCTTTCGTTCGAAAACCTCTAATGTTTTCAATGAAAAAACGGCACGGCCTGCACCGCACCGTCCCGTCCGTGCCTATCTGATTTACTCTTCTTCTTCGTTTTCTTCCTCTTCTGCAAGGAATGTGTTCAACATTTCTTCGATCATTTCCCACTCAGCATCGTCTTCAATTGGCATTAATTCGCCATCTTCGTTATCCTCTGAAGGTACAAATGCGGATGCATGAATTTCGATTTCTTCGTCTTCATCTTCTGGCTCTTCACCAAGTACATGATAAAGTACATATGATTTACCAAATTCCTCTGAATCAAATGTGAAAATAACCTCACATACGTGTTCTACGCCATTTTCATCTACAATCGTCATTGTTTCTTGTCCGTGTTCCATTACGATCACCTCATCTATTTTTTAAATCAAGATACCCTTGAAGTATCATGATCGCTGCCATCTTATCAATAACAGACTTTCTTTTTTTACGACTGACATCCGCATCAATCAGCACTCTTTCCGCGGCCATCGTTGTAAGCCTTTCATCCCATAGTGTTACAGGAAAGCCGAATGTTTCTTTCAGTAGTTCCGCGTAGTCTTGAGATGCTTTCCCTCTCGGTCCAACTGTATTGTTCATGTTTTTTGGAAAACCTACTACAAACCCGCTGACTTCGTACTCATTTACTAGTTGTTGGATTCTATCCATGCCAAACTGGCCAGCACCTTCATCGACCTTTACTGTTTCAATGCCTTGGGCTGTCCACCCAAGTGCATCACTGATCGCGATGCCAACCGTTTTGGATCCAACATCCAATCCCATTGTTCTCACTCCGCTTTGCCCCCGTTTTCACGAACGTAAAACTTCACAAGTTCTTCCAGTATTTCGTCACGTTCCAACTTTCGAATCAGATTACGAGCATCTTCATGACGAGGTATATAGGCAGGATCGCCCGATAGAAGATAACCGACAATCTGGTTTATGGGATTGTACCCTTTTTCGTCAAGTGCCTTGTGCACATGAAGCATGACCTGTTTCACTTCCTGCTCCATCGACTCTTCAGGGAAGTTGAATTTCATCGTCTTGTCGTATGATTCCATAATAGACACCCCGCTTTCAGATCATCCGTTTTACGAATCGGATATCATTCCGTTTCTTATTATAACCGAATTACCGCTCCAGTTAAACAGATTTGACATAATCATACACGGATTGAAGGGCATCATCAAGTTTTGACACATCTTTTGCCCCCGCCATAGCCATATCTGGGCGACCGCCACCTTTTCCGCCGCATTGGTTCGCTACGTGATTGACGATTTTACCCGCATGATAGTTCCCGGTTTTTAAATCTTCAGTCACACCTGACACAAGCATCACTTTTCCGTCTACTGCGGCACCAAGAACAATTACCCCTTTTGATAGCTTCTGTTTCAATTCATCCATCATCTGACGAAGACCGTTGTTGTCTTTCACATCCACACGTGCAGAGATTACCGTAACATCATCAATTTGCTGTGCCGATGTCATGACGTCCGCCAATTGACTATTGCCAAGTTTTGCGGATAACGAGTCATTTTCACGCTGAAGTTCTTTCATGTCGGATTGTAACGAACCTACCTTTGTCACAATATCTCTCGTATTTGATTTTAAAAGGCTTGCTGCATTGACGAGCAATTCCTCTTCTTCTTTGAATGACCGATAAGCCTCTTGACCAGTAACTGCTTCAATTCGACGTGTACCCGCTCCGATACCGCTCTCGGAAACAATTTTAAACAACCCAATGACAGAAGTTGAGGCAACATGACAACCCCCGCAGAGTTCTAATGAGTAATCACCCACAGAAACGACGCGAACAACATTTCCGTATTTCTCTCCGAAAAGTGCCATTGCACCAAGTTTTTTCGCCTCGTCAATTGGTCTTTCGGCGATTTCAACAGCAATGTCTTCCCAAATTTTCTCATTGACAATCAGTTCAATCTTCTCAAGTTCTTCTTTCGAAACTTGGCCAAAATGTGAAAAATCGAAACGCAGACGATCAGGTCCAACGTATGAACCTGCCTGATTAACGTGCATACCTAGTACTTCTTTCAATGCTTTGTGGAGAAGATGTGTTGCTGTATGATTTTTGACAGTAAGTTTTCTTGCTGCTTGATTTACTTCAGCTACGACCTTTGTATTATCACTTAATTCACCGGAACGCATAATAGCAGTATGCAAGTTTTGACCGTTCGGTGCTTTTTGTACATTTTTAATATCTGCAATGAAGGATTCGCTACTAATAATTCCTTTGTCCGCAATTTGTCCTCCGCTTTCCGCATAGAACGGCGTAGAATCTAAGATGAACTGAACTTCGTCACCTTCGGATGCGCTGTCTACTTGTACACCCTCTTGTAAAAGAGTGACAACTGTCGATTCACTTTGCAGTTGATCGTACCCAACAAATTCACTAGGCACATTAATTTCACCAAGCACACTCGACTGGACACTCATCGAGTCAACGTCTTGACGCGCTGCTCGAGCACGCTTACGCTGACTATCCATCTCCAAATCGAATCCAGCTCGATCAACCGTGACACCCGCCTCTTCAGCAAGTTCTTCTGTCAATTCGAACGGGAAGCCATATGTGTCATAAAGACGGAATGCATCTGTACCTGCGATCGTCGAACCTGCTAATTTCACGTTTTCAATTACGCCAGAAAGAATAGCCATTCCATCCGATAAAGTTTCATGGAAACGTTCTTCTTCGTTTTTAATAACTTTCATAATGAAATCTTTCTTAAAGGTAACTTCAGGATAGAAGTCTTCCATGATTTCACCTACGACTGGAACTAATTCAAACATGAATGACTTGTTTACACCTAGCTGTTTCCCAAAACGAACCGCCCTGCGCAGCAGCCTTCTAAGTACGTAACCACGTCCTTCATTGGACGGGAGTGCTCCATCGCCGATTGCGAAAGCGACTGTACGTATATGGTCCGCAATCACTTTGAATGCGATATCTTTTTGTTGATCTTCACGGTATGTCTCTCCAGAAACCTTTTCAATCGCATTCATTATCGGCATAAAGAGATCCGTGTCAAAGTTTGTCGGAACTTCTTGGATAACGGATACCAGACGCTCGAGTCCCATTCCTGTATCAATATTTTTTTTCGGAAGCGGCGTATACGAATTATCCGGATTATGATTAAATTCTGAGAAAACCAGGTTCCAGATTTCTAAGTAGCGTTCATTTTCCCCTCCTGGATACAATTCAGGATCTGAGAAGTCATCTCCGTAAGACGCCCCACGATCGTAGAATATTTCCGAGTTCGGTCCACTTGGGCCTTCTCCGATATCCCAGAAGTTCCCTTCAAGACGAATAATACGATCTTCAGGAAGACCAATTTTATCACGCCAAATCGCATAAGCTTCTTCATCTTCCGGGTGAATTGTAATAGACAGTAACTCAGGATCAAAACCAATCCATTTATCATCCGTCAAAAACTCCCAAGCGCGTACAATTGCCTCTTCTTTAAAGTAATCGCCTATCGAGAAGTTCCCAAGCATTTCGAAAAATGTATGATGGCGAGCTGTTTTTCCTACGTTTTCAATATCGTTTGTTCGAATTGATTTCTGTGCATTGACGATGCGCGGATTCGTCGGAACAACCCGCCCATCAAAGTATTTTTTTAATGTTGCCACACCGCTGTTTATCCACAGCAACGAAGCATCATCGATTGGGACAAGTGGAGCGGACGGTTCTACACTGTGGCCATTCTCCTTAAAATACTCTAAAAACAAGTTGCGTATTTCGGATGAAGACATCTTTTTCATAATTGTTTCCTCCTAGTTAATTAAATATGTGTAGTTATGTAGTGTAAGCCTCTTGCTGTAACTTTGAGAACCTTACTGCAAAATGCTATAGGAAAGTAGCCATATTGCGCGACATCCTGCTGCAAAGAAGAGGGACAAAGTTCAATCTCTCCCCGCTGCACACCGACATTCTTTGAGCACAAAAAAATCCCCGCCCCTAAACAAAGGGACGAAGATGTTAGTCTCGCGGTACCACCCTAATTACCGAAACAAATATATCCGGCATCTCTGGTTGCCTTAACGCGGCGGACGGCAGGGATGAGCTGCACTCAAGAGTAGCTTTTCGACATTCTTACTTGAGCACCCTTTCAGCCAAGGGGCACTTTTCTGATCAAGCAGACATGTTTACTTTCTCCGTCAACGTGTTTCATATCAAATATTATTACCATTTAAAGCTTAGTCATAAGACTGTCCAAGTGTGCTTGGAAAACACCACTTATCCGGTTCGTCTTATTTCCATTAAATCGAATCGACTGCTTCTGCATTTCTAATTGGATTATAGAAAAGTTCTTTCTAATTGTCAATCGGAAGCTTCAAGAAACTCATAAGGAGTTACACCCCTCATACCTATCAGCGGGTCAATTGCCATGAAAGTTTCCATCGTTAGTTCGTAGGTTATCGGCAGAGAATCGGTCGGACTGACGATGGACTCATCGGAAATTCCTGTAGCCTTATCCTCTTCAACTTCCGACTCGATCATGCTTCCATTAAGACGCTCTTTCAGTGTAGTCTGACGCTCCATTTCATCAGTCCGTGCTATACCTGTCCTGAACTCTTCAGGTTCTCCACAGAGAATAAGGAAGTTTTTTGCACGGGTGATGCCAGTGTATAACAAATTGCGACGCAACATTTTACGATGTCCACGAACGATTGGCATGATAACAATTGGAAATTCACTACCTTGAGATTTATGGATTGAACAGCAGTAAGCAAGTGTAAGTTGGTTAAGGTCGTTCCGTTCATAGGTAACTTCAATTCCATCGTACGATACGATGAGCAGTTCTTTTTTATCAATTGTTTCTTTCGCTTTTATAATCGAAATGACCTCACCCATATCACCGTTAAAAACATTACTCTCAGGTTGGTTGACAAGCTGTAGTACCTTATCTCCAATCCGGTAAACCGCTTCCCCAAAAACAACTTCTTTTCGTTTTGGCCCAGGCGGATTAACCATTTCCTGGATCATCTTGTTCAACCCATCAATACCCGCAGGTCCGCGATACATGGGTGCAAGTACTTGAATATCCTTGATAGGATGACCTTTGACGATTGCACTTTTTACAACCTGTTCTACAACTTCAAGAATTCGATCACTACTTGCTTTAATAAAAGAACGATCCGACGTCTTCTTAGTAATATCATCTGTCCATTCTGACCGCTTAATCATATGTGCCATTTCAATTATTGATGAACCTTCACTTTGTCGAAATATTTCAGTCAGTTCAACGACGGGAACTTTCCCAGAATCCAGCATATCACGCAGCACTTGTCCGGGTCCGACGGGTGGTAGCTGATCTTGGTCTCCGACGAACAACAGTTGAACATCGTTCGCAAGCGCCTTTAATAGCTGATGTGCAAGCCATGTGTCTACCATCGACATTTCATCGATGATAATAAGACGTCCTTCAATTTCTCGCTCAGTCTCTTCTTCCTTTTCCAACCCATTAAACCCAAGTAGTCGGTGAATAGTCATAGCGGGTAAACCTGTCGATTCGGACATACGTTTAGCAGCACGTCCGGTTGGCGCTGCTAGAACAATGGGAAATGTTTCTTTCTTCTTCGCATATTCTGTTGGATCTAGTGACAACCCATGTAATTCAGCATACACTTCCACAAAACCGCGTATCACTGTCGTCTTCCCTGTTCCAGGACCACCCGTCAATATCATTAATGGTGAATGGAGTGCAGTTTCAATCGCAGACACTTGTGTTTCCGCATAATTGACAGAGAGTCTTTCCTCTACTTCCCCTACAGCTTTCCTAATTTCAGACACAGGGAATTGATCGGCGGTATCATTTTCCATAATTCGTTCTAGTTTAGCTGCAATTCCAATTTCTGAGAAGTAAAGGGATGGTATGTATAGTCTTTTTCCCTCTGCAGACAGCTTACCTTCTTCAACAAGTTGAATAATTGCCTGGGAAATATCTGAATATTGAATATCTATTCTTTGACTCATTTCTAATAGTCGTTTCGCTTCAGGCAAGATTGTCTCTGCTTCAACAAACACATGACCTGCTGATTGCACTGCCTGATTCATCGTGTGAAGAATAGCTGCTTTGATCCTCGATGGATGATTTCCCGTAATTCCAAGATTTTTCCCAAGTTCATCGGCTCGTTGGAAACCTACGCCTTCAATCTCTTCAATAAGTCGATAAGGGTTTTCAGTAAGTTGTGAAATCGCTTCTTCCCGATACTTCTGATAAATCCGCATTGCTATTTGCGGACCGAATCCCCATTCGTTTAACTGGATAATCGTCCGTTCGAGTCCCATATTTTGTTCAAGTACGGAAACAAGTGTCTCTTTTTTTTCATCGGATAGCCTTGGAACAGTTGAGAGAACAGACGGATTATCAAGAATCTTTTTTATCGCATCTGTTCCCAGCTGTTTCACAATTGTTTGGGCCGTTTTCATCCCAATGCCCGGAAATAAGTCGCCCGATAAATAATGGACAAGTCCTGTTTCTGTTGCGGGCATCTCTTTCGTAAACGTATGCACGTCAAATTGAGCACCGTAAGTCGGGTGATTAACAAGTTTCCCAGTGAATTTGTAATCATCTTCAGCATTCAACTGGGGAAAACTACCTTTAACGATAATTTCTTTATCTTCATACCCACTATTCGTTTCACGAACTTTTAACTTCGCAATCGTAAAAAGGCTATCAGGGTTATGGAAGATCGTTACGACCGGTCGCCCGATTAGAAAGATTTCTTCCATGTATTCCATTGCGTTGTTCCCTTCCATAACCGCCACCCCTTCTTATTTGCTATTTCCACCCAGTTGAATCATGTCAAATATATAACGTGCCTGTAGATGTTCTGGTTCGATTGTAAAAGCTTTCTCAAGATGCTTAAGGGCATCATCTTTGTTTTCTGTTGAAACTGCATACAAAAAGCCTAGATTATAATGGGCATCGGCATTATCCTCATCCTGTTCGAGAATAAATAGAAATTCGCTTTCCGATTCTTTAAACAACTCCAAATTTGCAAGGACAATACCGTAGGATAGTCTGATTTCAAGATCATTCGGTGCCAGTTCGGCCGCTCGTTGAAGGTATGGCAATGCCAATTTTTCTTTACTCGATCGTTCGAGACTTTTTCCTAGCATGAAATAAACATCTGCCTCTTCGATACCTTGACGAATTGCTTTTTCATATAGTTTTGCCGCTTCTTCAAAACGCTCTTTATTATAATAAAGATTGGCCAGACCGTAATATGCTGTGCCAGCCTCCGCATCTAGTGTAATCGCCTTCTGAAAAAAAGGTTCCGCTCTTTCGGCATCCCCTAGTGAGGCGAATACATTCCCAAGATTAATATAACCGACCGCATTTTCAGGGTCCTTTTCAACCCCTTGCATAAATGATTCGACCGCTTTTTCATATTCACCTTTTTGTAGTGCAGCAATTCCAATCTCATTGTATTCCATAATTAAATTCTCCTTATCCAACGTATTCAAGTTGTTTTCCATTTTTGAAAACAGTATCTATTGTTCCCCCGCCAAGACACTCTTCGCCGTCATAAAAAACAACAGCCTGTCCTGGAGTTATTGCACGAACCTGTTCTGCAAATCGGACGATTGCGTTACCGTCTTCAGTCAATTCAACGGTTACTTTTGTATCCGGCTGACGATAACGAAATTTTGCTGTACAGCTGAACGTTTCCGACATTTTTCGCACTGTGGAAAAACTAATGTCGATTGCTGTCAAACTATCGGAATAAAGAGCATCATTGTGAAAGTTTTGACCGACCAGAAGAACGTTCGTTTTCAAGTCTTTCCCGATAACAAACCAAGGTTCCCCTGCCCCGCCAATACCAAGACCATGTCGCTGTCCGATTGTATAATACATTAGCCCATCATGACGCCCCATAGATACACCATCCATAGTTTTCATATCACCTGGTTGCGCAGGTAGATATTGTCCTAGGAATTCTTTGAAATTCCGTTCACCGATAAAACAAATACCAGTTGAATCTTTTTTCGTTGCCGTTGATAGGCCTGCTTCTACAGCTTTTTCACGCACCAAACTTTTGTCCATAGCGCCAATAGGAAACATGACTTTTTGCAGTTGGTCCTGAGTAAGTTGATTCAAGAAATAGGTTTGGTCTTTATTTTCATCTTTTCCTCGTAGCATCGAAACACCGCCATCTACTTCAACAACTTGTGCATAGTGCCCTGTTGCTAAATAATCTGCTCCAAGACTCATTGCATGTTCGAGAAAAGCCTTGAATTTAATTTCTTTGTTACACATTACGTCGGGATTTGGTGTTCGTCCCGCTTTATATTCTTCAAGGAAATACGTAAAGACTTTATCCCAATATTGTTTTTCGAAATTTACAGCGTAATAAGGGATTCCAATTTGATTGCAAACACTGATGACGTCTTCGTAGTCCTCGGTTGCGGTACAGACACCAAATTCGTCCGTGTCATCCCAGTTTTTCATAAAGATCCCGATTACTTCATAACCCTGTTCTTTTAATAGTAGTGCCGCAACAGATGAATCGACACCGCCAGACATACCGACAACGACACGTGTTTCTGCTGCTGATTTAGTTGTTATCATTCTATAAACATCCTTTGCTTTTCATTTCACAGACTTTTTCACAATACCAGCGGTTTTGTGTGCGGCTTCCTTAATGGATTCCTCGTTAAGACCAAGACCGAAACTGAACCGGACTGAATTTCGTAGTTTAGCGGAATTTTCACCATGCATTGCAGTAAGAACGTGCGATGGATCAATTGAGCCTGCAGTACATGCAGATCCGCTGGACACAGCAATCCCCGCCATGTCTAAATTGACGAGAAGTGATTCAATATCCGTTCCTGGGAAGCTTATATTCAAAATATGTGGAAGTTTGTCTATATTTTTTCCAGATACTTCATATACAATAGCTTGTTCGTCAAAAATGTCCGTCATTATAGTTGTATAGTTAGTGTAATTTAAATTATTTCGTACCATCTCACGTTGTGCGATCGACACCGCTTTCGAAAAGGCAACAATTGCAGGAATATTTTCAGTACCAGCACGGCGTTTCCGTTCTTGCTCTCCCCCAAATATGAGCGGAGAAGTTTCAAGTCCTTTACGCTGATAGAGAAAACCTATCCCTTTTGGTCCATTTAATTTATGAGCAGTAACTGATAATAAATCAACTCCAAGTTCGTCAACATTAAGTGGAATGAGGCCGTACGCCTGTACAGCATCCGTATGGAATACAGCTTGATGATCTTTCAAAATCTCACCAATTTCACGAATCGGCTGAATTGTACCTACCTCATTATTTCCATACATAACCGTGACTAGAATTGTTCTATCAGTAATTGCATTTATAACTTGTTCCGTACTAATTCTCCCATTTTCATCAACTTCCAAATATGTTACCTCGAAACCCAGCAACTCAAGTTGTTTACATGGATTTAAAACGGCATGGTGTTCAATATTCGTCGTGATGATATGATTTCCTTTTTCCTTCATAGCCATTACAGTTCCGAAAACCGCAAAGTTATCCGCTTCAGTTCCGCCTGATGTAAAAATGATTTCCGACGGTTCTGCATTGATGGACTGTGCAAGTAATTTTCTTGCATCATCAAGCCATTTCCGAGATTCTCTGCCGTAACTGTGGATACTCGAAGGGTTTCCAAATACAGATTCAAGCATTTTTATATGAGTCGCGCTTACTTCCGGATGAACCGGTGTCGTCGCTGCATGGTCGAGATATATTGTCGTCATTATAAGACCCCTTTAAATGTAAAACATATAACTGTCTTGTTCATTTGCTTCACCGGATTTCATTAAATCTTCAATAGTCGTTGTGTCAAGTACACTGCGCACTGCTTCACCGATTCTTTTCCACAGTTCTTGCTGAGGAATGTCCGAACCCTCTAAACCTTCTACTAGCTGAATGGGCCCTTCCAAAATACGGATAACATCTCCAGCCGTAATTTCGGCAGGTGGTCTAGCAAGCATATAGCCGCCATATGCACCGCGTACACTTTTAACTATTCCACTATTGCGTAGCGGTGGAATCAGCTGTTCAAGATAGGCTTCAGACAACTTCTGTTCTTCGGCAATTTTCCGAAGCGGTACAGGACCTTCCCCGTACTTAGCCCCCAATTCAACAACGATTGTCAGTCCATATCGCCCTTTTGTAGAAATCTTCATATATATCCCGTCCTTTTTTACGATTGCTTCAAAATATTATAGCATATGTGGCCTGTCGGCTTCCTTAAAATGATTTACGTTTGTCTAACGTGTATAATAGAGGAACAGATGTACTGAGGAGTGGTTATTTTGAACAACGAGCCATTGGCGTTTCGCATGCGACCGAACAATATAGATGAGATTGCAGGACAGAAAGAAATTATAGGTGAAAAAACAGCATTATACCGTATGATTAAAAACGGTCACGTTCCTTCGATGCTATTGTACGGTGAACCCGGAATCGGTAAGACATCACTCGCCCATGCAATTGCAGGTACAAGCAACCTTCCTTTCATCGCCATGAATGCGACCGTTTCAGGCAAGAAAGATGTAGAAGAAGTTGTTGCAGAATCGCGCATCACCGGGAAAGTGTTGTTATTCCTTGATGAAATACATCGTTTTAACAAATTACAACAAGATACATTACTGCCTCATGTTGAAAACGGGGCAATTGTTTTAATAGGAGCAACGACTGAAAATCCATATCATGACGTCAATCCAGCAATTCGATCCAGGTGTGGTGAAATTCGTCAATTGGCGCGGTTGGAACCGACTGATTTATTAGTAGTTCTTCGTAGAGCGCTAACAGATGAAGAGCGCGGACTCGGAAAAATGGCAATCGATATATCGGAAGACCAACTGATTTTAATATCTGAAGGTGTTAACGGTGATGCGCGAAAAGCGTTAACCGTTCTCGAATCGGCTGTTTCGGCTAGTGATAGTGTAGACGGAAAAACAATTATTGAAGACTGGCTACTTGAAAATTTACTTGGTCGAATCGGTTTGTTCGGTGATAAAAAAGGTTCTCATTTTTATAATCTATTATCGGCACTTCAAAAGGCAGTTCGAGGCAGCGATGTCGATGCCGCCATCTATTATCTTGCTAATCTGCTAGAGACCGGAGATTTGACAGCCGTCTCTAGACGTTTGCTCGTTATGGCCTATGAAGATATCGGACTCGCCTCACCATCCGTTGGTCCGCACGTCCTTGCGGCAACAGATGCAGCCATGAGGCTAGGTATGCCAGAAGCTCGCATTCCTTTAGCGAATGCTGTCATCGAAATGTGTTTGTCTTCGAAATCGAATTCAGCTTATAAAGCATTTGATGCAGCTGTCAAGGCCATCAACGAAGGCAAAACTGGGGATATTCCATTACATTTACGAGATACCCATTATGCTGGCGCGGAAAAACTCGGACATACAGGTTATAAATATCCACATGACACGCCTCTCGGTTCTTTCGGTGGCTGGACAAATCAGCAATACTTACCAGAGAAATTAAAAAGTACTGAATTTTACAAACCTGTTCTAGCGGGGGAAGAGAAGAAGTTGGCTGCAATTTACAAGAAGTTAAAAGAGTTTCAAAAGAAAAAGTAATTTAACAATTCAAAACCCTCCTAGCTGTCTCTTTAGGAGGGTTTTGAATAATTGAACATTATTGTGCTACAGCATCCTGAACTGCGGTCGGAATTTTCACAGTATCCACATTGTCAAAATGACTATATATTGCATTGATTGTCTGTTTTACATGGTGTGAATTACCGTCTATTTTTGTTGTGGAATAAGTTGTTGTATCCAACATCATTTGAAAATCGGTAATATAAAATGTATTGATGTCAATCCCAATAACAATCTCGAACCTATTGATAAGTGGAAACTCGCTATTTAAGACATCCATTTCTGTTTCACTTCCATTATTAGATAGGAATAGGATTTTTTGAACTCTTTGTATTGGTCACGTGTTAATGACAATTTCAAATTGTACCCATAATCAATAGATTCAAGAACAAAATCATCTTTAAATGCATTGAAAAATTCTAAATTTAATGTCGGGTGAACATTTCCAATCATTGAACCAAAAAGTTCTGCAATTGAACCGGAAGGTAACTCCTCCCACATTTCACCATGATCTTTTTTCATGAAAACACGATCTTCCAGTTGATAGATATCTGCAACCCAAGCAGTTCCTCCGGCTGGTTGGACTGTTACGGTTTGTTTAAATGTTTCGGGATGTAATGATGCTTCCGAAATCATATCATATTTTATACTTTGCCTCTCTAATGGTGCAGTCGTTTTCCAGTAATCATCATATGAGATATGCGTACGTACATTTTGCAATTTAGTGGAAGTTTCTTTCGCCTTTTCAAAAACATCTTGTGCGTTCATATTTTTTTCCGCTTCTACACTGCTGCATCCAGTCAATATGAGTGCAACTAATCCAAAAACTAGTAACTTAAACACTTTATCCACACAGTAACATCCTTTCTGCAAAACCTAGTTCATTGTTTACTTAAGTAATTTTACCATAACACATTATAACCCTTGTACTATTTTCGTTACAACCAAAAAGGAACCGCATGAAAATGAATACTCTCACGCGGTTGTCCTATTATACTTTATCTTTTACTCTTTGAATAGGAATGTCTGAAACAATATCGTTAATGACCCAACTTGCGCTGATCAACCCAGCAACTGAAGGAACAAATGCATTTGATGAGGGCGGCATTTTCGCTTTTCGAATCGAAGCTTCCGGCTTGCCAACTGTATCGACCACGTCTTCTCTCACGACAATTGGACTTTCATCAGAAAACACAACCGGCACTCCTTTATGGATGCCCTCTTTCCTTAGTCTGAGACGAATTACCTTGGCAACTGGATCCGTATTTGTTTTTGATATGTCCGTAATTTGCAAGCGGGTCGGGTCAGTCTTATTCGCGACCCCCATGCATGAAATAATTTTCACATCACGCGCAATACATTCTTTTATTAAATGAATTTTAAAGCTGATTGTGTCAGATGCATCGATTACATAATCGGGTTTGTAGCTGAAAAATTCTTCAGCTGTTTCCTCCGTATAAAACATATGTAATGAAATAACTTCACAATCTTTGTTAATATCAGCAATACGTTCTTTCATCACTTCTGATTTTGAACGACCGACTGTTGATAAATAAGCAACCAGTTGCCTATTAATATTCGTTACGTCAATATCGTCCTTGTCGACTAGAATAATTCGCCCAATTCCGCTCCTGGCACATGCTTCCGCGGCAAAAGAACCGACTCCCCCAATCCCAAGCACAGCGACTGTCATATTACGCATTCGATCTACACCCTCAGTACCAATTGCCAATTCGTTTCGTGAAAATTGATGCAACAAGAAAAATTCCGCCCTTCTATCTACTAAATTTACAATTTTCCCAATAAAAAACCCCTCAGCACATACGTCAGAGGGGTTTATGATCATGTAAGGAACGAATCCCGATTGTGCCGTCTTTGTAGTATCGCTTTGAACCCGCACTCAGCAGGTGGGTGTCCTATCCGATTCCTTTGACGTCCCGTTGAAGGGCATGTCATTCTAATCGAAATACGGACTCCCGACGAAAAAATGTTCGGTCAAAACTGATTGGCAAATAACGAACACTTCAGGATTCGTATTACATGTATAATATCATAGATTTTATATCATTTCAATCTTTTTTAATACTAGATTTAATAATTTTTCAACATTTCTGATTATTACTTCTTTTTCGTTAATATCTGAATACCGAGTTCTGTGAGCTGTGCATCGTCAACGCTATCAGGTGCAGAGGTTAACAAGCAACTTGCACTCGCTGTTTTCGGAAATGCAATTGTATCCCGTAAGTTTGTAGAACCTGATAGTAACATAACAATTCGGTCGAGGCCGAATGCAATACCGCCATGTGGAGGTGTTCCATAATCAAATGCATCCAATAAGAATCCAAACTGTTCATTTGCCCGCTCTTCAGTGAATCCAAGTGCTTTAAACATTTTTTCCTGTACATCTCTTTTGTAAATTCTTAGCGATCCGCCGCCAAGTTCGTAGCCATTCAAAACGAGATCATAGGCTTGTGCTTTAACCGTTTCAGGACTGGATACCAATTCTTCCACATCTGCTGGCATCGTGAACGGATGGTGAGCTGCATAATAGCGGCCATCTTCCTCATTATATTCAAACAATGGCCATTCTGTTACCCAAAGGAAATTAAACTTTGATTCGTCGATTAAGCCGCGGTCTTTGCCAAGTTTGGATCTTAAAGCACCAAGCGCCTCAGCAACAACTTTTTTTCTATCTGCAACGAATAACAATAAATCGCCTGCTTCAGCGTCTGCTGCAAATTTAAGTGAATCAATCGCATCTCCTTCAAAAAACTTCGCAATAGGGCCTTTAAATCCTTCTTCATCAACTTTTAACCAAGCAAGACCTTTTGCACCGTAAACCGCTGCATATTCTCCAAGTGCATCGATGTCTTTTCGTGAGTAATCTTCAGCTGCCCCTTTTACGTTAATGAGTTTGACTTGTCCGCCCGACTCGATTGCGCTAGCAAAGACCTTGAAAGATGTATCTTTCACTACGTCTGACACATCTGTCAATTCCAAAGCAAATCTCGTATCCGGTTTATCTGAACCAAAACGTGCCATCGCTTCGTCATAAGGGAGACGCTTGAATGGAATCTGGACATCAATGCCTTTAACTTTTTTCATGATTTTTTGCATTAACCGCTCATTCAATTCAATAATTTCTTCTATTGACATGAAACTCATTTCCATATCAATTTGAGTAAATTCCGGCTGGCGGTCGGCACGGAGGTCTTCATCACGGAAACAACGGGCAATCTGGTAATAGCGGTCGAACCCTGATACCATCAGCATCTGTTTGAACAGCTGTGGTGATTGAGGAAGTGCGTAAAATTCCCCTTCATGCACCCGGCTTGGCACAAGATAATCCCGTGCACCTTCTGGAGTGGACTTCGTCAAAATTGGTGTCTCCACTTCCAAAAACCCTTCATCGTCTAGGAAGTTTCGAACCGTTTTAGTAATATCTGAGCGCATTTTGAATGTCTTCGCAAGTTTCGGACGACGTAAATCAAGGTACCTGTACTTTAATCTAAGTTCTTCGCTAACATCCGTATCATCTTCAATCATGAATGGTGGGTTTTTTGCTTCATTCACAATCTTTAATTCAGAGACTTGAATTTCAATAGACCCTGTTATTATGTTGGGGTTTTTTTGACTTTCTTGGCGCTCAATTACTAACCCAGTAAGTTCAATTACAAATTCATTACGCAATTTGTCTGCCATTATGATTGCATCTTTTGAAAATTCAGGGTTAAAAACCGCCTGAACGATCCCTGAGCGATCTCGTACATCAACAAAAATCAACCCTCCAAGGTCTCTTCTCTTTTGAACCCATCCTTGTAATGTTACCTCTTTTCCAATTACCTCTTCTGTTAAATCATTGCAATAATGTGACCGTTGCATTGCATTCATCCGCCTCTCTTTATACATTCAATGTTTCTTTAATTTTTTGAACCAATTCTGCAAATGGTACTTTTAGTTGTGCACCGTCTTCCATCTTCTTCAATATAGCAACACCTTCTGTCACTTCATCTTCACCTATGAGTACAACCATTCTTGCACTAAGCCGATCGGCTGATTTCATTTGCGCTTTCATTTTACGATCCATATAATCCATATCAGACCGTATGCCTGCCGCTCTTAGTTCACCTAACAATTTAAAGGCGGGATGACGAGCTGTTTCACCGAGTGTAACGATGTAAACGTCAAGCACCGGTTCCTCATTAAACACTTTGCCTTCCGCAGCCATCGCAAGAAGCAATCGTTCGATACTCATTGCAAACCCAATACCGGGAGCAGATGGGCCACCAATTTCTTCTGCAAGTCCATTGTAGCGTCCGCCACCGCAGAGCGTCGTAATTGCTCCAAAACCTTCAGATGTGCTCATTATTTCAAAAGCCGTATGGTTATAATAATCAAGACCACGTACAAGATTTGCATCGACTTCATAAGCAATTCCTGCATTGTCCAGATACGTTTTCACTTCATCGAAGTAATGTTTTGATGTTTCATTTAAATAGTCGGCTAAAGAAGGTGCCGTAGCAATTAATGGATGATTGCTATCGACTTTACAATCTAAAATGCGTAATGGATTCTTTTCTAATCGCGATTGGCAATCAGAGCAGAACTCACCGATATGCGGATTAAAATGCGCTATGAGGGCTTCACGGTGTGAAGTTCTGCATTCTGTATCACCGAGCGAGTTAATGACGAGTTTCAATTTAGTCAGCCCAACACGTCTATAAACGTCCATAGCTAAACCAATTACCTCCGCATCAATTGCTGGATCTGCACTGCCTATGGCTTCCGCACCAAACTGGACGAACTGACGATAACGTCCCGCTTGCTGACGTTCGTAACGGAACATCGGACCCGTATAGAAAAGTTTCACAGGTTGGTCAGGGTAACCGAACATTTTATGCTCAACAAAGGAGCGGACGACTGCTGCTGTCCCTTCCGGCCGTAACGTCATTGAGCGATTGCCTTTATCCATAAATGTGTACATCTCTTTTTGAACTACATCTGTCGTTTCACCTACAAGACGTTGAAAAAGTTCCGTTTGTTCAAATATCGGTGTCCGGATTTCTTTGTAACGATAGACATCACAAACTTCGTTGATGATTTTTTCCGCTTGCTGCCATTTCCATGTTTCAGACGGTAAAATATCTTGGGTTCCTCTTGGCACTTTGAAATTCATACAATTTCCCCCTTCTAATGAAAAACGTAGGGTGCCTTTCAGATGCGTCGGACTACCCCGAGCTTCTGGCACCGAAGATTGGATATGGATTTGAGAAACAAAAAAAAGACCCCCATCCCTTGCATACGCAAGGGACGAGAGCCTTTATAGCTTCCGCGGTTCCACCCAAATTGACGCAAAGTTGCGCCCACTTTAAATCCGGATAACGGCCGGTTCCGTCTGTACCTACTGAAAACGAGTTCGTTCAGCACAGAGCCTCGATGGTGTTATTCATTGTAAATTCCTGTAGGGTGGATTTCAGCCACGTCCGCCCCTCTCTAGTCAGTCAATTATACAAATACTTTCCATGTCTTCGGTAAAATTATTCTTAGTAGTATCATGTGATTTAAATTGTGAATTAAACATCATCTTAAAGTTTCTGCACCATATAGTCAACCTTTTTCGTTTAATTGTAGTTTTTTCGAGTGTAAACTTCTACAATAGAATATAGGGAGGATGATAATTTGTCTAAAGCAAGCAAATGTTTGATAGCATTCATACTTTTATTCAGCGTATTTCAAGACATTCCAACGACTTATGCCGAAACTGAATCTGTAGTAGTCGATGCAAAATCGCTTCACATCCGCTCAGGGCCCGGACTTACATATTCTGTGACGGGTTCATTGAACAAGGGTGAGCCAGTTGATGTTTTATCCACATCGGGAGATTGGTATGAAATTCAACATGGCACAAGTACAGGGTGGATAGCTTCTTGGCTGACAGTCTCAGCAAATCAATCTAGCGGGACAAGTACTGTAGTCGTTTCACGTGTCGACCAGTTAAATATGAGGTCTAGTCCATCCATTGGGTCTGCAGTACTAGAACGTCTTGCTGCAGGAGATGAAGCGATTATGACTGGTAGCGATGGCGAGTGGGCTTCTATTACATTTAACGGAATTAGCGGTTGGGTACATACGGACTACATTACAGAAGTGATTGACCAAACGACAACAGCTGCACCTGTAGAACAGACTTCATCACCTGAATTGTTTACCGTTTCGGTTGGTGCGCTCAATGTAAGAAAGAATGCGGATCTATCTTCTAAACGTGTTGGCCTTATTCATGAAGGTGAGTCATTTGCAATTAAAGAGGTCAATGGAAATTGGGTACGAATTTTACTTAAAGATGATCAACAAGGCTGGGTGTATTCATTCCACGGTACATTATCTTCTAATGCCAAACAAATATCCGATGAGAATGACTTAGGAAAAGTGACCATTCTTTCTAATGGGACCAATATCCGTCAAGATGCGACGACATCATCACAAATTGCCACACGAGCAGATGCAGGAGAAAAGTTTTCAATTCGAAAAGTAGAGGGAGACTGGTATGAGATTTCTCTACCGACTGGAGAATCTGCTTTTGTAGCAAAATGGGTTGTTTCAACAGACGTTGAATCATCCTCAATAGAACCCGTAATGAAAGAAACGAAGGCACGTGTTCCAGGTACGTTAAAGGGTGTAACGATTGTCATTGATCCAGGCCATGGCGGTAACGACCGGGGGACTACAGGTACACGTGGGACAGACGAAAAGGATATTACAATACTCACGTCCGATCTCCTTGCAGCCAAGTTAAAAGCGGCTGGCGCGAAAGTTGTAACCACACGTGAGACGGACACGTATGTATCATTACGAAAACGTGTCGCCGTGAGCAGTCAGTATAATGCAGACGCTTTTATTAGTCTGCATTATGACGCGAATCCCGACCCCAGTATTGCAGGTTTCACAACGTACTACACACATTCACATCAGCAAGCACTTGCTCACGCGGTCAATGAAGGACTTGCCTCTTCAGTAAACCTGCGAGACCGGGGATCACAACCAGGAGATTTCCTAGTTCTCCGTGAAAATAGGCAAAATGCTATTTTGATAGAACTTGGTTTTCTATCAAATTCAGCAGAGGAACGGACAGTTACGAGTGATATGTTCCGTGAACAGGCAACGCACGGGATCTACAAAGGACTACTGGACTACTTTAATGGAAATTAAGTAAAAAACGGTAATAGCCGGTACACTGATGAAAAACCTGCATGGTAAAATGCAACATGTTATAAATGTATTAGAATACTAAACATAGAAAAAGGACTTTCCTCAACCAGGAAAGTCCTTTTTCTATGTTATTTCGAATCAATAATAAGCGTTACTGGACCATTGTTAACAAGTTCGACATCCATCATTTCTCCAAATACACCTGTCTGAACGACTAGACCCTCTTCTGCTATTTTGCGATTAAAGTATTCCCATAGCGGTTTTGCCTGGTCCGGTCTTGCTGCATCAGTAAAACTTGGACGGCGTCCTTTTTTCACATTCGCAAACAAAGTAAATTGGGATATCGATAGAATATCTCCGCCCACTTCAAGTATAGAATGATTCATCTTACCTTCGCCGTCTTCCCATAAACGCAGTTCTGCGATTTTCTTCGCCAGATAATCGGCGTCCTGTTCAGTGTCCGAATGGGTTACGCCTACTAGGAGGACATAACCCTTTTCGATTGAACCCGTCGTCTCACCGTTGACACGGACAGTGGCTGGACCCGATCTCTGCAGCGTGATTCTCATGTATTACACCTTCCAATCAATTAATGACACGTTGCACGGAATAGATATCACGAATTTGTTTGATCCGATCTACGATTCTTTGCAAATGTGTGATATCAGTAATTTTAATCGTCATATGAATTCGAGCGATCTTGTCACGGTCTGCTTTGCCACTCACAGCTACCATGGGTGTTTTCGTATCAGCAACAACCATCATGACCTCATTTAACAGACCTTGCCGATCAAATGCCGACACTTCGATATCAACCAAAAACTCTTTCCTTGTGTTAGAAGGTCCAACTGCCCATTCAACATCGATAATTCGGTCATTATCATTATCATCAACAATGATATTTGGGCAGTCACCACGGTGAACAGAAACGCCTCGGCCTTTTGTGATAAAGCCTACAATTCCATCGCCCGGTACTGGGTTACAACACTTTGAAAGCCTGATCAGTAAATTATCTATACCTTTAACAATAACACCTGACTCAGTCATTTTTTCAGGTTGTGGTGTTTTCATATCTGAAACGATTTTATCTATTGTGTCTTGTTGTTCTCGTACTTTTCGTAATTTTTCTGCTAGCCGATTGACAACTTGCTGAGCAGTAATACCGTTGAATCCCACGGCCCCATACATGTCCTCTTCAGAAGTAAAACTAAATTTCTCAATTGTACGTTTTATATTTTCTATCGAAAGCACTTCTTTTAAATCGTACTCTTGCGATTTAATTTCCTTTTCAATCATTTCCCGACCTTTTAGGATATTTTCTTCCCGAAGTTGTTTTTTGAAAAACTGTCGTATTTTATTTTTCGCTTGAGAGGTATTTGCGATTTTTAACCAATCACGACTTGGTCCAAATGATTGTTTCGAAGTTAAAATCTCGATGATATCACCCGTAAACAATTCAGCATCCAGAGGCACCATTTTGCCGTTAACTTTCGCACCAATTGTCCGATTCCCAATTTCAGAATGGACGCGATAAGCAAAATCAATCGGGACTGACCCTGCAGGTAGTTCTATTACATCCCCATCAGGCGTAAATACATAAACCATATCCGAGAACAAATCGAATTTTAACGACTCCATGAATTCCTCGGCGTTAGAAGATTCGTTTTGAAATTCAAGTATTTCTCTAAACCAAGTCAATTTCGAATCAATATCACTTGGATGATCAGTCAGCGATTTTCCTTCTTTATATGCCCAGTGAGCAGCGACACCGAATTCGGCAATTTTATGCATCTCTTCGGTCCGGATTTGTACTTCGAGCGGGTCGCCTGCAGGACCTACAACAGTCGTATGCAGTGACTGATATAAATTTTGCTTAGGCATCGCAATGTAGTCTTTGAACCTCCCAGGCATGGGTTTCCATAGCGTATGGATAATACCAAGCACAGCGTAACAATCTTTAATACTTGAAACTAGAATTCTCACTGCCAACAGATCATAAATTTCGTTAAATTCTTTCTTCTGAACGACCATCTTCCGGTAGATGGAATAGAGATGCTTGGGACGGCCCGATAAATCTGCATCAATTTCCATTTCTCCGATTTCCAACTTAACCTGTTCCATTACGTTTGCTAAATAGTTTTCTCGTTCTACGCGTTTGCGTTTCATCATATTGACGATTCGATAATATTGTTGTGGATTTAAGTAGCGCAATGCTGTATCTTCCAATTCCCACTTAATGGCTGAGATTCCAAGGCGATGCGCAAGTGGTGCAAATATTTCCAAAGTTTCAGCCGCAACCCGACGCTGCTTTTCTTCAGGTACATGTTTCAGTGTTCTCATATTATGAAGACGGTCCGCCAACTTAATGAGAATGACACGAATATCTTGTGCCATCGCTACAAACATCTTCCGGTGGTTTTCCGCTTGTTTTTCTTCTTTAGATTTATATTGTAATTTTTCGAGTTTCGTTACACCGTCGACAAGCATTGCTACTTCTTCGCCAAAATCACGAATAATATCTTCCCTGCTTACATTTGTATCTTCTACAACATCATGAAGAAATCCGGCTGCAACTGTCGAAGGGTCCATTTGCAATTCGGCAAGAATACCTGCAACTTGAACAGGATGAATAATATACGCTTCACCTGAACTCCTATGCTGGCCCTCGTGCGAAGTCTTTGCTGCCTCATATGCCTTTTTGACGAACGAAACGTGTTCTTCATTCATATAGGAGGCGACGAGGGAGAATATTTCTTCCGCCGTCATGTCACGATTTTTCGCCATATTATTACCCCTTCCGACCTTATCCGCAAAAATGATAGTATTCCTATTGTATGTATAAACCTATGCATATGTAAAGGGTTGTGATATAAAGATATAAAAAAATCCCCCGCCAGTCGTGCGGAGGATTGTTTTTAATAGGTGATCAAAGAACGCATATTATATCCTTGTAGCCTTTCACGGCCGTCTAGATAAGATAACTCTATGATAAAGGCACAACCTGCAACGACGCCTCCAAGCTTTTCAACAAGCTCAACAGTTGCACCAACTGTGCCGCCTGTTGCAAGAAGATCGTCAACTATCAATACACGTTGGCCAGGTTTGATGGCGTCTTTATGTATCGTTAAGATATCTTTTCCATATTCGAGATCATATTCGACTTCAATCGTTTCCCTAGGCAACTTTCCAGGTTTACGAACTGGCGCAAAGCCTACTTCTAATGCATAAGCCACTGGACAACCGATGATGAATCCCCGTGCTTCAGGACCGACAATAATGTCTGTTTCGACTTCTTTCGCAAATTTGACGATTTCATCCGTTGCGAATTTATAAGCCTGACCATTATCCATGATTGTTGAAATATCCTTAAAGCTAATTCCCTTTTTAGGATAGTCCGGTACAATCGTTACATATTCTTTCAAATCCATTATTGTTCCTCCCTGTCGACAGTTCCATTTCGCACAGTATCGAACCATTTTTTCAATTCCGAATAAGGCGCGAACAGCAGTCTTTTTTCTAGCTCAATCTGACGCTCACGCTCTTTGTAAGATGGCGCATCGGTCAAATCCCGTTTGCCAACCGTCTCCATGACGGAAGCAAAACCATCCTCAATCTTAACAAATCCTAGCTCAGAAAACACCTTTGACATAAAATAAACCGAATCTTTTTTCCACGCTTTGTGTTTTGTAAGCTGTTCACCATTATTTACGATATCGAATTTCTCGCGTTTTTTCAAAAAACTGTAATACCACCCAAATTGCTCACGGCTTGGTAAACCATCAAAATACCTAGATTCAGGCGCGTGAAAATGTGCATAGATTCGATCCGGATCGACCGAAACAATAAGGTTTTCTAGCTGAATTGCTTCGTCTGGAATATCAAGTAATACCAGATTCTCTGCCTTTTCAATCGTTTCATGCCCGAGGAGAGTAATTGGTATCCCTTTCATCGACGACTGAAAATGAATCACTGTTTGTTTATGGAATGCAGCAAAAAATGTATCCTTGAGAGGAATAGTAGGAAGCCACCTAGCCGCTTCGCGCACGCCGCGCAAGTCGAATAATTGCCATTCATCAGATTTGATATCCCCGATTAATAGTTGTGGCTTTTTATTTCCATTCCATTCATTCACCTGCAAATCACCCGTAACCGATAGTTTAACGCCTGGCGTCAGCTGATCGGCAATATGACCGAGCCCAAATCCGATGGCATCCAGTGAAAGATTACTTTCGGCCAATTCAAGTTTCATATGGTTTTTTGCCGCTCCGATTTTCCTTACCGTTTTGGCAGTTAAATCTTCAAGCATATAGACAGGTTTTTCAAATCCCATGCCAAATGGACGAAGCAGTTCCAAGGATTCTAGAACACTAACATCGATTTCACTTAGCGAAAGCGGTACATCGATTCGCACTCCTGGAATAAGCATTTCTCCTGTTAGCACAAGCTCAGCTTGCTTGTTGAGATTTTCGCGTAGCGTATCAACATCTTTGCTAGCTAAAGACATGCCGGCCGCCATTTGATGACCTCCAAAATGAGGAAGAAGGTGGGCATTTTTCGAGAGCTCTACAAACATGTCAAACCCCGCGATACTTCTCGCAGATCCTTTCGCAATTCCTGAATCCGTGTCAAGAGACAAGACGATAGAAGGGCGATAATACTTTTCCGTCAAGCGTGAAGCTACAATCCCGACAACACCTGAATTCCATCCTTCTCCGCAAATGACGAATACGTGCGGCATTGTCTCGCCGTACATCTTCACAATCATTTCCTCTGCTTCAACAGCTATTTCTGAAACAATCGCTTGTCGTTCTTTGTTGAGCGAATCGAGTTCATTTGCTAATGCTGAAGCGACTGCAGCATCTTCTGTTTTCAATAGTTCCACTGCTGGAGAAGCATCTCCTAGACGCCCTGCTGCATTCAGGCGGGGTCCAATCATAAATCCAATTGACTCCTCTGAAAGTGTTGCTTGTTCAGTGCCTGCAACTCGTGTGAGCGCCTGGATTGCGGGACGCTTTGACACACGCATTTGTCTGATACCCTCTTTAACAAAATACCTGTTTTCTCCGTGAAGCGGAACCAAGTCTGCAACTGTACCAATTGCGACTAGTTCAATTAAATCCTGTGGTACTTCTCCGAGTAAAGCACATGCCAATTTAAACGCTACTCCAACACCTGCAAGTTCGCCAAACGGGTATGCGCCATCGGGATGCCGTGGATGAATGATTACATCTGCTGCAGGCATCACCTCACCTATTTCGTGGTGATCCGTAATAATAATGTCTATGCCTAGCGATTTTGCATAGGCAATCTCTTCCACTCCAGAAATCCCGTTATCAACCGTAATAATTAGAGAAGCTCCTATTTCATAAAGCTCGAGGAATAAATCTTTATTTGGCCCGTAACCATGTTCAAAGCGATCAGGTATTGCAAAGAACACATCTGCCTTCAGCCGCTCCAATGCAGTTGTTAAAACAGTAACACTTGTCACACCATCGGCGTCATAATCCCCGTACACTGCTATTTTTTTGTTTGCAGCAATAGCTGTTTTTATCAGCGAGACTGCTTTGTCCATATCGTGTAGTAAGAAAGGATCGTGCATACTGGATGCATCCATATGTAAAAAGGCTTTCGCTTCTTCTGAATTTCCTAATCCTCGTGAAGCTAATATTTTTGCCTGGACAGATGATAAACCAAGATCATTCATCAACGAAGTTACCTGTTTTTCGTCCGGCCGTTCCACTTTCCACCTTTTCATTGATTCAATCAAAATCTCTCACATCCTCAGTTTCATTATAGCGGATGCGCTTCTACTCTAAAAGAAAAGACTATTTTAAACAGAAAGAAGAGCATCTATCGAGGTAAGGATACCAGGATGATGCTCCAATTTCAGATTTTTTATCCATTCTCCATTTCCTTGTTGGATGGCAGTGCAGTATACTTTTGCAGTTCTGCTATTTCGTTCTGTTGTGTTGCAATTGTTAATTCTTTCAAAGTCATTTCTTTCTGAAGGACTTTAATGCGTCGAGTTGATTGAAACGAGAGAAACATCGCAAATAGTCCGCTGACCGCAGCACCTAGGAGAGCTGAACAAAGAATGACAAGGACGAGTGGCCATTGTGCGACCCCAAAAACATAATTAACCGGAACTGCATCTACGTTGAAAACAGCAAAAACGGCAATAATAATGGCAAATAAAAGACCTAGAAGCAAGTTCCATTGAAACTTCATAGGACAGTTCTCCTTTCATAAAAAAATATAAAAACAGGGTATACAGTTGAGTGTATACCCTGTTTCATGATTATCTGAAACTTTACCTTGTATTATTTATACGACAGGTTCGTCTGAGCCCCATTTTTTCTTTGTATCCTCAACTTTAATGGCGCCTTTTTTTCTCATTTCACGCTTTTTCAGGTCAAACCAGATTTGAGCGGAGATGAAAATCGAAGAATAAGTTCCTGCAAACAATCCAATCAGAAGTGCGATTGAGAAAGTCCGAATCGATTCTGCACCGAATAGCATAAGTGCTACTACAACAAAGACGACTGTGAGTACCGTATTAACAGAACGTCCAAGCGTCTGGCGCAATGATCTGTTTACGATATCCGCAAGTTCTGCTACATCATCGATGCGTCCGCGGTGGTTGATATTTTCTCGGATCCTGTCAAATGTCACAATCGTGTCATTGATGGAGTAACCGACAATGGTCAACACTGCGGCGATGAAGGTGATGTCGACTTCTAGGCGCAAAATACTGATCACAGCTACCATGAAGAAAACATCATGGAAAAGACCGATAATGGTCGCGACCCCCATACGCCATTCGAAACGAAATGCAACGTAAATGACGATACCAAGCATAGCAATAAGCAACGATGTTATTGCATTTTTCACGAGTTCCTTACCGACTGTGTCTGAAACCGTCGAGATATTCGGTTCAGAACCAAATTCGGCGGCAAGATCCACTTTTAGCTTGTTGACTTCTTCTTGATTAAACTCATCTTTGTAACGCATAACACCCATATTTCCTGTATCACCGGAAATGACGATATCATCTGTTGGGTGTCCGATTTCATCCAAATACGAAGATATTTCTTCGGTCTTCAAGGGGTGGTCAGCAAGTACTTCAACGCGCGTACCACTTGAGAAATCAATTCCAAGATTCAACTTGAAAATACCTAGCACAACTGCACCGCTAATTAACAATACGGCAGAAATAGCATAAAACTTTTTACGTGTTTGGACAAAATCGAATCGGTCAAATTTCGTCGTAAGATCCAATGTTTCAATTTGTTCTTCAGGTGCATGAACCTTATTTTTCGAAATACCGAACAATGCTGGTTTGCCATCAAATACGCCACTATTGACTAATAGCCCTAAGAATATGCGTGATCCCCATACTGCTGTTAAGAAGCTGGTTAGTATACTGATGATAAGGATTAGCGCGAAACCTTTTACAGAGCTTGTCCCAAGATAGAATAGGACTAATGCTGCAATAATGGTCGTAATATTTGCATCAAGAATGGCTGAGAATGATGATTTTGCACCCGCCATGAACGAGGTCTTGATGGATTTGCCAACACGCAATTCCTCACGTATTCTTTCATACATTAAGATATTTGCATCTACGGCCATTCCGACCCCGAGCATAAGTGCCGCAATTCCTGGCAAAGTCAGTACACCATTAATGAGTGTGAATACAAGCAATATGATGAAAATATAAATCGTTAATGTAATAACTGCCACTAAACCAGGCAAACGGTAATAGACGAGCATGAAAATAAAGATAAGTGAGATACCAATAATTCCAGCGTAAATCGTCTTGTTAAGTGCCTGTTCACCGAACTGTGCACCGACCGAAGTAGAATATACCTCTTCTAGATGTACGGGCAATGCTCCTGCGTTTAAAATTCCCGCAAGGTTTTTCGTTTCTTCCACGGTGAATGATCCAGATATTTCAACGTCTGAAGAATTTATTGGATTCGCTACATAAGGTGCAGATACGAATTTAGGTTTCTCTTTTGTGACTTCCTCTTTAAAAGAATCTTCACCTTCTACGAAATCGAGCCAAATTACCATTACATTTTCCGGCTTTTTCTGTGCAATCTTCGTCGTGACTTCACCGAATTTAGTCGGGGATTTCATTTCAAGCGTAACAACTGGATTGTTGGTTTCCCCAAAGTTCGCTTTGGCTTTTCCTTCCTTCAAGTCGTTACCGTCAAGAAGAAGATTGTCATCCGCATCCCTGAAAGTTAGATTCGCCTGCGTTGACAGGAGTTCCCGTGCAGATTCCTGATCTTCAACCCCTGCAAGCTGAACACGAATACGATTATTCGATTCAATTTGAATACTTGGTTCACTAACTCCGAGTACGTCTATCCTGTTCGAAAGCGCATTCGCAGTATCTTTAACCATTTCTTCAGTTATTGGCTTCCCATCTTCCTTCAATGGTTCAACTTGATAAAGAACTTCAAAACCACCCTGTAAATCAAGGCCCAATTTTACATCTTTCACTATCGGACTAGTAGTCGTTCCAATCGTCAAGCCAAAAAAGACGACTAATAATAGAAAGGCTACGATCCGTCCTCTTCTTTTCATAATCCCATTTCCCCCTCTAAATATGGAGTGCAGCTGTACTCATTCTACCTATGTACATACTCCGAGAATAGCTACAGCGCCTATGCAACAACTAGGCGCCGTAGACTAACCAATTAAATATATAATATATCTATTATGAAACACGGCCAATCATGTGTCAAATGGTCGAATAGTAGTATTATAACTTCTTTTTCGATTTGTGTGGTGTAAGAAGTATTTGTAGTTCGTCACTGTTCAAATCTGAAAACCAGTTTGAACCGCGTTGTTCTTCAATCTGAGTATACGTCATAAACTCAGCAGGTGAGATTTTTAGGATCCCATTCGCAATTTCATGCAGTCCCATTTTCTCTATATCATTCTTACGCCATTTTTTTTTGACACAAAACGTCCAAATATCCGCAGCGGTTACTGTCGTGTACCCATAGAGATGAAACTCAGTCTTTTTACTATCTATTGCAGGTAGCATGTGATCAAATAGTTGTCTGAATTGTGTGGTCATATTCCCCATTCCTCTCCTGGGTAGTCGTAAGGATGTATATTTCCGCATACGTTTAGTGTATGATATACCGTTTTAACGATTTTTGAACGCCTTCTTTAGGGGTTTTATCTTCTATATTCTAACTCATTGTACCTATATATACACGCGTTTTCGTTAGTAAGTTAGATTTAAAAAATAAAATAAAAACACCGTCCTGTTTTGAACGATGTTTTTACATGAATTCTCTTTTAGAAAACGATAATTATTGACTATTGTCTTCTTGTTGCTCTGTAGGTTCTTCAGATGGGTCCGGCTCATCTTCATCCACACCGTTGCAGCCGAACAAAAGCCCTGCTGATAAAATAACTGACATTAGTGCAAAATTTTGTTTTTGCTTCATCTTAATCCCTCCAATCTGTATCTACTTTTGTTACTATTTCCTGCTTCTAGAAAAGTATTCATACAACGTCAATAATCTTTTTTCGTTCGATCAATATTTCAATCGGTTCACTTTGCAACGAGTCAATGAAAATATGTCCTTCAGTTTACGCATATAAGTAGGTTAGCGACAGGGATGGTAGCTTGCTGAATCTTTAATCTAATATGTATATTATTTTACAGCATAAAAACATTGATATGACAGTATTTAATGGATGGATTTCTACATATGTTTGAGGTATACGAAATGACTGGAATTAAGAAGGAGTTGCTTACATTGTCTTCATTCATCCGTGGAACTGTCGTTCTGATGGTTGCCGTATTTCTAACTAAGCTTTTAGGATTTGTTTTCCGGATCCAATTTATGCGGATTGCCGGTGAAGAGGCCGTGGGTGTTTACATGACAGCTTACCCCGCTTTCATCTTCTTTCTATCGCTCGTCCAGTTAGGTGTGCCGATTGCCATAGCAAAAGTAATCGCCGAGCTTGAAGCGAAAGGGCAATCCATAAAAATCGCTTCCGTAATGAAAACCGCTTCCCTCATCACAATTTTGACGGGGACTGTTTTCATTCCAGCTTCCATCTTATTTGTACCTTATCTATCGGAGACACTTCTCGGTAATTCTGCTTCTTCAATGACATTATATGTTGGAATTGCCATTGTTCCCATTGCAGCAATTGGCGGCTTAATCCGCGGCTATTTCCAAGGAATCGCACGGATTGAGGAAACAGCCTGGTCGCAAATTATCGAACAATTATGCCGTATCGTCCTAATTACAGGACTATTGCCGCAGCTGCTTTCATCTGATAATACGGCGATGAATGCTGCCTATGCAATGGGAATTACGTTATTGGCGGAAGTCCTTTCTGTCTTGTATTTACTGTTTAAATACAGACAACAACAAAAACGGGGTCCAAAACAGACTGGGAAAGTAAAACGCTATCCAATGGAACCCCTTCTAGCCATTGCCCTGCCTTCATCTGGCAGCCGGTTATTTGGGACGTTCACTTGGTTTCTTGAGCCTATTATTTTTCTTCGTGCTCTTTCTTTTTCAGGAGTTACCGTCATAGCCGCAACTTCACTATATGGAATAGTATCAGGCGTTCTTGTTCCGTTACTCCTTTTCCCCGCCTTCATTCCGTATGCATTATCGGTCGTTCTGGTACCTGCTGTCAGCGGAGCAGTTGCATCGGGTAATACGAGCAAGTTGAAAGAACGGATTCATCTGTCACTCCGCTTATCCGCCTTGACAGGTACTGTTGCAGCCGCAGTATTTTTCATACATGGAGAGGAGATGGCCGTAAAGCTGTTCCATGTTACCCAAGGGGCATCCTATATGGCTCTTCTAGCTCCAGTTTTTTTCTTTTATTATATTCAAGGGCCTCTTTACTCTATTTTACAAGCGACCGGGGATGCCAAAGCAGGAATGATGAACTCCGTATACGGCGGCATTGCGAAACTGGGAGTCATGTTCATTCTTGCTTCCCAGCCCGGGTTACAGGTAACAGGAGCTGTCCTTGCCATAGGATTCGGTGTACTAATCACTTCATTTCTACATATCGCGACGCTACGTAAAAACAAATCAACTGCTACCGGTTTCACTATGTTTGCTCTGCCGTATGCTTCATTCATCATGACTTGCATTATGCGTCCAATCTTTATTCCGATTGGGGACTTTGGTTTAATAATGGAATGCGCAATTACCACCCTCTTTTTATTAGTAATTCTAATTTTAACGGGCCAAGTTAAGAAGAGCGATTTGTTCTTATTCAAGAGACTATTGAAAAGTTATTGATACTTATCTTTTAGTTGAAACTTCAGTTGCTCTTGTTCATATGAACAGTAAAAGATTTTATTTACTTCATTCACACCGAGCTGCTTAAGTCCCTTTAAAAGCCATTCATCTGTTTTTCCGATAAGCTCTAAATGTCTTGACTGAATAACACCATCAGAAATGAGGGAAAGTACTGGTTGGATATCGTCATGTACAAACACAGACAGATTCCCCGACGGCTCTAAATAAGCAAACGAAACCTCATGAATAGAACCAATTTGCTGCTCGCGAAGTTGCTGAAACAAATCATCAAGATTGTAACGTTGTTTCCTCATTTCCTGTTCCAATATTTGCCCATGTCTAATAATAAGTGTCGGTTCACCATCAACAATGTCTCTGAATCTCTTACTTTTCAATGAAAAATAAGAAGATACAAGTTGAATAATTAAAAGTACAATCATGGGTAGAATGGAGTGACTCAGTTTTGCATCGGGGGATTCTAGCGCAACTGCTGCAACTTCAGCCATTATTATGAAGACAACTACGTCGATAACGCCTAACTCGCCGACTTCCCTTTTTCCCATGATACGCAAGATGATCAAAATGAGTATATAAAGGAACACCGTTCGAAAAACGATGGTCATAAATTCAGACATAAAGATCCTCCCTTTTTAAGACAGTTTGCCCTTTATGCTCGTACAAATATACATGAAAACTATGTAAAAAGAAGCGATTATCTGAACGGGAAAATGCCCGTCAAATAATCGCTTCTTTGTTTTTTTAAAAACCACTTAAGCTTCAGTGTGATTAAATTGAAGTCGTTACTCGACCTACTGCTTGTCTGTCGAACTGCAACGTAGTACCTTCAGATACTTTAAGGAAAACCGATGAATCATCTACAGCGTCAATTGTACCGTGAATTCCACCAATTGTGATGACTTTATCTCCACGTTTCAAATCCGATTGCATTTGTTTCGTCGCTTTTTGTTTCTTCTGTGCTGGTCTGATTAACAAAAACCACATCACTGCGAACATCGCAACGAATGGTAATAATTGTACTAATCCTCCACTCATATAAATAGCCCCCTTTCAATCAAGATTAATTATACAAGATTTAAAAGTTTTTTGCATTCGGTTTATTAAATCCGTAGCTTTCAAAAAACTCTTCACGGAAATCTCCGAGACGATCTTGGCGAATTGCTTCCCTTACTTGCTCCATTAAATTAAGAAGAAAATGAAGGTTATGATAAGAAGTCAGCCTGATACCGAATGTTTCATCTGCTCTGATCAGATGCCTAATATAAGCCCGACTGTAGGTTTTACATACATGACAGCTGCAATTTTCATCAAGTGGACGGAAATCCCTTTCAAATTTCGCATTGCGGATGTTCAAACGCCCTTCACTCGTCATGAGCGTACCATTTCGCGCTATGCGTGTTGGTAGAACACAGTCGAACATATCAATACCGCGGATTGCGCCGTCAATGAGTGAATCAGGAGAACCTACACCCATCAGGTAACGTGGCTTGTCCGATGGCAGAAGAGGTGTCGTGTGTTCCAGAATACGGTTCATGATATCCTTCGGCTCGCCAACGGAAAGTCCGCCGATCGCATAACCTGGAAAATCAAGTGACACAAGGTCCTTTGCACTTTGCGCGCGCAGATCCTCAAATTCGCCTCCTTGCACAATTCCGAACAGTGCCTGATCATTTGGACGTGCATGTGCCCCTAGACACCTTTCAGCCCATCTGGACGTTCGTTCAACGCTTGCTTTCATATATTCACGCGTAGCAGGGAATGGCGGACATTCATCGAATGCCATCATGATATCTGCGCCTAGTGAATTTTGGATTTCCATTGCTTTTTCGGGACTTAGGAAGAGTTTGCTGCCATTTAAATGGTGTCTAAAATGGACGCCTTCTTCTTTAATCTTGCGGAATTCGCTCAATGAAAACACTTGGTAGCCGCCTGAATCAGTTAGAATCGGTCTATCCCAATTCATGAACTTATGTAGACCCCCTGCTTCTTCCACGATATCCTGCCCTGGACGCAACCATAGATGGTATGTGTTACTCAAAATAATACCCGCTCCGACTTCCTTCAGTTCTTCAGGAGACATGGTCTTAACGGTTGCCTGCGTACCAACGGGCATGAATGCTGGTGTTTCAAATGATCCGTGCGGTGTATGGACGATTCCAAGACGAGCCCCGGTCTGTTTACATGTTTTTATATGTTCATATGTGACTGCTGGCATTTTATAGTTCCTTCCTTTGTGACGGTTTGATGAACATTGCATCTCCAAAGCTAAAGAAGCGATATTTCTCCGCAACCGCTCGTTTGTATGCTGCAAGTATATGGTCCTTCGTTGATAAAGCTGAAATTAGCATGATTAATGTAGACTTAGGTAAATGGAAATTAGTTACAAGACCATCTAGAATACTGAATTGATAACCCGGGAAAATAAAAATGGATGTCCATCCACTTGAAGATACGATTTTACCATGATTAGCTGATGCAATGGTCTCCAAAGTTCTAGCAGATGTCGTACCGACCGCTATGACACGTCCTCCGGACTCTTTTACCTGGTTAATGGCATCCGCTGCTTGTTCGGTCACATGATAATATTCGGAATGCATTGTATGTTCCTCAATCGTATCTGCACTGACAGGACGGAATGTGCCTAAACCAACATGCAGTGTGATGAATGCAATGTTCACTCCTTTATTCCTAATGCTATCCAGAATTTCATCCGTGAAATGAAGTCCTGCTGTCGGTGCCGCGGCGGATCCCCGTTCTTTCGCAAACACCGTTTGATAGCGTGCCTGATCATCAAGCTTCTCGGTAATATAAGGCGGTAAAGGCATTTCGCCAAGGGCATCTAGAATTTCATAAAAAATCCCTTCGTAACGGAATTTAAATGCCCGTCCGCCCGTTTCCATAACGCCAGTGCAGGTTGCAGTTAAACGTCCGTCACCAAATGTGACAATTGTTCCAAGCTTCACACGTTTCGCGGGTTTTACAAGTGTTTCCCACTCATCATCTCCTGTTTGTTTCAGGAGTAAAACTTCAATCATGGCTCCAGTTTCTTCTTTAACACCCATTAGCCTTGCAGGCAGTACGCGCGTGTCATTCAGAACGAGCATGTCTCCAGCCTCGAGTTCATCAAGAAGGTCCCGGAAATGACGATGCTCCACTTCCCCAGTTTCACTGTCGAGAACCATCAGACGGCTTGCTGTACGGTCTAGTAGCGGTGTTTGCGCTATCAAGTTATCTGGTAGTTCGAAATCGAATTCATTTACATCCATCTACATATATTCTCCCTTTATAAGTAAGTTAAAATTCATGATGCTCCGGAATCGAATATCCGAAATGTTCATAAGCAAGACGAGTTGCAACACGTCCGCGTGGTGTACGCTGAATAAAACCTATTTGCAGCAGATACGGTTCATAGACATCCTCTATCGTCACGGATTCTTCACCAATACTTGCTGATATCGTGTCGATGCCTACGGGTCCCCCTCTGAAGCGCTCAATCATTCCTGCCAGTAACTTATGATCGATGTGGTCAAGCCCCCTGGAATCGACCTGAAGCATTTCGAGTGCTTCATTCGCCATATCTAAAGTAATGCTACCGTTACCCCTGACTTGTGCGTAATCACGTACACGACGCAACAGTCGGTTCGCAATTCTCGGGGTGCCGCGAGACCTGCGGGCGATTTCAACAGCTGCCAGACCGTCTATTGAAACTTCAAATAGACCTGCACTACGAATGACGATTTCTTTAAGTGGTTCAACATCATAATACTCAAGTCGGAGCGGAACACCAAATCTGTCGCGCAAAGGCGCAGACAATGCTCCGGCACGTGTTGTTGCACCAATCAGAGTGAATGGCGGCAAATCAAGCCTAATTGACCGTGCAGATGGCCCTTTCCCAACAACGATATCTAGACAAAAGTCTTCCATTGCGGGATATAGCACCTCTTCAATCGCGCGATTCAACCTATGTATTTCATCGATGAATAGCACATCCCCTGGCTCAAGGGATGAAACGACTGCCGCTAGATCACCAGGGCGTTCAATAGCAGGTCCGCTAGTCATTCGAATATTGACGCCCATTTCATTGGCAATAACGGTTGCGAGCGTCGTTTTCCCTAAACCAGGCGGTCCATATAATAAGACATGGTCTAAACTTTCGCTTCGGCCTCTTGCCGCTTCAATGAAAATACTGAGATTTTCCTTCACTTTTTCCTGTCCGATATACTGACTTAGAAATTGTGGTCTGAGCGATTGTTCAAAGCGCTCATCGAAATCCGATACTTCTCCCGAAATAACACGTTCCTCCATTGTCCACCCTCCTTTCTCTCATTGATAAAAATTTAAGTCTGTTTCAGAAGTAACCGAAGTGCCAACTTCATATAACCCTCAGTATCATGCTCTTCTTGTTCTAATTTTGATTTTATTTTTGTCAGTTCGCGCTGTGAGTAACCGAGTGCTTCCAATGCGAGTAACGCTTCATCAAGTGCTCCATTCTCCGCCATCGTCAGTAGTGTGACATCATCCTCGGGCATGTCCATTGCATTAAATAAATCATACAATTTACCTTTCAGATCTAGAATCATCTGTCGAGCAGTCTTTTTCCCCACTCCGGGAAATTGAATTAGGAAAGTCTCGTCTTCACGTTCGATGGCACCAATAACTTGTGATGGAATACCGCTTGCGAGTATTGCAAGGGCCCCTTTAGGTCCGATACCTGAAACGGTAATTAGCTTTTTAAATAACTCCCGCTGTTCAAGAGTTTTGAAGCCAAGGAGCAGTTGGATGTCTTCACGAACATGCAAATAAGTGAACACTTGCTGAATATCTTCAATTTTATGAAAAGCGTATGGATTCGGCGTTGCAATAAGCCAACCAATTCCACCTTGTTCAAGTGTGATATGTTCAGGAGTCACACGTGTGACCTGCCCTTTTATGTAGTCGTACAAACTTCTCTCCCCCTATATATATTAACCAATTATACCATACGAACGCACCTTCTACCTTTAACAGGAGTCGTTTTGCAAAAGAAAAGATGGCCGCTTTTTCGGCGGCCACCGGTTGTACAGTCGTTTTTAGCAGATTACATATATCATAGCAAGTACCTCGTTTTTAATCAATGAAGTTATACGGGTATGGTAATCAGAAAAGTGGTTCCTTTTCCGACACTGCTTTCCACCTTGATTTCCCCATTCAAATGCCTAATTGTACTATAAACCATTAGCATTCCTAGGCCTGTCCCCTTTTCTTTTGTAGAATAATAGGGTATTCCCAATTGAGAAATTCCTTGTTTCGACATACCAATTCCGCTGTCTTTAACAGTGATCAGTATATTCTTTTTGTATTCCGATATATCGACTTGAAGCGTTCCCCCATTTTGTTGCATCGACTCAATCCCATTTTTGAATAAATTAATGAGGCATTGTTGAATTTGATTTGAATCATAATTCCTTTTTAATGTATTGGTAAAATGTACTTGGATATCTACTTGGTTCATCTTGGCGTAAGGATGCATAATGTTTTCCACGTATTCAACTTCTTTTCTAAAATCAGATAAAACCATACTTTCTCCTTGTGGTTTCGAAAACATTAGAAAATCACTAACTATCTGTTCTGCCCGATTCAATTCTTTTATAGAAAAGTCTATATACGCTCTTTCATTGGATGTAATTGTTTTCGATTCGTTTAACAGCTGCAAGAAGCCATTCGTAACAGTTAAAGGATTTCTAATTTCGTGGGCTATGCTAGCCGATAAATCACTTATGTCATTCAGTCTTTCTGAACGCAAATACAATTCCCGCTTTTTAATATTAGTAATAATTTTTTCGACGATAGACACGATAATGAATACCACAACGAGGTGAGTGGTTATATAAAAGAGCACTAATGTCCAATACTCAACGGTTAGCTTTGGGAAAACAAAACTTAATGTAAAAAAATAAAAAGAAAATACTGATACACCGGTAACTGTTGCACAACAAACTCTTTTATGTGAGGACTGACGTATGAAATAACTATGCAATAAAGGAATCACTAGAAAAATGAGAGTGGAGAAAATGAGTGATTGATAAATTCCCTCTCCGCCGATGATAAACCGGTAAGCATTTAAAACGAGGTATAGTGGAAAAACCATCTTATACCCACCGTAAAGAGCTACAATTATAAACGGAATATATCTCAAATCTATGATGTATCCTTGATCTAATTTAATAGGGAATGCCATGCATAATATAAGGGAAACAGCCGATAGCGAAACGAGTATGTATTTATTGGAATTCGTTAACTTATCTTCAAAGAAAATTAAGGCCGTTAAAACCGGAAATAGTAAAAACAAGAAATTTAACAATATTGTTTCTATCAAGCCAAACTTCCTTCCTGACTTTCATCAATTTACATTCTTCATTGAAATTGTACACTATGGAACGACGCTAGTGTATATAATTCAATCACTCTAAAAAAAATATCCATCCACCAATCTTGCTTAGTGGATGGATATTACTATGAATCAAAATTAATCTTTCAATTCTGCATTATGGTAAACGTCTTGAACGTCGTCGTTATCTTCGAGGACTTCTAGCATTTTTTCAAACTGTTCTTCATCTTCTCCGCTTAAAGCGGTATACATAGAAGGTATCATCTCAATTTCTGCAGAAATAAAATTGATTCCTTCCGATTCAAGTGTTTCTTTTACTGTTAAAAAATCTGATGGTTGTGTGATGATCTCAAAGCCATCTTCCGTTGAATCGATATCATCAGCCCCAGCTTCAAGCGCAGCCATCATGACGGCATCTTCATCAGTGCTGTTCGTCCGTTCAATGAAAAGACGTCCCTTGCGAACAAAAAGGTAACCAACTGAACCCGCTTCACCAAGATTACCGCCATTTTTACTGAAACCTACCCGAACATTCGGAGCAGTCCGATTACGATTTTCTGTTAAACAGTAAACGAGAACAGCCACTCCACCGGGGCCGTATCCCTCATAGATGACTTCTTCATAGTTTTCGTCTGCACCTGACCCACTTGCTTTATCGACCGCACGTTTAATGACATCATTCGGAACATTGACGCTTTTTGCTTTTTCAATAGCCAGGCGAAGAGCTGCGTTCGAATCCACATCCGGACCACCTGTTTTTGCCGCCACAAAAATCTCTTTCGACATCTTTTGAAACACCTTACCGCGTTTTGCATCTTGTGCACCTTTACGATTTTGTATGTTTTTCCACTTCGAATGCCCTGCCACCTGACATTACCCCCTATATGTTTATCCGCTCTATATCATACCATAATTTCGGCCAATGAGAGAGTGCGGATTTTGTAAAAGGGATTAGCTGTTTCGCTTGCCTCTCCCTAGCTGACGCTGTCAGGGAAAAGAAGTGTAGCCATTCGCGGAGCAGTTCATTTGGAAAAAGAAGCAACGTCTTTGATGCATGATCGAGCTTTTGCAGTGAAGGCTGTTCATCAAATAAAAAATCAATATCATATCCGATTTGGGGAAGCACACGATGTATCCAAAGGGCAATTTCAGTACCCGCTGGACCAGTGCTTGCCAAATCGAAATCGATAAAACGAATACTCCCTTTTCTATCGCGAAGAATATTATGATGGACGACATCCCCATGTAGCAACGTTCCATCCAAGTTGTCTTTATAGGTTTTCTTTACTGAGCTAATCGCGTTTAATGCATAAAACAAGATTTCATCGACATAGCCTTTTCCAATATACGCCTCACATGCTCCGCCAATTTCGCGGAATCGACTTATCCGATCTTCCCACTTCGCGATGAGTGGGTACGGATGTAAATAAGGTGAGGCATGCCAGTCGAGTTGTGCATTCGTTTCATGAAGAGCATGAAGAGCAGCAAGCGAATCTGTACGATCTGCTCTTTTTTTAAAATTAACTGCTTTAGCGCCATCCAACCAAGGTTGAACAAACGTCAGCTGATTTTCTTGCTTAATAACATCTACAACATGTGGAAACGATACAGATCGGAGTGCCTGATGTATACGATGTACTTTCATGGCAGTGGAGCTGGAATGGTAACGTTTCACCGAAAATCGATTTCCGTCTTTCTCCAACTTCCACACATTATCTTTTATTTTTTCTAATTTCCCGTCCGGCCCCATAGGCCTTTCAATACGCTCCATACCAGTTCGGTCCGTTATAAGGCTGAGCCATTCCGCTATGCGGTGCTTGTTGCATGCATGTAGGGCATCCACATGGCTGCCCGTAATATAACGGAAGCATCATTGGCTGGTGACATGGTTGTTGTTGTTGGTGGTGATGATGGTGCTGTTGCTGTTCATTACATCCTGGGCACCCACATCCGCATCCAGGCGGTGGACTCGGCTGTTGCATGGGATAACCGAATTGTGCAGGATTCCATTGTGTTTCAGCCGCTGGTGAAATTAACTGCGGTATATAGCTTTGCTCAGGAGGACACGGAACAGGTGGCTGTAGGTCAAATTCTGGTGATTCGTCAAACATTAATGCGGGTGCAACTGGCTGTTCATCCGGGTACATAGAAACGTGCGGCATGACAAAACCGGGTGATTCTGTAGTCATAAACTCTGGCGATTCCATTAATTTCCATCCCTCAATAAGAGGACTTTCTTCTAAGTCCATTATAGGCTGCTGAACAGGGAGTATTGGTGATTCCAGTTCAGGCATCAGAAACTGTGTAGATTGTAGTGGCATTTGCATTGGCGGAGTAGCGTGGTGCATGGGTACCTCCGGACTTTGCATTGCTTGAATTTGACCCGAATGCATGAATGGATAACAATCCGCATCATAGATTGGCATCCAGCCACATGGAATTCCTATAATTGGCTGCATACATGGAGTCATCGGATACGACTGTACAGGCATCGGCATCTGTATCTGCATTTGTGTCTGTGTCTGCATTTGCGTTGGCATTTGTGCCGGCATTTGCGTCGGCATCGGCATTGGCATTTGCTCCGGCATTGGCATTGGCATTGGCATTGGCATTGGCATTGGCATCTGCATTTGCATTTGCGTCTGCGTCTGCGTTTGCGTTTGCGTCGGCATTGGCATCGGTACTGGAGTAGGTGCCGGCATTTGAACTGGTGGCGCTGGTGGCGCTATTAACGGCGATTCCATTTGCGTTGGAGGTAATGTTATCGGTATGGGTACCGGAGTTGGTGCTTTCGGCAACGGTACGGGTGCTGGCGGCGCCGGCTTTACTTCTTTTTTTGGTGGCGGAGGCACTTGCCCCTTCCCTTTTTCAGGTTGCTTAACATGTTCTGTTTTATCACCTTTAGTTCCTTGCTGTCCTGCATTATGGTGTTTTTTGGGTAGGAATATTTTCATCCCAGGCACAATATAATCCGGATTGGCGAGATGCGCATTCACCCGCTTTAAATCTTCGAACGGGATACTGTATTGACGCGCTATCTTCCACAGCGTATCCCCTTTTACCACAATATGGACTTCCACTTAAAAAATTCCCCCTTCCATCAACTCATCGTATGAACGGACGCCCGTCTGTGTGACGCTCATTTTAGACGAGATGTCCTCTCTAACCATGTATATGCTGGAATGGGTTGTTTATTCAAATGAAAAGCTGAAACGTCCCGGTAGATGCGACAGGCATAAGGCGGAATGGCGGAGCGGTGTCTTTTCCGCAAAGTCAGACCGACTTATGACCCGGGCATCTGGACGTTGAAGCTAGACATCATGAAAAGCGGAAACGTCCTGGGTAGATGCGACAGGCATAAGGCTTGAAAACAAAAAACCGGCACTGTCATTTTAAATGACGTGTCGGCAGTTGGTCGTATGTATAATAAGATCCGAACGAATTGACAGAACAGTTTAGTGCAGCAAGTTCTTCCAACGCGCCCTTCATCATTGGATGTTCATCAGATTCCATTACATCAATGATAAAGAAATAGTTTCCAAGCCCTGTCTTCATCGGCCTTGATTCAATTTTACTCAAATTGAGCCTGCGCCATGCAAAAACGGATAGTACCTGATGTAGTACCCCTGAACGATCATCTTCAGGCAGTTTCACCATTAATGTTGTTTTAATTTTTTCGGAATGGCCTTCCATTTCCAATAAACCTTTTCGCAATGATACTATGACAAACCGTGTATGATTAAAATGAAAATCATGTATATTTTCTTCTGCGATATGTAGACCGTATTTTTCGGCTGATAACTCGTTTCCGATTGCAGCGATTTTTTCTCCCGGGTTCTCGGAAATATATTTGGCGGCAGCTGCTGTTGACGTTGTCTGGATCAACGGGACACGGCGGTAATGATATTGTAAGTACTTATGACATTGAGCAAGAGCATGAGGATGAGAATTAATGGATTCCAGTTCATTAATAAATGGAATTTGAGCTTTATTAACCATGAGATGCTGTTTAACTGCAATTGATGTTTCGGCATTGATGAAGAGATCTTTGCCATGAAACAAATAGTCAATCGTCATCGGTACGGACCCTTCCAATGCGTTTTCAAGCGGGACAAGCGCATAGGCAACACGCCCTTCCACCACTGCTTCAATGCAATCCGGTATCGTCGGAAACGGAATCAGTCCCGACGATCCAAATAGATTGTTTGCTGCAACATGTGTGAATGATGCTTCTGGCCCTAAATAGGCAACACTTGGTGTATATTTTCCATTTTCCATCCTATGATTCCCCCATCAGAGTGCACCTGAACTGATTAAAATAACTGAATCAACAAAGTCAGGTGATTTCAACCGTTGCAGGAACTCTTCCATTTTTATAGTCATTTCTGTCACGTCCAGCGACAAGGTAATATTAGCCCGAGCCTGGACCGGTATTGTCTGGTGAATTGTCAAGACGTTACATTTCGCCTCCGAGACAATTTGCAATAATGTCGAAAGCGACCCCTTCCGATCTTCGAGCTGAATGAAAATCGTCAGGATACGCTCGCGTGCAATTGATTCAAACGGGTACACAGTATCACGGTATTTGTAAAATGCACTTCGGGACAGGCCTACCTTTTTTGTAGCATCTTGTATCGTTGATTCCTCTCCGCTTGCCAAAAGCCTTTTCGCTTCAAGCATTTTCAGCATCGATTCTGTCAGTACGTCTTCCCGTACAAGGTAAAACTGACCTTCCCCCAACCGCTTCATAGGATGTCCCCCTCCGTGTGCACCACACATTTTGTAATTGCATCGAATCATAAACCAAGTAGTTAATCCATGAATTCAAATTCAAAATCAAGAAGTCGTACGGTATCTCCGTCTTTCGCACCGCGTTCACGAAGTGCATCATCTACACCCATTCCACGCAATTGTCTTGAGAATTTACGGACCGATTGGTCAAAGTTAAAGTCCGTCATTACAAACAGACGTTCAATTGTATAACCAGACAAGATGAATGCTCCATCGTCATCACGTGAAATTTCAAACTCAGGTGCTTCCGCTTCATGTTTATAAAGAACAGAAGTTTCTTTATCTTCATCTTCAATTTCATGCATCGGGAATTCTGAAGTAACTTCAAGTAAATCGACAACAGCATGAAGAAGTTCGTCAAGACCGCTTCGAGTGAGTGCAGAAATCGGGAAAATCATTGCATCTTCATCGTTCAATTTTTGCTTGAATGCTTTGAGATTATCTTCCGATTCAGGCATGTCCATTTTATTTGCAACAATAATTTGTGGGCGTTCTGTTAATCGCAAGTTATACTGCTCTAGTTCTTCATTGATTGTTAAGAAGTCCTCATATGGGTCGCGTCCTTCAAGCCCGGACATATCGATAACATGGATAATAACTCGTGTCCGTTCAATATGACGAAGGAACTGATGACCTAGACCAACACCTTGGTGTGCCCCCTCAATTAAGCCCGGAAGATCAGCCAATACGAATCCACGGTGATCATCTGTTTCAACCATTCCTAAATTCGGAACAAGTGTAGTAAAATGATAATCCGCAATTTTAGGTTTCGCCGCTGAAACGACAGACAATAACGTCGATTTCCCTACACTCGGGAACCCAACAAGACCCGCGTCCGCAAGAACTTTCAGCTCTAGATTAATCTCGCGATTGACACCAGGTTCTCCTTTTTCAGACAGTTCTGGTGCAGGATTTGAAGATGTAGCAAATCGGCTGTTACCGCGTCCTCCACGACCACCTTTAGCAATGACTGCTGTCTGGCCATGTTCAACAAGGTCAGCGATAATTGTACCGTCTTCAGCATCCGTCACAATCGTGCCAGGCGGAACTTTGACAACTATGTCTTCTGCATTTTTGCCATGCATGTTTTTACTACCACCATGCTCACCGCGTGGCGCCTTGAAATGACGTTGGTAACGGAAATCCATCAGTGTACGCAATCCTTCATCTACGATGAAAACGACGTTAGCCCCTTTTCCTCCATCACCACCTGCGGGTCCACCATAGGCGATGTATTTCTCGCGACGAAAGGCAACCATTCCATCACCACCGTCACCGCCTTTAACATAAATCTTAACGTGATCGACAAACATGTATTTTCCTCCTATTGTCCACTGATTGTGAACGTCCATTGATTGTGTAAAAGTGTTTCGTGAACAGTAAAGTTTCCAGTCGCTTTTGGTGCTGGAACTTTGTGTTCCATATTCCCCTGGACATTGATTGTAATTGACCAGCTTGTTAAATTGGCTTGGACATTAATTTCCGTCTTATACTCGGAGGTCGGGTCCAGTGTTTTCTCTCCTACACTGAATACGTTTTCCAAATAGGCTACAACTGATTCATCCTCTGCTTCACGTTTGCCAGAAATAATGGTGGACGTCAATGTAGTGGAATAGGAAACGTAGAGCCAATTGAATTCAGCTAGCCACCTTTCAACAGCAGGCATTCCAAGCCTTTCCAACATCGCTATCTGACGCATCTGTTCTGTTGTATCCATAATTTTCTGTCTTGCTTCGGGTAGTTTATCGAGGTCGATATAGAGCAAGATTAATTGGAGTTCATTTAAAAAATCATGTCTTGCAAATTTTAGCGCTTGCGCCGTGGTTAGCTCTTTGTTCCCCATTTTCATTCACCGCCAACAATTTTCATGTATATAGTATAGCATCTGTTACCTAGAAATGCGCTAGGCGTTCGCTTATACGCAACAGGCATTAGAGATGAACACTTTTTTAGCGTTTGAAAAGAGAAAAAGGACTGCACATTTGTATGCAGTCCTTTCTGTCGTACGTATATTATGCTTCCTGAACTTCAGGGTATACGCTAACTTTCTTTTTGTCACGACCATAACGTTCGAAACGAACGACGCCGTCAACTTTTGCGAAAAGAGTATCGTCACCACCGCGACCGACGTTTTCACCTGGATGAATTTTCGTTCCGCGCTGACGATAAAGGATTGAGCCGCCAGAAACAAACTGTCCGTCCGCGCGTTTTGCGCCAAGACGTTTCGAGTGAGAGTCACGACCGTTCCGTGTAGAACCTACCCCTTTTTTCGATGCGAAAAACTGGAGATCTAAACGTAGCATGTATGCCACCTCCTACTATTTAAGGATAATTTTTATATGTTGCCCATAGTCATTCTCAATCGTCTGCAATGAAACAATCATCGCCTTTACAATCAACTGTGTATCGTGATCGTTTTTTTCACTTTCCGGAAAAATGACTTTCAAATAACCGCCGTCCGATCCTTGTAGAATCTCAGGGGTATTGCCTGTTAGTGCAATGATGGCATTAACAGCACCAAACGATACTGCAGATGCTCCCGCACAGACAAGGTCTTTTCCATGTTCCGCGAAATCAGCGTGGCCCGTCATCTCAAAAGAGTTTATACGACCAGTAGATTGGTTCTTGTTTATGATGATTTTGATCATGCCGGCTTACAGGTTGATACCGTCAATGACGATTTTCGTGTATGGCTGACGATGACCTTGTTTTCTGTGGTAGTTCTTTCTTTTCTTGTATTTGAAAACAGTGATTTTTTTAGCACGGCCCTGTTTAACAACAGTTCCTGTAACTGTAGCACCTTCCACGAATGGAATGCCTACTTTCACGTCTTCTCCACCTACGAAAAGAACTTTGTCGAAAGTGACGACTTCGTCAGCTTCACCAGCTACTTTTTCAATGTAGATTTCCTGGCCTTTTTCAACTTTAATTTGTTTTCCACCAGTTTCAATAATTGCGTACATACTTGCACCTCCTCTTATAAATACAGACTCGCCTTCAAAGGTGATCCTACGGATACTTGTACCTTATCAGTGCGGTTGTAGCACGGGTGCTACAAACATTAACATTTGAATATTACCACGTATATTTTTTTATGTCAATCTATTTAATTTAATTTCTGCAAATGCTTTTTCATATTTTCGGAAACGAAAAACGGAGATGTTCTGAATTAGAAGAAATAGCGCGAGAAGAATGTAAGGTAACGTTTTAGGTAATCCTGAAGTTAACAGGATGATTCCCGCGGAAATGAATAGAATGGAATGTAGAAGAAAGATTGACCTAGTACGATAAATTGATCCTTCAGTCTCAAGCAGTGCGCAGATTGCCTGTCCACCGTCAAGAGGAAGAACAGGAAGTAAATTGAGTAAAAGAAGTGCTACCTGAACCTGTATGACCAGGTCGTCACCGGGAAACGGAATCCATATAGCCACTAAAAAAACTACCAGAGTTGCGAGTGGACCACTGAGCGCGACGATAATACGATCATTTTTAGAAGCTTCATGACGGTTCAAGAAAACGATCTCACCGCCATAAGGCATGATCGTACAAGATCGAATTCGCATGCCTGTAAAATACGCCGCGACCAGATGCCCCGCCTCATGAATAAGCAGTGATATAAAGATAATTGCATATACGGAAATATTACCTGTTATTATTAAAAACAAGAAAAAAGGCAGGAGAACTGGATGAAGCCTGAGTTTCATTTTTTCCCGCCCGAAAGATATGCAGGTAAGAGGGAAGCTTCGATTCTCACACCATCTTGCTTCACCTTAAGGTAAATTGCACCCTCATCCATCAGAGCCAGCGTGTCCCCTTTTTTCACGGCAGTATACGGCAGTTTATAAAATTCCCCGACGAACCCATACGTCACTTCATCTCCGCCTTCATACAGCACTGTGACGGTCTTACCTGATTCGCGGGTGAAGCCAGTGAATATGACAAGTCCATTATCAATTGCGTCAATCGCCATTGGTTGTGTATAGGACACAATCACTCCATCTTTATAGGGCTGCATTGATTCGTAAGCAGATAAAGGGTCTAGCTGTTGCGGATCTCCCATAACTGCAATTTTGTCTGGCCCCGAATCTTTAATGATCGTTGCCACCCATTTCTTCATCGCCACAAAATCTTTCCCTGACGTGACAAATTGCGTTACAGGTTGTTTGATAACACCAGTATCTTCAAGCTTCGCCACACCCAAAACGCCTAGCGTCAGGACAATTGCTACCATCCATTTCGTTTTCCATTTCAAAAGGTCACACCACCCGTTTTTTTTAGTATATGACGCCTGCGCTGTGAATATTTTGGGTGTGGTAAGAATTCCATGATTTCAGGTAAATATATGTGACCACAGCACCCCTCATAATTAACCTTAATAACACATGAAACCCCCGACACTCAAAGCGTGTTGGGGGTTTCATGTGTTATTTTGAAAATAGAGCTTTCAGTTTTCCAAAGAATCCAGGTTTTCCGGTGTCGATTGACATGAGCGGAACAGATTCTCCGAGAATACGGCGTGCAATGTTGCGATAGCCGACGGAGGCCGGGTTCGATGGATCCATCACGACAGGTTCTCCTTTGTTCGAAGAGGAGATAACACTTTCGTCATCTAAGATAATACCGAGCAAATCAATCGACAAGTGTGTCGTAATATCATTGACGTCAAGCGCATCTCCGTTGTTCATAAGATGTCTTTTGATACGATTGATGATTAGTTTCGGGGGTTCGATGTCCTCCTGCTCAAGCAGGCCGATGATACGATCAGCGTCCCGTACAGCTGAGATTTCAGGGGTTGTTACGACGATAGCACGGTCTGCACCGGCGATGGCATTTTTGAACCCTTGTTCAATCCCAGCCGGGCAATCTATTAATATATAATCATAATCTCGTTTTAGTTCGGTGATTAATGTTTTCATCTGTTCGGGGTTGACCGCGTTTTTATCAACAGTCTGTGCAGCCGGTAATAAAAAGAGTCCGTTTTCAAAGCGTTTGTCTTTCACAAGTGCCTGTTGTACTTTACAACGGCCTTCGATGACATCCACAAGATCATAGATTATACGATTTTCAAGGCCAAGAATGACGTCAAGGTTTCGGAGACCGATGTCGGTGTCAATGAGACATACTTTTTTTCCTTGAAGGGCCAATGCGGTTCCAAGGTTTGCCGATGTGGTCGTTTTACCGACGCCGCCTTTACCAGATGTTATTACGATTGCTTCTCCCACACTAGCTTCCTCCTTTGAATGATGACAGACCAGGCCGAAGAATTCGGAGTTCCTGCAGACGATCAATGGCGATGAAGCCGTTCGGATGCAAATAAGCACATTCCATTTCGGGCTGTTCCGACAATATCGTCAATTCATCAGTCATCGTTTCCATTTTGTCCGCAATCATGAGATGCGTCGCCTCGAGCCATGATGCCGCGATGACAGCATTTGAATTGCCAGTTGAACCTGCGTGAGCGATTCCTTTCAACCTGCCTAGAATATAAATACTGCCAGCAGCAACAACTCGACCATTGGGATTCACATCACCAATGACAACTAAATCCCCTTCAGCTGTAACGACCTGACCTGACCGTACAATGCCGACATAGGTTTCGGATTGGTTTTCAAGCACTTTTCTGTTACATTCATCCATCGTAATAACATCACTTTGGATTTTCGATACACGTAAATTCGGTGAGCCATGAATGGTGTTCATGATTTCTTTCAATTCTTCTTCATCGCAATAGCGCCTGCCTGTATGGACCTGAACTTCAGCAAGCCCTTCCAATCCGTCTTCATCTACTTTTCTACGGAGCTCGGCAATCATGTCCGAATAAGCACATTTGTCGTCTAGCCGAAGAACAAGACCGTCTTTTGTCCCTTTTATCGTTACATATTGCTGTTTCGTCAATTGCGTCACCCCGCATTTTCTTTTACAAAGTTTCGCCACGTAGCTAAACTACCCTTTTGTAAATAAGGTTTTTGAATAACCAACCAAACATACCAACGAAAAATGAATTAGCGATAATTGTCGGTATAAGCCTGCCTGATATGAATTCATCCAGTCCAATAGTTGTTAGTGAAAGTAGACTGGCATAAAAGTATGATAATAGTTCGAGAATCATAATTAGGAATAAAGAGAGGAACATCACCGTAACAATATGACGGTGGATTTGACGAATAATCAAGCTTGCGATGTAACAAATTAATGGATATAAAAATGCGTATAGTCCAATAATATCAATATGGTACATATCATACAAGAGTCCAAGTACAAATCCGTAAATCAGCCCACGCTTACGGCCGTAATAGACTGCTATAAAGACTAGATAAACGATGACAAATCGCGGGACAAGCGTGTATGTTTCGCCTCCAATTTCAACTGGGGAAAACAGCGTAAATACAGGCTCAAGAAAAAACAACAGCACGGCAATTAGAGGGATGACGGACCGGATCATGATCCTTCCTCCCCCTCAATATCTGCAGTGCCATCGCCATCCGTTCCCTCAACCGTAATTGAAGAACGCTTCGCAATGATTACGTGATCCAACATTGAAAAGTCTGCCGCAGGTCGGATATATGCCAACTTCGTTAATCCATAATCATCTGTCGATACTTCCGTAACTTCCCCAATTAAAAGACCTTTCGGAAAAATACCGCCAAGTCCTGAGGAGATGACTTTTTGTCCGATTTTAACTTCAATACTCGAGTCAATTCGTTTCATGATAAGTTCACTTCGTTCCCGGTCATACCCTTCGATAAGTCCAAAAATACTTTCGCCTGAAATGACAGCAGCAACACGAAAATTGCGATTTTCTGTCGACAATAGTTCCACCGTTGAAGTGAAATCTGTTACTAGAATAACTTTGCCGATTAGACCGTCAGCTGTAATGACAGCCATATTCTTTTCAATGCCGTTTCTTTCGCCTTTATCAATGATAATTTTTTCTTCCCACTGATCAGGATTCCGGGAAATGACTGTTGCATGTATCGATTCAAAGTCATGCAAATCATCTTTTTGATCAATAATATCGAGCAGGCGTTTGTTTTCAGTCTTAATATCCATAAGACCTGCTTGTTCAGAAGCGTATTCACTCAATCTAACTTTTAAATGCTTGTTTTCTTCATATGTATTCAAAATCCCATCAATATTCCCAATTACGTTCGTTATGTAGTGCGCCGGTTTGGAGAATAAAGATTGCCCAAAACCGACGACGTCTTTCACAACTTGTTCTGGAAGGGAGGCGTTCTGCCGGTCTTTGAGGGAGAATGAAATTAATGCAACTAGGACGATAATGCCCACGAGCAATAAAATCAATCGTTTATTTGAAAAAAATCGCGGCATTGCCGATGTCCTCCCTCACTTATCTTCCTTGCATTTTTTTGATCAGTTCAAAATTATCGAGTGCTTTGCCAGTACCAATAGCAACACAATCAAGTGGATCTTCAGCTATGAATACAGGCATTTGTGTTTCATCAGAAATGACTTTATCCAGATTCTGAAGCAACGCACCACCACCTGTTAAGACAATTCCACGTTCCATAACATCGGAAGATAATTCTGGAGGCGTCGTTTCAAGCGTTTTCTTCACACCATCAATGATTTGTGAAATTGATTCACGCAGTGCTTCTGCGATTTCATCTGAAGAGATATCAATCGTTTTCGGAAGACCCGTCAGTAGGTCACGTCCGCGTATTTCCATCTTTTGTGTTTCTTCTGTTACTTTTGCAGAGCCGATTTCAATTTTAATGGCTTCCGCAGTACGTTCACCGATTGTAAGATTATATGTTTTGCGAATATAGCTAATGATCGCGCCATCCATAGTGTCGCCACCGACACGAATTGATTCGCTCGTTACGATGCCGCCAAGAGAAATTACAGCGACTTCAGTTGTTCCGCCACCTATATCGACGACCATACTACCAGTAGGTTCCCAAACCGGAAGATTTGCACCGATTGCAGCTGCAAATGGTTCTTCAATTGTGAATGCTTCTTTTGCACCAGCTTGACGTGAAGCATCTATAACTGCGCGTTGTTCAACGGAAGTAATCCCGTAAGGCACACAAATTAGGACATTAGGCTTCTTCCATGCTCCGCCTGCTGTCTTCGTTGCTTCTTTCATATAATGTTCAATCATCGCTGTCGTTATTTCAAAATCAGCGATGACGCCGTCTTTCATAGGACGCGTTGCCACGATAGATCCAGGCGTACGACCGATCATGTTTCTTGCGGCGCTACCGACTGCGACAATTTCACCTGTATGTGTATTTTTCGCTACTACTGAAGGCTCTCTAAGGACAATACCTTTTCCTTTAATGAAAACTAATGTATTTGCTGTGCCGAGGTCAATCCCGACATCTCTTGATCCAAATCCAAACAATTGTGTTCTTCCTTTCTGCTAAACCGTGTATTACGGCATTCATGAAATCATACACCATAGTATAACGGATAGAAGAACAAATTCACAGCGTAACATGTATCCTCATTTGAATATCGTGCCATTCGACCGATAATTTCAGAATATATTCACATATACCCCTTCTCTTTTAAACTTAAAAACTGGTGGTCTCCGATGATGACGTGATCGAGCATTTCTATGCCCATAATGGAGCCTGCCTCTATTAATCTCTTGGTCACTTCGATGTCTTCTGGAGAGGGCGAAGGGTTACCACTTGGATGATTATGTGCCACAATTATCGAGGCAGCAGAACGTTTTACGGCTTCACGAAATATTTCGCGTGGATGTACTATCGAAGAATTCAAGCTTCCTATGAATATAGTTTGCTTATGAAGGACTTCATTTTTGACATTTAAAAAAAGCACTACGAAATGCTCTTGGTTGAGCGAAGACATATCTGTCATTAAATAAGCAGCTGCGTCTTCTGGTGAAGTTATTGTGTAGCGTCCCTCTGAATGCTTGCGGTATAGACGCTTACCAATTTCCGCTGCAGCAAGAAGCTGGACGGCCTTTGCTTGGCCGACCCCTTTCACTTGCATCATTTCTTCAATTGTTGCGTATTTCAAGTCTTGGATTTTATCGAATGAGGAGAGGATTCTATTTGCAAGAACCAAGACAGATTCTTCCTTAGTTCCCGTACGGAGTAGAATTGCAATCAGCTCTTGGTTGGATAAACTTTCAGCACCTTGTCTGATTAGACGTTCACGTGGCCTGTCCGCAATGTGTACATCTCGAATCATCATTTTTGGTTCCAGATCAATTGTCACTGGATAGGTCACCATCCTTTAAAGCGATTAAAGCAAACTTCCGCATCGTTTCCGTCAATTTTGAAATGGGTAAACCCATCACATTATAGTAATCGCCTTCAATTTTTTCGACGAGCAAAGCTCCAGCGGTTTGGATGCCGTATCCACCAGCCTTGTCCATTGGATCACCTGATTCTACATAAGCATCAATCAATGGATTATCGAGTTCCCGAAAAGTAACTTTCGTCTCAACAGCGAACGTCCGGATAGCACCATCCATACATAAACCGACACCCGTGATAACTGTATGCGTATTACCGGAAAACGCTTCTAAAAATGCTTTCGCCTGCTCTTTACTCTCAGGCTTCGGATAGACCTTTCCTTCATGCACAACAATTGTATCCGCCCCGATAACAATGGAATCGGGTTCATGATCAGCAATAGCCCATGCTTTCTTTGACGCAAGCTTTTGTGCATATTCCTGAAAGTCACTGTTTTCCAGTTCCAGATCTTCAGAAACATTGCTAGGTATTATTGTGAAAGGAAAGCCAAGCAATTCAAGGATTTCCTTCCTGCGCGGTGATGCTGAAGCTAGAATGACTGGCTTAACAGATTCAAATCTCATCTTTTTTCCCCCTTTTGTCAATCATACGGGAATTATAGAGATCTGAAAATTTTCTTATAATCCTCATAACTTAAATTCGGGTTCATTTCGGCCATTAAAATGTAATTTTGACACACTTGTTTGCCTGCGTATATTCAGAAAGAAGGTGGAGTCTCATAATGCGTAAATCATTCGTAAACGTTGTAATAGCGGTTATTTTCTTATAAAAGTCTTTTGTTTTTGTGTCCTGATTTCCATCGCCTTGCCCTTCCTCCAAACTTTTAATTTTGGCCATTTCTGTTTGTGTAAGAACTTCGCGTAATTTACCCGCTCCAATGGCACCGCAAGCTGATGTCTCCGCCGTAAAAGCTTTCTTGAACGTGCCTTCAGCTGCATTTGAATCGATTTCATCTTCCGTCAATCCGACCGCCGTCCAGACGAAAAAAGTATCGCTCCCTTTGATAACCACTGCTTTAGAGAGTGCCGGGTCTTCTGCCATAAAGAGGTTCGCGGACTCTGCTGAAGAGAAAGCGCCATGCTGCTTTGCGAATAATTGCAACGGCTTTTCGGAAGGTGACGCGGAATTTTCAACAGGCGCAGGACCGGATGCAGGTACTTCTTTTTCTAGCGCGTTGCTGACATCCTTTCCTTTAGTCCCCATTAGAAGTAAACCAATTACCGCAACAGCTACAACACCTATGAGAACGCCGTGAATCATCGCCATAAAAATTGTCACTTTCGAATAGCGTTTACCGAATTTCATTGCTGACCACCCCGTTTCCATCTAGCGTAAACGACTTGGCGCTTACCCTTTTAATACAACGGTATCAGAATGGACGTGAAAAAGAACAAGACGCTTGTCGCCTTGCTCCAATAAACTTATCGACTTAACTAAACAGACTTCCATACCAATTGACAAAATCGGCTCCCCAGAAATAGGAGATGATTGCCGCGATCGCAATCGAAGGTCCAAATGGAATAGGTGTCTTTCGTCCTTTTCCAGTTATCTTTAAAAGTATAATTCCAACGATAGAACCAATAAGGGCAGCGAGAAATAGCGTCACAAGTGTATTTACCGTACCGAGAACGAGACCAAGAACGAAGAATAACTTGATATCTCCACCACCCATACCCCCTTTCGACACAACCGCGATAAGATAGAGGACTCCGAAGCCCACTAGCGCTCCTAACAAGCTATCCCACCACGGCTCTAAAGGAATGAACAGCCGAGCCCCAAAGAATACGACAGCGAATGGCAACACCACCTTATCGGGGATGAGCATATAGGCGATGTCCGATACCGTAATAATGACAAGAAGCGACATGAACAAAATGGCGATGATTAATTCACCACTAAATCCGAGCATTGCGTAACTTAACACAAATAAAATCCCAGTCACCAGCTCTATGATTGGATAAATCGGGCTGATTTTCGTACCGCATCCGCTACATTTCCCTTTTAGAAATAGATAAGAAAAGACTGGAATAAGATCCAGAACACCTAATTTCCGATTACAGACGGTGCAATGTGAAGGAGGCGAAACAATCGACTCCTTTTTTGGCACACGTAATCCAACAACATTGAAAAATGATCCTAATACAATACCGTATAGGAAAAAGAAAATACCAATTACAATTCCCATGCAATTCTCCTTCTACCGTTTATCTACTGGGTCTATTCGGGACATCCTTCGCGCCCTTCTAGATTTTTCCTTATCTTCATACATTCTTACATCAGCCAATTGAAATAGTTCATCGAATTGACTAGCCTCAATTGAATAAAAAGCAACTCCGATACTTGGCTCGATTTCCAACACCAAATCATTTCCAACAAACGGATTGGCTGCGAATTCCTCCCGTAAAACTTCTACCCAATCATCCACCGCTTGACTCGTAGGGTATTCCTCCAGGAAAATGACGAACTCATCACCACCAAAACGTGCGACAATGTCACTTTCCCGTGTTGTTTTCATCAAAATGAATGCTGTATGCTTTAACACTTGATCGCCGATGACATGTCCATATGTATCATTGATCACTTTGAATCGATTTAAATCAATGAGCACAACCGCCGTCCCATTCGTTGACTGAACGGGCAAGGATTTTAATCTTTCCTTTACTTCAGTAACAAAATACGCTCGGTTGGAAATATTAGTTAGTGCATCATGATAGGCTAAGTGCTGAACCAGCTGCTTACTTTCCAATTCCTCGGTCACATTACGCCAAATTAAATAATAAAAGACATCCTCATCCACTCTCACAATCGATGCATCAAGCGAAAAATAGAGGTATTTATCCTCGGCTTTGTTCATAATTTTAATTGAGTAATCTCTGACTGTCACTTCTTTTTCCAACTGCTCGCTGAGTCGAAGAAGTTGCTGTTTATTCGCTGTCGCTCTAAAATAATCGATTAAAATGAAACCTTCTTTAATTTGAGAACCAAGCTCAATAGCCGCATTGTCATTGAACTCCAATACTTCCCACTGATGATTCGTAATGATGATGGATACCGGACTTATGTTGAACAATTCTTTATATCTTCTCGAGACGGAAGGTAGTAACTGAAAACGTAAAACGGAAATAGATAGGAAAACGGAAAACACAATACCAGATAGTAGATAAGTATGCGGGGGTAAGAATCTACCATAATTCGGATAACCCAAAATCACTGTCAAAATGAGCATACTTATCATTCCAACCAGTAAAAACTGAATGGATTTACGTTTTCTGAACGAAGTCGCGTGGTTCATCCCATTCCATAAAGTGACTATCATAAGAACAATTATTACAATTGAAAGGATCAGTTTCATATAATAGGTTTCACTAAAAATCGGTGAGTACCAAATGCCAGTTTGGATAAATTCAGTAGTACCCGCGACATCGACATTCATCAACGTTAAAATAACGATGATTGCGACAGGAACGTAAAAAAGATATGGGTAGAATGGAATGCGATAACGCTCGTACATTTTCGTCGTATGTATAAAAAAGTGGAATAAAATAGTGGTAGTCAATAACCTAATTTGGTAAAAAAACATACCAACCATCCAAACACTAGAAGACAATGGTAATAAATGACGAATAAATTCTTCAAGATACAGCAGACAATAAGTAAAACTAAATGCCACCATTAACTTATGTTCCAATCGTCGAGGGCTTTGTGCTAACACCATACAGCCTATTCCAAAAATGATAAAGGCAGGAACCATATACACTAATAGATAGATAACGAGTTGTTGAGTAGGCAATTGCTCCACCTCTTTCAGCTTAGAAAACCTAAAAGGAGAAATCGTTTCGATTTCCCCCAGACTGTTGTGCTACTTCGCAGTGCCCACACCAACTACTTAAAATTATGCTTCTATCCTAGAAGAGAAAAAACCGGTAAAAGGTCAAGAAACCCCAGTTCGCGGTTACACGTAGTGCTATAGGAAGTCGATGACACAATTGATTGTTTTCTAGGAGCTCTTAGACCCATTACGTTAAAAAATGAGCTTTAGACGATGCCCTAGACAAAGAACAGGATTGTATATAGGATACTCATTCAGGTTCCGCTGCTTCCGTTCCATCATTAAAAGGTGTCGGATCTATTTTTTCACTTGGTGGCGGCGCATTCGTTTTTGGTGCCTCGATTTGTAAATCTATCAAATCGGGACGATAAAAAGCGGAAAACGACACCGTCATTTCAATAAACTCTTTTTCTATTACTTCATTGCGAATCTCCTCTGGTACATTGAAGTTAATTATATCTATGATGAAAATACGATCCATTTTCTCAATTTCATCGACAAACTTTTCGATTCCTATGTATGAGTCCGATTGAAGAACAACTTCAGTTAACAGTTGGCTAACATTTTCAACCAGTTCAGGTGGATTCTCAATAACGAATTCTCCTTGCGTAAACGTTATTCCTTGTACTGAAGTACCTGACTTTGTTTCTGCTTTGCCGATTTGAAGGACGACAGCATCTTCCAATGGCTTCGTAGGCACTTTACGTTGCAATGGCTGAGAACTGGCGGTATCCGTCTGACCTTTCGAGGCAGACTGCTTTTGAAGTGCAAATAACACATCCCGTTCATTGGATGTCGTCAACTTTACTTGATCATTGGTTTCTTTTGCAGGTGCATAGACTATGAAATAGGAATAAGCACTTAGTGAAAGGAAGAGGATTACGGATAGGACGACCAATGCCATCTCTTTTTGACGTTTGGTCAAATTAGTCATTTGATTCATCCCCCTCATCCGTAATCGGCTCTTCCTCAAGCCCTTCAGTTGTTTCAGCTGTCCCTTCAGCCACAATGCGATTATCAACGAACTGAACGGAATAAGTCGCTAGGTAACGTGGTAGGACTTCTGTAGTGTCAGCAGTTTCTTCATCAGATACCTCATCAATGATCACTGAATCCAGATTGATTTCTGAAACAGTCGGTGACGATTTCAAGCGGGTGTAATAATAAGCACTATCCGGTTTGGTGTCAAACTGGACAGTAACCATCGCCAAATTGGGACCTGTAAAGTCAAACGTTTGAAAAAAACCGCGTTTCGGCAATAAATCGATAAGCTCATGGAGCAGTGGAACGGTATCAAACTGATATTCCTCCGCCCAGCCCACAGTAGTTGCAAGTACTTTTTTCGCATCGCCCGATTCGGATTGTTGAAGTTCAGCACGAATTTCTTCTTGACTCGCTTGAAGCGCAACAAGCTGATTTTCAAGCATAGCGCTCTCTTTATCGAGACTATTCGACACCATCAGTACGATGAGCCACACTAAAACAGCTGTACCAAGGATTGCCAGGGCTCCGACTAGAAGCTGCGACCGCTCCGTCTCTTTTTCAGGTAACAGATTTATATCGACCAACATGTCTACACCTCTTTCAATGCCAACCCAATGACCCGGTTGAAACGCACTGCGATTTCTTCACCGTTCGCCAGCCGCAAAGGTTGCTTAACCAATAAATCTGCTTTGATGGCAAGTCGTTCTCTGATCGTGGAGAGTAACTCTTCCATCCGGCTGTACTCACCGTTTACAAGAAGTTGTGTGATGGAAGCTGTACCGTTCCACATATTATAGCGGTAAAAATTGATGAGTTTTTCAAGTTCCATCACGATGGTTGTCGGTGTGATGATGCTCGTATCAACAGTAAGTTCTCTTTCAACAGACAAATCCGTTGAGTTTTCCAAATCGACAGGTCGCATGAAAAGTGGGTAATGCTCATGGAAAATAGAAACGGTCAATTTACCATTTTTTAAATCAGCCATCAAAATATGCTCTTTTCCCGTGAACGCGTGCTGTCTGTAGGCAAGCCGATACAAGGCAAGAGGTGTAATATCAGCTTTCACGGGATCGAGTTTCACTTCTTTTAAGACAGCTTCATAGCGTTCTAAAACGGCTTCTTTTGACGCAATGAGTATCGCTTCGTTCGTTTCGGTGTTCGGTATGTATGGAACTATATCAAAGACAGGGTCATCGAACGGCAGATAAAGCGTTGAACCAATTTCAATAAAAAAATAGCCCTTCAGTTCGTCAGTCATGACTTCCATGGGGTAGGAAACTTTGCGGATAATAACAAATTGATCCGGGGCGAGGAATTGGACGGATCGTTTGGAGATTCCCCACTGTCCGACAGCCCCGTCCAAAATCGTCGCAAGTGTTTCCGAATCGACAATTTTCCCCTCGACAACAACATTCGGAGGAAGCAGAACTTCCTCCGCAATGTCAATGACGAGCGGTTCAATGGATTTCAGCCGGACAAACCGAACTGCATCTTCTTCAATTATCATGGATTCGATACGCTTGCGGCGTTTGAATATGGACATGGGCATTGGAACAGCTCCTAAGCAATATAATTATTAATAATTAAGGTACAACAACATCTGTAGCTGCACTATTAGCAATTGCAGTAATGCCCGTTATGGTCGCACCAGTTATCACTAACTGTTTTTTACCGTTTATACCTGTCCCCGTAAACGTGTTTCCTCCTGCTACCTTATCAACTTTAACACCTGATACACCCTCGAATGAACCTGCATCATCAATGAATTTTCCAGTTTCTAATTGTTCTAGAGTTACGCTGGTTTCATCTGAATTTTCGACAAAATACAGATTACCTGCAGAAAGAATATTTTGAGCATCGGCTTTTATTGCTTTTACTCTAGAATTGTCAATTACCCCGCCAATCGCCGGTATCGCAATCGCCGCAATAATCCCCAAAATAACAATAACCGCCAATAACTCGACGAGCGTCAACCCTTTTTCATTATTCAATCGTTTCTGCAAAAACTTCTTCATGTGTAATTCCTCCCTTTGCATCATCTCGTTCACTTCGCCTTAATTATACCTTATTTAACACAATATGAAACTAGTAAATCACAATAACACTATGTCTTTTTTACCAATTCACCAAATTAACCCCTACATTCCATCTACATTATTAAACATCTCAAACATCGGCATCATAATCGCAAGGACTATAGTCCCGACTAATCCAGCTAATAAAACAATCATCAATGGTTCAATCAACGCTTTCAATCGATCCGTCGCAGCTTCCACTTCTTTCTCATAGAAATCCGCAACCTTTGACAACATCGCATCCAACGACCCTGTTTGCTCCCCAATCGCAATCATATGAGGAATTAAAGGTGGAAATGCCCAGTGACCGTTCATCGGTTCTGTTAACGACCCGCCCCGCTCTAGCGACTCCCGAGATTTCGCAATCACTCTCGAAATGACTTCATTTTCAACAATCTTTTCTGTCATGGACATCGCCTGTAAGATCGGAACGGAGCTTGCAAACAACGAACTCAACGTCCGTGTCATTGTTGCAAGGACGGATTTTTTCATGATGTCCCCGAAAATCGGTAGCCTTAATAGAAATGTGTCCAGTATTAATTTTCCTTCTTTATTGTTCTTCATCATCCAAATGCCACCCACAACAATCACCGCAAATAAAACGAGCAAGTACCAGAACGAGGTCACAAATGTGCTTGCATTCATAACGAAACGTGTTAGCCACGGTAATTCGCCTCCGAAACTAGCAAACATGTCCACAAACATAGGAACGATTGTCGTCAGTAAAAAGATAACAACTCCGATCGCAAGTATCGCTACGATGAGTGGATAAGACATGGCGGAGACAACTTTTTGCCTCAACTGATGTGATTTCTCATAATGGTCAGCAAGACGGTCTAGCGAATCATCGATTGTCCCCGATATTTCTCCAGCCCGCACCATATTAACGACGATTGGCTCGAATGCTTTTGGATGTTTTAGAAACGCCCCCGATAAGGAACCGCCTCCCCGTAAATCATCACTCACCGATATAAGAATCTTTTGGAATGGTTTTGAGTCTACTTGTAATGCAAGGATTCTAATTGCGTCTATGATTGTTACTCCTGCCCGAAGAAGCGTTGAAAATTGGCGGAGGAACATGATCAAATGCTCCCGTTTAACCGGTTTCCCAATGACAATGTCTTTTGTCAGTGCTGTTTCAGCCTGGACAGTCATGTTCGTTACTCGAATCCCCTGGCTTTTCAGCTTTATAGCCGCTTCACGTTTATCGGCAGCAACAATTACACCCGAACGAATTGATTTGGCATCGCGGCCTTCATACTTAAAACGGGCCATTGTTACTCATCACCTTCCAGGTATGGCACGGCGGTATCATAGGAAATGATCTCTTTGTCAAGAAACGTACGAACAGAAGATGCCATCATATGCATACCCGCCGCGCGGTTCGTTTGAATGATGGATGGAATCTGATGGACCTTCTCAGTACGTATTAGGTTGGCGATCGCCGGATTATTGATCATCACTTCCGTTGCTGCCCTTCTCCCTTTTCGGTCAGCTGTCTGAAGTAAGCGCTGCGAAATGACAGCTGTAAGCACCCCAGCAAGTTGCACGCGTATTTGAGACTGTTGCCCGTGTGGAAATACGTCAATAATCCTGTCAATTGTAGATGCCGCACTCCATGTATGCAGAGTCGCAAGTACTAAATGACCCGTTTCAGCAGCGGTTATTGCTGCAGAGATGGTTTCCAGGTCACGCATCTCTCCAACAAGAATGACATCCGGATCTTGTCGCAATGCGGCTCTGACACCTGAAGTAAATGATTGCGTATCGAAGCCGACCTCTCTCTGATCAATGATAGACAACCCGTGCGAATGCATATACTCAATTGGATCTTCCAGTGTAATGATGTGTTTTCGCATCGTTTCATTCATATATTTAATCATTGCCGCGAGTGTCGTTGATTTACCTGATCCCGTAGGCCCTGTCACTAGAATTAATCCCTGATGAGTCTCTGCCAACTTCTTCAATGTATCGGGAAGTTGAAGGTCTTCAATTGAAGGTATTTTCGTAGGAATTGTTCGGAAAGCGAGCGATACGGAACCGCGCTGCTGAAATGCATTGACACGAAACCGAGCAACTCCCGGCACATCGTACGAGTAATCGATTTGACCTTGTTCCAAAAAATCTGCATACATCTTATGTGGAATCGTCAATTGTGCAACCGTTTCAGTAAAATGATTATCAATCATTAATTCGCCATACCGCTTTAAATCACCATGAACCCTGAATACCGGTGGCACGCCTACTGTAAGATGGACGTCAGATGCATTAAATTCAAACGCTATCTTCAACAACTCATCTATCTTTTCCTTCATATCAGTGCCCCCTATTCAATCAAAGCGACGCGCAACACTTCTTCTGTCGTCGTAATCCCTTGTTTTACCTTCAACAAACCATCATCCAATAAAAACACTGTCTTATTCCGGGTTGCAATTTCTCGCAGTCTCGCCGAAGAACCGCCATTATTGATTATATCCCGCATCTGATCGTCCAATACAAGTACTTCATGAATCGCAATTCGCCCACGATACCCAGTCATATTACAGACTCCGCAGCCCGCACCCCTCATCACTTTTTCTATTCCAAGTCCACGCTTCGCAAAAATTTCTACTTCACGACTTGTCGCTTCCATTTCTTTTCCGCAGTCTCGGCACACACGGCGAATCAGTCGTTGGGCAATCACCGCATTCAGCGATGAAGTCACAAGAAACGGTTCAACGCCCATATCTAGCATTCTTGTAATTGTAGCAATTGAATCATTCGTATGAATGGTACTGAGCACTAAGTGTCCAGTTAACGAAGCACGAATCGCTATTTCAACCGTTTCTCGGTCACGAATTTCCCCAACCATAACGATATCTGGATCTTGCCTTAATATCGATCTAAGTCCAGCGGCGAATGTTAATCCGACGTTCGGGTTTACTTGTATCTGGTTTACCCCTTCAAGCTGATACTCGACTGGATCTTCAACCGTAATGATATTCACTTCTTCTGTGTTCAATTTATTGAGCGCCGCATAGAGTGTCGATGATTTACCCGATCCGGTTGGTCCTGATATAAGAACGATGCCACTCGGTTTTTCAATTTGTTTCAGAAAGCGTTCTAGATTCAGTCGATTGAAGCCAAGTTTCGTCAAATCGTTTAACGAACTGCTGAGATCGAGGATACGCATAACGATTTTCTCACCATAAATCGTCGGTAACGTCGAAACCCGAAGATCGATCGGACGGAAATCCACATTCGTCTTAATGCGGCCATCTTGTGGTATCCGATGCTCCGTTATATCGAGATTCGCCATGATTTTAATACGCGCACTAACCATTGCCTGCATATGCTTCGGTAAAAAACGTTCTGATTTCAACATGCCATCTACTCGGAAACGGATTGCAACCTGATGTTCCTGTGGGTCGAAATGGATATCACTTGCCTTTTGAGTAATAGCTGACGACATTAGCTGATTTACAAGCCTAACAATCGGCGAATCCAAATCCGTCAATTCATCTTGCTGTTCTCTTTGCTCGGGCGTCTGTTCCATGAAAAGCTCATCAAAAGACTCTTCATCATAATACTTGGAAATTGTACGCATAATATCATCTTTTGAAGCAATCGCCGTTTCAATATAAAAACCCGTGGACAATCGCAAATCATCTAACGTAATGTAATCCATTGGATCAGACATCGCCACAAAAAGCTTATCTTCTTCCGCTTTCAATGGGACAATTAAATTTCGTTTCGCAAAATCTTTCGGAACGACATTAAATAGTTTTGGATCAAACGGATACCTATATAGATTAACGTGCGGAATTCCAAGCTGAAACTCCAATACTTCAATCAGTTGCTGCTCGGTAATAAAACCATGTTGCAGCAACGCATCCCCCAGTTTCTGATCGCCGGGTTTTTCATCCAATGTCGTTTGCAGTTGTTGATCTGTAATTAGACCAGACTCGACAAGCAAGTCACCAAGTCTTTTGCGCGCAGTTGTCATGCTGTCCCCCCCATTCGTACGAACGCTTATTTAATGATATTTCCACCTTTATCATACTGAACGTCAGTATCCGTTTGACTATCACTCTCGTCCTGTTCTTGCTTCGATTCTAGATGGGACGGAGATTTTGATTGTTCCTCGGAATCTTGCGTAGTAGAAGGAGTAGATGGGACAAGATTCCCTTGCGAATCAACTGTTCCACCATTAGTAGTTCCATCCTCTGAATCTTGGTTGCCAGTTCCCGAAGACTGTGTTGTCTCTTTTATTAATGGATGGATTTCAATTTTAGGCAGCGGCGCATAAAAGTCAGATGTAATTTCCTCATCCACGAGTACTACTCCTTCATATGAAATGGTTCGATGGACGTTCACTTCCATCCCTTTTTGACCTTCATCCGCTATTCGGATTGCCCCGCTCGGTACAAAAGCACTGTACTGCTTAACTGTTTTCGGCTCATACGATTCACTATTTCCAATATACGGCTGATAAGAATAACTGAAAGGCATGCCTGTAATGGATGAATGAATCGTGTCGCTAGCGGATGTAATCGCAAGGGTAAAAGTTGTTTTATTTGGATTCGTGAATATAAAATTCAAACCAAGTTGCTTGTTAATGGCTGCTTCGAAACCCGGGTCTGTAGATGACGGAAATATTGTACTGATATTCCGTTCATCTACTACAAAATTCGTTTGTAAAATCGTCATATAAAGTGCAGTTGCTAGTGTAGATAATTCCTCATCCGAAACGGGTCCTGTTTCATTCGTTTGAATAAAATCGAGTAAAGAAAAGGTAGAAAAAGGTGCGATTTCTATGCCGTTCAGTGCAGCCATTAGATTTCTGAAAGAAGTCGATTGCTCTAAAGCAGACATAGAAGCTGTTGCTACTTCAGTTTCCGTAAAATCGGAGTAATCCGTAATATGAACAGTCAGCGGCATAATGCCTGTCCCAAGTTCTCGTTCAATACCTGTTGCGATTGACTGGATAGTATCATTCGTAAAGTTAATAGCTGTAAATTGTTGTCTAAGCACCGTCTCTAATCCTTCAACCGATACGGTCGCAATAATCGGGTTCTCTTTACCAGAACTCGATTGTTGAATCGTTTTTTCTATATCAAATACTACCACTTCTTGTGGCAGTTCTATAGTGACATCCTGATAAGTCAAATTGACCGCAAATTCTTCTTGAAGTGCAGCATAATCGGCTAACAGCTCTTCTCTGACAGACTTTTCTTTTTGTCTCGAAACATCGAAAGGTCCAATATAGGTTTGATCACCAAAGTTTTTTGAAGAGGTATTGGTAATTGCGAGCGCACCAATAGAAGAAAATCCATAAAAAATGAGCGTCGCTGCTATGACTACGATAAACGTATTTAAAAACCCTTTATTCCCCACCAGAACCCTCCTTTCTATCGTGAATTTCACTATTCCGAGTCTCACTCTCTGCCCGGTTCATTGTCACCCAACGGCTTAAATCATCCTCAATTGGTTGAATGGTAAATACATCTTCCTCGTCCAATGAGGCAGCCGTTTCATTATCCCCACCGCCTCTGTACGATTCCACAGGTACGGGTAATTTATCTTTTACTGATAGTCGCTTTAATTTAACTACTCCATCCTGCTTAGATCGCTTGTCCAACAAAACGGATAGTGCAAACGCAAGTCCAAACATTACAAGCAACACATAAAGCGGATTGAATGTCTCTTGCATGATGAGGCCAATTATTGATATTAATAATCCAGCAAAAGTGCTAGGAATGATCCAATTGCCTAGACTTTTCCGCCGAACGATATAAATTAATACAGGAAAGACAATTAGTGCACCTATAAGTAGAATGATATACTTTACCATTAGTTCTCTCCTAACTCATTACTAATTCATGTCTCTTTTTAAATTTGAAGAAGGTTGATGTACACTTCAGGCGGACGCTTTCCGCCTGGAAAGAGTCAACTTCTTTCTCTTCCTGGCCGTTTCCTCTGGAGTCACCGCCTTCCGTTACAATCAACGGAACAAACGAATGATAGATTAAGAAATTCCGTTAATGTTAGGGTCTTCCTTTAAATAAGCAATTATGAAATCGATTCAATTGATTAAAAAAACCGACTATTCTCTCATTTAATGATTACTATACTACTATTATCATAGACTCGACATGATTTGTCACGAAAAAATCATCCAGACAGGAAAAAAGACCGTAAAAATAAAAGAAGAAGCATTTCTGCTTCTTCTCTCTATTAATTATCACATTTAGTATTCTATGATTTAAATCTTTACCCTACCGTAAACCCCAACCTTATTCCTACCAGCCTGCTTGCCTCCAATATAAAGTGCTCGATCCGCATGACGCAGAAGTTCTTTTGCATCCCCCGAATCTTCCGGTACAGAGGCAACGCCGAGGCTAACTGTCATTTGTACATCAATTGGTTCACGTTTTTCCAACAAATCAGGAATGATCCGAAACACGGACAGCTCCACTTCATTTCGAATCCTTTCCGCAAGCTCAATTGTCTCATTTTTGTTGAAATTCGGAAGTGCAAAAACGAATTCTTCACCGCCGAAACGCGCTAGGGTAACCCCTTCAGTTACATAGGATTTAAGCAAATCCGCAAGCGCAATAAGCAGGTCATTCCCACACTGATGACCATATGTATCATTGATAGATTTGAAATGATCGATATCCAACATGATCAAGGACAATGTACTACTTTCCCCAATGTGGAAACGTATCATCTCTTCGTCCAACTTTTCTTCCAGGTAGCGGTAGTTATACAATTTGGTTAATCCGCAACGTTCGCTTTGCTCGATTGTTTTCTCATAATAACGTGCTTTGACTAACGAGATTGCAAAATAGCCCGTTAACACATCAATAATTTTCATTTCAAGTGCTTGGAACATATTTTTCTTTTTTGACGTTAAGATCAGAAATCCTTCCGTCTTCATTTGCCGTTTGATTGGAGCAGTCATAACACTTTCTACATTTTTTGAAAACTTGAAGTGTTTAAGTACCATTGCTTCCTTTTTAGTGGAGTAAATTTTTGGGTTATCCAGTTCCAACCCATCATCATCCGACTTTTCAGGTTTAAATTCAAGCTCATAAACATTTTTTGAAATAAGGCCATTTTCAGATCCCATCAGTGTTATTAGCTGTTTGCCTGCTCTAAAATCAATGACATATGCACTTTCATACGGAACAATATCTTTCAGTTTGCTGATGAACGTCCTGATAACATCTTCGAAAATAAGCTGGTCGGCTAGTTCGTGACCGATGATACTTGCTGAAGAAAGTTTATCATTCAAGTTATCGGATTGATTGTACTTTTTTGCTATAAATAAAACGAGAATAAAAGGGACGCCAATCAGGAGAACAGCTTTATTTCCAAAATGGTCACTTAAAAAGTATAGTCCAATACTAAAAGGGAGTACCAGCATTGTTGAAACAAAATCCCATGCAATATACTTTTCTATAATTGAAAACGTTCCGGTTTCAAAAGCTAAATACACTTGCATAATTATGCTATTCAAAACTGAATAACTCACAGCATATAAAAGCCCCAAGAAACAAATAATCATGAAATCCAGCGAACCAATTATGCCTCCCGCATAATGAAAAATCGTTGCGCTTAATAATGAAACAGGTGTAAAGATCAACGAATTCACGAGAAATCGATAAATAGGAGGTAAATCTGACTTTCTAGTGAAAAGTAGTAGAATCATCGCGATTTGCGTAAATAATAATTCCGCAAATACACCGTATTGGAAAAAAACAGTGAATGTAATCCACCGCTCCAATGAAACTGACATTTTATTCAACTTCAAAGGTACCATCATTGTTATTACTAATAGTACGAATAATATCAACAGATTCAACCAGTTGACTTCATTTGAATCAAAAAAATTGCGTGCAAGGAAAAAGCCTAATGGAACAACGATTAACCAAAGAATAAATATTATAGAATAATGCTTTTTTGTTATCGTCATTCTGCTTAATCCTCCTCAATCTACTCATTTCACATATTCCGCAACTCGATTACGACCTGCATGCTTCGCCCCCAAATAAAGTGCGCGGTCAGCATTTCGTAACAGCGTCATTGCGTCGTCTGTATCTACTGGGGCAGAGGAAACACCGATACTGGATGTGATATTGACGTTCATTGGCTTCTTATCTTCGGCTAAGTCCTGGATAATCGTAAATTCATAGCCACCAATTGCAGTACGCAGATTTTCTGCGAATTCGACCGCTTCCGCTTTCTTCATGCCAGGTAAAATGAAAACGAATTCCTCTCCCCCGTAGCGTCCTACAGTCCCACCTGCGGGTAGCGAGTCCTCTAGTTTTCTGGCCAACATCGTTAGAATGTCATTACCGCTCTGATGTCCATACGTATCATTCACTTTTTTAAAGTGATCGATATCGAGCATAACTACTGAAAGGTCATCTATTTCCTGTCCATTTAACCTGTCCATTTCATAGCCTAACCTATCTTCTAAATATCTGTAATTATAAAGCTTGGTGAGCGCACAACGTTCACTCTTTGAGAGCGCTTCTTGCAAATACCGTACTTTCTCCACTGAAACAGTAAAATAAGAACAGAGTAAGTCGAGAATATTTAGTTGATATTCATTAAATGAAGATTTTTTCTCTGAAGATAATAGTAATACAGCTTCAATTACCTGATTCCGTGAAATAGGGACACAGAGAACACTTTGCATATCATCAGGAACATAGTCTTTCGAAATTGTTTCCCATTCCTTCCGCTGCGAATAGATAACAGCCTTGTTACGCTGGAGAACCGACCCAGCAATCCCTTGTCCCGAGGATAATAGTTCAAAATCAATCGAAACAAACTTATTATTTTCGTAGGAACGGATCAGTTCAAGCCAACCTTCTTTATTATCAAAAAGATACACCTGATCCGCATCAAACATGTCAGAAACTTTCCTAACGAACTGGTCAATGACGTCTTTTTCCGTTACTAAGTCCGATAATCCGTGACCGATATCTCCCACTTGTTGTAAATTACTGTTGACTTTTTCGGAATTACTATAAAGACGAATCACGAGCGTTATAAAGAAAAAGGGTACTGCCAGTAGGACGAATGCACCCATTCCGACCAACTGCAATAAATAATATAACGTAAGCGACAATGGAAGTATGACCAGAATTAAAGCGTAATTGAACCATATATCTTTTGAAAAGAACGGTGAATTAATTCTTTTGTATGTCGCAAATATTTTAAGCAAGATATCGTTAACGATTGTGTGTACTAATTGATAGACGAAGACAGCCAAAATAATTGGCCAAAACTCAACAGAACCTATCTTCCCACCAAAGAAGTGAAACACCGAGGACGCAATGATCGATAAAATAAAAAAGAGAACCGAATTAAAATAAAAACGCTGCATCAAAGGCAATTTACTAGGTAATGTAAGGATAATTGCTATGATTGAAATTTGCATAAGGATTATTTCGACAAAGAGTCCATACATTAAGAACGCAGGCACCGTCACCCACATAACTAGGAATACAGGGGTACCATTTCTCAAAACCGGATAATATACCGTGAAAAATCCCAGGACAGTGAACGTTGCTACAATTGACCAATCTACCTGGTTTAGCGGGTAATTCCATAAAATATAGACCAAGCCCGGTGGAACGATAACTAACCAAAGAATGAAATAACGTATGGTGGAACTATTAATAACCTTCATTACAGTACACACCCCTACAGTCAATTAGTTAGAAAAGAAAGAATCAAATTAAATTATTAACATTTTTTCACATTCGTCACTACCGTCCAAGTTGAATGCAATGTCAAATTCAAAAACTAGTTCATTAGGCTTGTTATCAAATAAAGCGACCCTGTGACTATTAGCTTCTCACTGTTTCTCGATAATGGTATTATAGTATCACTATAGCTATTTGTCACCTTTTTAACTTTGTGATGGCAATATTCCATTAACTCTTCACCGGTTGCCGCCTGCGGATGGGGGTAAGTCAGGAATGTGAAAGAGGCCGCCACAGGAATTAGCTCATCAAGCGTTTTCTCGATATCTTTGCCTTTTAGCATTCCGATGACAAAATCTACTTTTTCTCCCGGAAATTCAGAGCGAATCGTATCCGCTAGAACTTTTGCGGCAGCTGGGTTATGCGCACCATCCATGAATACACCAGGCGCCACTTCTTGAAACCTGTATGCAAGTTGAGCTGTAGCAACCGCTTTAGCCACCAATTTCTCCGTAAGTGAAATACCCGCAACTAACAGTGATTCAATCGCAACTGCCGCATTGACGCCTTGATGTGCTCCTTTCATCTTCCGCCCAGCCAATTGAAATCTATTGATCCCACTAAATTTATCTTGATCCATCGCAAACTGTTTTCCATAATAGAATGAAGGACTTCCTACCTTTTTCGAGATATCTTGTACTACGTTTAACGCTTCATCAGGCAAAGGCCCTAGTACAACTGGAACACCTTCTTTAATAATGCCGCCTTTATGGCTTGCTACTTCCGCAAGAGTCACCCCTAGAAATGCAGTATGATCGAGCGCAATAGATGTAATGACAGAAACACGTGGCGTCACAACATTCGTACTGTCTAGTAAGCCCCCCATCCCCGTTTCTAGCAGAATATAATCAGGTGATAATCGACTAAATGTGACAAATGCAGCGACAGTAAGTAATTCAAAGTCAGTCAAAAGTCCGCTTAATCCCGCTTTTTTCATTGCGCGAAATGATATATCCAGTTCTTCTTCAGAAATCGATTTACCATTCATTCGTATTTGATCATGTAGATCGATAATCGCAGGCGATGAAAACACACCCACCGACAAACCATGTTCCCTTAAAATTGCTTCCATAAAAGCAATCGTCGAACCCTTGCCATTCGTACCCGCTACATGAATGATTTGTAATTGTTTTTCTGGATTCCCCATTTTTGCAAGCGCATCTTGCATCGCCATTAATCCAGGTTTAATAGAATCTTCGCTGTCAATTGCCCATCGATTTTTATATACATTCATCTTTGGAATCAAAACTATCCCTCCGTATGTTAGAATCTAGATAGAAAAAGTATATCATTTCCGGAGGTACATAATGTTAAGTTGTTGGGTAATTTATAATGGTAGTTTGACAAGTGAAAAATTTATAGATCAGGCCGAACTGCTGAAAGAAGCGGCTAAACGCGCGGGTGTAAGTACTGAAATTAAGAAGAATTATGAAGTGATGATGAATTTAGATACAAATCTGGCCAATCGGCCGGATTTTGTTGTTTTTTTGGATAAAGATATTCTGCTCGCAACGTTTCTCAAATACGCTGGGATTCCTGTTTTTAATGATCCGGACGTTATTGAAACGTGCGATAACAAAGCGAAACAATACCTTAAACTATCGAAACAAGGTGTTCCAATGCCAGTGACGATTATTGCACCAAAAGTATATCCAAATTTCACAATCATAGATTCAGGTTACTATGAACAAGTGTTGAAAACGCTTGGCTTACCGATGATTATTAAAGAAGGCCATGGTTCATTTGGCATGAAGGTGTATTTGATTGAAACGGAGGAGCAGTTTTATGACAAGACAGATGAATTGCGTGGCATCGACTATATATTTCAGCAGTTCATCGCAAACAGCAGAGGACGAGATATTCGCGTGAATATTGTTGGCGGTGAGATTGTCGCAGCCATGTACCGCCATTCCGAAACTGATTTCCGGGCGAATATTACAAACGGCGGTGTTGCAACAGTCATCGAGCTAACAGACCAACAAAAAACGTTAGCGTTACAAGCTGCCCACGCAGTCGGAGCGGAGTTTGCAGGTGTTGACCTATTGTTCGGTGACAACGAAGAGCCGCTGGTCTGTGAAGTGAATGCGGCCGCCCACATACGTAATATCTACAACGTCACAGGTATTAATGTTGCAGATGCGATGATTGCGTACATATTGAGGAAGCTTGCATGAAGGGCTATGTGTATTACACAGAGGCCGAATCGGTTAGGAACCATGCGTTCATTGATGATTTAATGAATGAGTCGAAAAAAATCGGAATCGAACTTCTCTTACTAATCGGAGATGAACAACCTGATGCCGATGCAAAATTCATCCTTTTTCGAGATCGTAATACCGAGCTGGCCACAAAGTTCGAAGCAGCAGGTTTCCGGTTGTTCAACCGCGCAGCAGTGAACCGAATTGCGAACGATAAATTACAGACATTTGAACTAGCTACTCTGCTCGGAATACCTTCAGTCCCAACGTTAAGGATTCGATATATTAATGAAATCGGTACGTATCCATGTGTGTTGAAAACGGTTGATGGACATGGAGGTAATGAAGTATTTCTTTGTACGTCAGAAGCTGATGCCGAATCGTTTTTCCGTCAGTTCCCTTACCGTAAACTAATTGTACAACCATTTATCGAATCCGGAGCGCGAGATGTACGGGTATTTATGATTGGCAAAGAAGTGGTCGGTGCTGTAAAGCGGACTGGAAACGAATCATTTAAATCGAACTATACGCTTGGTGGTTCAGTTGAAAAATATACACTATCCAGTTGGCAGGAAAAAGATGCGGTAACGATTGCAACCGCCATAAAAAGTGATTATGTAGGGATTGATTTTTTGTTGTTGCCAGATGGTAGATGGATGTTGAATGAGATTGAGGATCCTGTCGGGGCGAGGTCGTTGTATGTGACGCATGATTTTTCGGTGGCTAGGGAATTGATGAAATATATCGGGGAGTCGATTTCTAGTGTATAGCTAGCGAAGAGGTACAGGTAGTAAAAAGGTACCACAGATTATGAAACAATTCAAAATCGCTTCATAACCTGGTACCTTTAATTTATTCATGCATAAATGAGATTTGGACCGACTTCGAGTTTTTTCGATTGGCTACTTTTTACTGAATAGTGTGCTATACAGGCACATTTATTTAGTTCAATTAGTAATTCACATCAGCCGAACTCCCGAAAAAGTATGGGGTAATATAAGGATCATTTGCAGGAGAACTCTCCTTAATATTCAGTCCGCTGCATGTATTCACAAAATTCGCAAGGGAACCTGAACGCCTTTGACTAACCGTTGCATTTGTAGGCCAAACTGGGTTGGTTGCACTTGAATAAAATAAAACTTTATCTCTATTAATGTCATTAAATTTAATTTTTTCGATATCGCCCCTTGGATAACCATCAATATTTATACATACCTTGCCCCTTGATTTAAATCCTATCTCAATTGTACTGACAATATTACCAGACTTGTCATTTCCCCCTATTAAAATTAATTTTCCATCTAAATTATTCATATTATTTTCTACTTCCAAAGATTTCACAATTAGTATAGAATCCATATTGTTCATATTGATTCCGGCATTCAACATTCCATCATGAATCCAAATTAGACCGATAAGCTGATTAGGATTTTTTGTATTAATTAACCCATTAGTATAATAATTACCAGTTATACATTTACCCTTTGGATTACAAGGAATAATATTCTTTGTAAAATCTTTTTCGTTCAAAAAATAGTCATATATTTCTTTCGAATTTTTTATCTGCCCTTTAGGAGTAGATTGGTCTTGTAGAATAAAGTCATCAAGAGTTAAAATGGCATTTGCTATCAAATATTTTTTTATTTCTGAGGAGGATGTCCCTCTAATTTGCAAATTAATATCAACTTTTGTTTTGTTATTTTTGTTTTCGACTTCATTTTTGATTTTCAATTCCATAAGCTCATAAGTGATTGATTTATCATTTATATCAATATCGTCTCTTTTGGTAGCATTATTTTTAATACTTGAAATTTCATTACCTACATCGATTATATACTTTAATTTCGCCTCACTATTTATCTCACTAATCGACTTTAGTTGTTTACACTCTGGTGTTTTTGAACACACAATATATGAATTCAATTTAGGTTCTGTCTCTTTCTTTATCTTTTCAAAAACTACTCTTTCAGCATTCCAGATTTTTTGAAGGTAGTAATCCATCCCCATCTCAGCAACGACAATAGCAAGATTACCTTTATCTACTATCTGCTCTTGTTTCATATTACTAATTGTCCCCCGCATAAAGACGGTACTCATGATCATGATGATTACAACTAAAAGCAGAACAATTACCAGTGCGTAACCTTGTTCATTTTTATGGGTTTTCATATATATTCCCCTTTTTTCATTTAGTGTTCACATAACGGGAAATCGTTGTTTGTACCTCAACTTTTAGTTTCTGTTTTTGAATGTCTTGGACAGTAAGTTTTAAGTCAATGCTAGAATCATATAGCTTCGCCTCAACCACATCTCCTTTATATTCAGGCAACGCTATGTAATGATAAATATTACTTACAATTTCGTTTGGGATTGCATTTTCACCTACACAGTTTTTCATGGATACTTCATTTTCCGAAATTGTTAATTCATACCTATCACATTGTCTATGTATCCGTTGAATTTCGGTAATAATATAATTTGCCTCTTGCTGCAAACGCAGTTTTTTGGTTTCCGCTAAATTATATTTCAAACTAATTAAGATTGTATTCCAAATCAAAATCATTACTATAAAGGCCAGAACTATTGTTGCTAATAATTCAACGAGTGTGATTCCTCTCTCACCAATTTTCTTCAATTCGAATCCCTCGATTCATTGTAACCAATTATTTTTTCAGATAACCGTATATCTCACTAATGACAGGACCGCCCTTGATTTCATTCTTATCCTTCACTTTTATATGGATTTTATATAATGCTTTTGAATCATTAACTCTTGTATCCTTTAACAAATCCGGAGTCTCAAAATAGTCAACCTCAAATTGGTAGTCATCTTGATAATAAATATATCTCTTGTATAGACCATTCTGAAGGGAGGGTGATATATCCAATAACTTATTGGTAGTCATCTGTAATTCAACAAGTTCCTTTTTCGCCAAATTCATTGTTTCAAGTTTCTTCTCCGTTTTCTCATTAAACAATGTCATTTGGGGAAAGACACTCATAAATCCAATGAACACAATACCAAGAATAACAAGCGCCGCAAGTATTTCCACCAGTGTCAGCCCTTTTTCATTATGCATATATTTTTTCATGGCTGCCTCCATTTTTAAAAGAATGATAATATAGGTTCATTCCTCCTACACTCTATACAAAACTACTACTATTCAATATATTCTTGATTCTATATTACCATATTCATATTCAATTGGAAAAGTTGTACTTTAATTAATTGTGAATTGAAGAATTCTTTAATCTACTAAAAATGAGTTAACAATCTACTCACAGCCCAAAAACACCTCATTGCAAAATCACAACGTGGTGTTTTTTATTTAATCAGATTTCCTTCAATTCCTGCATACGACGTTCAACTGCCGCGTATTTTTCTAGATAGTCACTTTCTTTAGCTCTCTCTTCCTCAACAACCGCTTCAGGCGCTTTGGACATGAAACGTTCGTTGGAGAGTTTGCCTTGGACGCGTTTTACTTCGCTTTGCCATTTCGCAAGCTCTTTTGTTAGACGCGCAAGTTCTTCGTCGATGTTGAGCAACCCTTCAAGTGGCAAGAACAGTTCTGCTCCTGTTACTACCGCTGACATCGATTTACCTGGCGCTGTGATGCCGTTTCCGATTGTCAATGTCTCAGGGTTACAGAAGCGTTCGATGTAGCTACGGTTTGCTTCTAACACGGCTACAGTTGCATCGTCTTTAGCTGAAATATAGAGTGGAACCTTTTTGCTGAGTGGCGTGTTTACTTCTGCACGGATATTACGTACAGCACGGATAATGTCCATCAACAGTTTCATATCCGTTGCACGCACTTTATCAGTTAGAGCTTCATCCGCAACCGGCCATGCGGCGATTGTAATTGATTCACCTTCATGGGGTAGGTTCTGCCAAATTTCTTCTGTGATGAAAGGCATGAACGGATGTAACAAACGCATCGTGTTATCGAGCACATAGGCAAGAATCGAGCGCGTCATTTTCTTCGCTGTTTCGTCTTCACCGTATAATGGCAGTTTCGCCATTTCGATGTACCAGTCACAGAAATCATCCCAGATGAAGTTATAGAGTGCGCGGCCGACTTCACCGAACTCATAGCGGTCTGCTAACTTCGTCACTTGGTCGATTGTTTCATTCAACCGTGTTAAAATCCATGCGTCCGCTACAGATTTTTCACCCGTTAAATCAATTTCATCGTATGTCATGCCATCCATATTCATGAGTGCGAAACGGGATGCATTCCAAATTTTATTGGCAAAGTTCCAGACGGATTCAACTTTTTCAGTTGAGTAGCGTAGATCCTGTCCTGGTGAAGAACCTGTTGATAAGAAGTAGCGCAGTGCATCCGCACCGTATTTGTCGATAACATCCATCGGGTCAACGCCGTTGCCAAGAGATTTAGACATTTTACGGCCATCTTCAGCCCGAACGAGCCCGTGAATTAAGACATCTTTAAATGGTCGCTGTTCTGTGAACTCGATTCCTTGGAAAATCATCCGTGATACCCAGAAGAAAATGATGTCGTAGCCTGTTACAAGTGCATCTGTTGGGTAATAACGTTTAAATTCTTCGTTGTCGAGATCCGGCCAGCCCATTGTTGAGAACGGCCAAAGCGCAGATGAGAACCATGTATCGAGTACATCATTGTCCTGACTCCAGTTTTCACTGTCAGCCGGCGCTTCTTGACCGACATATATTTCGCCAGTTTCGTTGTGGTACCAAGCTGGAATGCGGTGACCCCACCATAATTGACGGGAAATACACCAGTCATGGACATTTTCCATCCATGTTAAATACGTTTTTTCGAAACGGTCCGGTACAAAGTTTACTTTGCCTTCCGTATCTTGTAGCTTGATCGCTTCATCAGAAAGTGGCTGCATTTTAACGAACCATTGTGTCGATAAATACGGTTCAACGACTGCACCACTACGCTCGGAATGACCGACAGAATGATTATGTTCTTCAATGTTAAATAGAACACCCATCTCCTGCAAGTCTTTGACGATTTCTTTACGACATTCGAAGCGATCCATTCCTTCATATTTGCCGGCAAGCTTATTCATCGAACCATCTTCATGCATCACAAGAACACGTGGGAGATTGTGTCGGTTACCGATTTCAAAGTCATTCGGGTCATGTGCAGGTGTAATTTTAACCGCGCCACTTCCGAATTCCATATCCACGTAATCATCTGCAATAATTGGAATTTCGCGACCGACAATCGGCAGTTTAACCGTTTTACCGATTAAATGTTTATAACGCTCATCTTCAGGATGAACTGCAACCGCAGTATCTCCAAGCATTGTTTCAGGTCGAGTTGTTGCAATTTCTATACTGCCCGTTCCGTCTGCCAATGGGTAACGCATATGATAGAAAGCACCCTGAATGTCTTTGTGGATGACTTCGATATCAGATATAGCCGTTTTCGTAGCGGGATCCCAGTTTATAATATATTCACCGCGGTAAATTAACCCTTTGTTGTAGAGTTTAACGAAAACTTCCTGTACCGCTTTCGAAAGTCCTTCATCCAAGGTAAATCGTTCACGTGTATAATCAAGCCCCAAACCAAGTTTTGCCCATTGTTCACGGATATGTCCTGCATATTCGTCTTTCCATTTCCATGTTTCTTCAAGAAATTTCTCACGCCCTAAATCATAGCGTGTCGTTCCCTCTTCACGAAGTTTTGCTTCAACGCGTGCTTGTGTTGCAATGCCAGCATGGTCCATTCCCGGAAGCCATAGAGCATCATAACCTTGCATCCGCTTCATGCGTGTCAATATGTCTTGTAGCGTTGTATCCCATGCGTGGCCAAGGTGTAGCTTACCTGTAACATTCGGCGGTGGAATAACGATTGTGTAAGGTTTTTTATCGCTCTTAGGTTGTGCTTCAAAATATTTACCTTTTAGCCACCAGTCATGGCGACCTGCTTCAATGGTCTTCGGATCGTATTTCGTCGGCATCGACGTGTTTTCATTTGTCATGTTGGTTCCTCCTTATTTTTAAAAAGAAAAGTAGTTGGTGCATAAAACTGGACACAAAAAAACTCCTATCGCCTTAAAGGACGAAGGAGCTGTTCGCGGTACCACCTTTATTCGTGCACACAAAAGTACAGTGCACCTCAAACTTCGATAACGGCTTCAAACCGGCTTCCGCTACTGTTAGCTGTTTTCATGCTAAAAACCTAATGTTGCTGATTTTCATGCTGAAAACAGCTAATTCACGGAAACTGCTCACGGGTTACATTCAGCAAATAATCGACAGGCCCTTTCACCACCGGAACCCTCTCTTTAGTCCAATCAATTCACGTACTATCCCAATCATCGCATCTCTATACAATTATCATAATTGTAACGGAACTGCTTATGAAACGTCAAGTAAATTACGAAAGGATTGTGTTATGCGAAGGTCATATAACCCTTATCTTCTACCGCCTTGGCTTCGGAAAACCCGATTTTACTGCAAAGGAATTATTATCCCACTTTGTGTTTTTCAATTGATACGATTATTACTCGTTCCAACAACCGGTGATTTTCTACTGTTGTGTCTTCTCTGTGGATTAGCTTTCGCTCTTTACAAAAACATCATTTGAACGGAATACAGTCGTCGATATCCCATCTGTTAGTTCCATAATGAATGAGAGCACTTCGTCCGCCTCTGTGAATGAAGTGCTTTCTATTGTTGCGATCGGAGTTGCCACTACTACATTTACTTCCACTTCAGGCTCCTCCACTTGCGCGACCGCTTTTGTGTACGAACACTCCACATGCCAGACAATACCGTAAGTACCTTGTCCGTCAGATTTGCCCGTCGCTTGGGTCGTTACTACGTTCAACGTGCTCTCTGTTTCGGGAGGTAAATCAATATTGAGTGGGACTGCGTATTCAAAGTAACCCTCTTTGCCATCCAACTCAACATCATCAATGAGAATATACGAATCATCGAGTTCTGCTGAACGCAGGACCCCATCATCAAATTCAACATTCGCCGCAATGTGGTAAATGCCTGTCAACCGGACTGCATCTTCCGTTCTTTCTTCGGTATATCTTGGAGTTACTGTGACAGATTGACCCCCTGTAGGTATGCCCGCATGTTCAGGGAAGTAAAAGTCTTCCTGCATTGGCCACTGTTTTATCTCCATATACGTTCCCTCCTTCTATTCCTTCACAAACAATTGTATGCGCGACAGCGTCTTGATAGAAGAATATATTGAGTGAACGAAAAATCCCCTGACCATTTAACAAGTCAGGGGATTTTTATTTAATTTATAAAACACTGGAAAGAAGGGCTTGAAAACCACCATTTTCACCGGACTATTTCCGGCCCGCTTTCGGCGAATTAATCACGACACTTTTACCGAGGGGCAAGTATGGCTAGAAGTGACTCCGTCACTTCTAGCCATACCCTTTTCGGTTATCTTGTTGTGATTAAACGCCTGTCGCGTCCCTACAATATTCAAGCGAAAAATGCAGTTGCTCTAAAAAAAAGAATAGATGGCATTCTATAGAGTTTGTAAGTGCCCGAAGATGCAATTTCGGGCACTCTAGCACCTTGTACATTGTATTCTCTACTTTGCACTATAAAAAGTGACACTTGATAGTAGAGGGCATGAGCGGCCAAAATTGTATCTTTGGCCGCTTCTCTCCATGTGAGAAGCAAGCTATTCTTTCGTCCCAAAAAGCTTCGGCACTTCTTGTTTCTGTATCTTTGGAGAGCGACGGATGAACAAACTCCATATGATTACCGAAAAAGTAAGTAGGGGATGCGACTTTGTCGCATCCCCTACTTACTTAGACCTCTCGATAAGCGTATAGAACTAGTTCAATTCAAAGCGAACCAAAAGTACAGATACAAGTAGTACCTAGTGTTTGATCAAGTTATTTACTGGTTATTTTAGTTAATCATCAGACGTAGTAAAATAAAATACTTCTTATTGCTTCAGTTTGGCAAATACAGTATGGAATGCTTCAACCGTTTTCGCGATATGCTCTTCGGTATGGGCAGTCGATAGGAACATGCCTTCAAACTGGGATGGCGGTAGGAAGATGCCTTCTTCCGCCATTAAGCGATAATAATCAGCGAATAATGCAAGATCGGATGTTTTCGCTTTGTCATAGTCAGACACTTTTTCATTTGTGAAGAAAAAGCCAATCATTGATCCAGCACGGTTCACTGTGTGTGGAATATTGTATTTTTCTGCTGCGGCACGGAAACCGGCCTCCAGCTGATCGCCTAGTTTCATGAAATGATCATATGATTCGGGTGTCAGTTTTTTCAACGTTTCAATACCGGCAGTCATTGCAAGCGGATTTCCTGATAAAGTGCCTGCTTGGTAAATCGTCCCCGCGGGAGCCATATTTTCTAGAATTTCACGTTTTCCACCATACGCACCTACAGGTAACCCACCGCCAATTACTTTTCCAAGACATGTGATATCAGGTGTAACACCGAAATACCCTTGTGCACAATTGTAACCGACACGGAAGCCTGTCATGACTTCATCGAATATAAGAAGTGTGCCGTTTTGTTCAGTCAGTTCACGCAATCCTTCAAGGAAGCCTGGTTCAGGAGGAACAACGCCCATATTACCTGCGACGGGTTCCACAATGATTGCAGCTAGATCGTCGCCGAATTCTGCAATCGCGACTTTAATGCTTTCAAGATCATTATATGGCACAGTAATCGTGTTTTTAGCAACCGACTCTGGAACGCCTGGGCTATCTGGAAGACCCAGTGTCGCAACACCTGAACCCGCTTTAATGAGCAGTGAATCGGCGTGGCCATGGTAGCAACCTTCGAATTTCAAAATTTTATTACGTCCTGTGTAGCCACGCGCTAAACGCAATGCACTCATTGTGGCCTCTGTACCTGATGAAACCATACGAATCATCTCGATAGATGGAACGCGCTCGATAACTAGTTTCGCAAGCTCATTCTCGGCTAATGTTGGGGCACCGAAGCTAGCTCCAGTTTCCGCTACACGCTTGATACCATCGACGACGTCACTGTCAGAGTGACCATGAATAAGAGGACCCCAAGACAAGACATAGTCAATGTAGTCATTGCCATCGATATCCGTAATGATTGCGCCTTTTCCACTTTCCATGAAAATAGGATCCATATTGACGGATTTGAAAGCACGGACAGGTGAGTTAACTCCGCCCGGCATTAGATTTACTGCTTCTTCAAATGCTTGTTTTGACTTCTCATAATTTCTACCCATTTATTTCTCCTCCAGCCAGCGCGCAGCATCTTTCGCATGGTACGTCATAATAATATCCGCACCTGCACGCTTCATACTCGTTAACGTTTCTAAAACAATCTGTTTTTCGTCAATCCAGCCATTTTGAGCAGCAGCCTTTACCATTGCGTACTCGCCACTTACATTGTAAGCCACAATTGGCAATAAAAAGGTGTTTTTTACGTCGCGTACGATATCAAGATAAGACAATGCCGGTTTGACAATGAGGAAATCGGCACCTTCCAATACATCTGATTCCGCTTCACGTAATGCTTCCATTCGATTTGCGGGATCCATTTGATACGTTTTACGGTCACCAAACTGCGGTGTAGAATCTGCTGCATCACGGAACGGACCGTAATAAGCGGAAGAATATTTCACCGCATAGGACATGATCGGTATTTCTGAAAAACCAGCTGCGTCAAGCCCTCGGCGTATTGCCACAACAAAACCGTCCATCATATTTGAGGGGGCGATAATATCAGCACCAGCTTCTGCTTGGCTTACAGCTGTCCGCGCCAATAAATCTAGAGAAGGATCGTTCAATACTTTCTCTCCTTCAACCACACCACAGTGACCATGGTCAGTAAACTCGCAAAGACACGTATCTGCGATAACGACAAGGTCAGGATAACGTTCTTTCGCAAGACGGATTGCTTTTTGAACAATTCCTTCAGCGGAATAAGCTTCTGAGCCCACATCGTCTTTCGTTGCTGGGATACCGAACAAAATAATTGAAGGAATACCTAGTGAGACGACTTCATCGAGTTCAATTGCAAAGTGGTCAAGTGATTTCTGGAAAACACCCGGCATTGAAGCAATCGGATTATTGATATCCTCACCGTCGATAACAAAAATCGGATAAATGAAATCCTCTTTCTTCAGAACAGTTTCCTTTACCATTGACCGTAATGTGCTCGATGCACGAAGACGTCTGTTGCGTCTGAATTGTAATGTATCCATAATTACCCTTCCTTTCGCCCCGCCAATTTCTCAACGAGATCTTTAAGTGTGTATGTATCTGGCCTAACATGGACAGGTGCGCCAACTTCTACTAGCGCACTCTCCGTCACATGACCGATAGCGCCGATTGTATAGCCATTCCAGCCTGTACGCGGCACAACTTCTTCCGCAAAAACTGCCACTGCCGAAGGACTTGCGAACAACACGTTCAATTGCTGTTTTTTCTGCAACAAAGCAACAAGTGAATCAATGGAATCATTTGCACGCTCTGTTGTATAAACAGTCCATTCATCCACTTCAAAAGGCAATTCTTCTTTGATGGTCACTCCAGCAATCGATCCACGGAGAAATAAGATGCGTCGAATATCTGTTTCAACAGGATTAAATTCCTTAACGAATGTATCCGCACTGAAAACCGTTGGGATGAAATCGACCGTAAAGCCAATTTTCCTGAGTGCATCAGCAGTACGGATACCGACAGCCGCTATTTTAGCTGGAATTGCTTCTGGTGAAAAATTGTGTCGAATGAGCTTGGCTCCAAAAGCCGTAACCGCACTTTGACTGGTGAATATCAACCAGTCGTAAGTCGGACATGCATTCAAACGGAGCTCATCTGTCTGTTCCACCAACTCTGCCACTTGAATGAGCGGCAATGAAACTGGCGTACCTCCATAGAGCTTCACCAGTTCGAATACATCTTCTGATTTCGGCGTTCCTGTGAAGACGACTGTTTCAGCTAACAGTGGTTTACCGTTACGCATCCATATCCGCCTTCACTTTCTCAATCACCTCAGAAGCTCCTTCAGCACGTAAAGTTTTTGCAACTTCCTTGCCAGCTTCAATAGGATCTTTACTCGTAAATGTACTTTTGAATACTTGTATAGCGTCGGGAGAAGCAATATAACCAGTCAGTTCAACCTCACTGCCATTGTATTGCGCAAAACCTGCAATCGGAACTTGGCATGAGCCATCCATTTCAGTAAGGAAAGTACGCTCTGCTTCTACTTCTTTCCACGTTTTCTCATCAGTTAGTTTGGCAAGTTCGGCTAGTAGTTCTTCATCATCAATACGGCATTCAATTGCAAGTGCTCCCTGCCCTACTGCAGGAATACAATCCTCAACAGACATATATTCCGTGGTGATATCTTCACTCCACCCCATCCGTTTCATTCCAGCGGCTGCTAGAAGAATCGCGTCGTATTCGCCGTCAACCATTTTTTTCAAACGTGTGTCGATATTGCCACGAATCCATTGAATATCCAGGTCGGGACGTAGTAAAAGCAACTGTGAACTTCTACGTAAACTAGATGTTCCAACAATCGCTCCTACCGGCAAGTCCATGAATTTCACATGATTTTTTGAAATGAAGGCATCACGTGCATCTTCTCGCGGAGGGATACAGCCGATAACAAGTCCTTCCGGTAAAACTGCCGGCATGTCTTTCATACTATGTACTGCAAAATCGATTTCTTTATCATACAATGCTTGCTCAATTTCTTTGACGAAAAGACCTTTCCCACCGACTTTAGACAACATGACGTCAAGGATTTGATCGCCTTTCGTAACGATTTCTTTCACTTCAAACTCAAATGGTGCACCAGCTGCTCTCATTTGTTCAATGAACCAGTTTGTCTGTGTTAAAGCAAGTTTACTTCTTCTTGAACCTACAATTATTTTTCTCATTTTCATAAAACCAACCTTTCAAATGAATAATTCACTATTAAAATCCATTAAGGGATCAATATTTAAATCCAGGAATGGAATTCAGATAATTTGCTCGCTAGGAAAAAATTAATAATAACAAAGAGAAACGCAAATACATTTGCCCACGCGAAGTCATTTCCTGTAAGCTTGCCACTCCGCTTCAAGAATAATACAGAACCATAAATGGCAAGCAAGAAAAATGAACCCAATATTTTTATATCGAATACGGACCACGTGTCTAGGGCAACAGTCGCCCACTGCATGCCTAGAACTAGGCTAACAAAAAGAATTGGTATTCCCGTGTAAAGAGCGGCTTTCATTCCTATCTCTGCTTGATGAAGGGACGGTAGCCTGCCAAATTGTTTCGTCCATTTCTTTTCTTTTAAAACCTTATAGACAAGGAGATAGAGAATCGAAAAAACAAAAGACATTGCAAATGCGGCATACGATAAAATTGCAAAGGTTATATGGATAATAAGAAGTTCAGAAATGAGTGCTTCCCCTATCGCTGATTGTTCAATTTGTACAGGTGCAAACGTATGAATCGTCATGAATATAAAACCGATGACATTCAAGAAAAACACAGCGTGACTCACTTTGTAAAATAGGTGCAGGACAATCGATAATGTAATCAAAAGCCATGCGTAAAAAAAGATGCCTTCAAAGAGAGTCAGTACCGGAAATCTTTTCATTTCGATAATATACATCACTAGGAAAAAACTTTGCAGAAAATAGACAACGGATAAAATCCAAAAAGCGCATCGATGTGCAAAGGTATCCTTATTTAAATAATCTATAAAATAAAAAACGAGGCTAACCGCGTAAAGGACAACCATTACTTCATGCAGCCTCGTCATCATCATATCTGCCATGATCACTTCTCTGCCTTTCCGAACCAATAAGGGCGTTTCCGCATCTATAGTGTATCACACTGATGCGGAAACGCCCCTTTGACAAATGCTCAAAATGTCAAATTCGGTTGTGCCATCGCATTTCTTTCCGCTCTGACTTTTAACCGTTCTACTGCTTGTCTTGCAAGCATTTCTTTCTCCTTCACTACATCCTCACCGATACCGAAAATTTGCTGGAATAGCTCTAACTTTTCGTTCGATTTCGGATCCATAGATAATTCTTTCACCTGTAAAATTGGATCTTTCAATAACTGATTGACAATCGATTTCGTATGTTTGTTCAACACTTTCTTTTCGCGTTCCGTCAAATTGGGCATCTTGTTTTCAATGCTCGCCATCGTTTCTGTTTGAATAATATGTGCTTTTTGACGAAGTGCCGAAATGACAGGGACAACTCCAAGTGTAGCAACCCATTCTTTGAAAACGACAATTTCTCGTTCAATCATTAAACCGATTTCCTCAGCTGCATGCTTTCTTTCTGCAAGATTCGCCTCGACAATACCTTGTAAATCATCGATATCATAAAGAAAGACATTCGGTAGATCACCGATACGCGGATCTAAATCGCGCGGAACAGCAATATCAACCATAAATATCGGTCTTCCTTTACGCAACCGTACTACTAATTGCATGAGTTCCAAGTCGATTACGAAGTCACTTGCGCCAGTTGAACTAATCAGTACATCCGCTTCAAGTAAGGTGCATTGAAGCTCTGCCATCGATTTTGCAACTCCACCGAATTTATCGGCAAGTAGTTCTGCTTTTGAAAGTGTTCTATTGACAACTGTCACTTTGCTTGCACCACTACCATGCAAGTTCTTTAAAGCGAGTTCGCCCATCTCACCTGCACCAAGAATGGCTACATGCTTCTGATCCAATGTGCCAAAAATTTTCTTACCAAGTTCTACAGCTGCATAGGATACCGACACTGCATTATCACCAATTGCGGTGTCAGTATGCGCTTTTTTAGCAAGTGTAACTGCTTGCTTAAATAGTTCATTGAAAACAGTACCCGTCGTTCCCGTTGTTTGGCCCATGAGGAAACTATCCCGTACTTGGCCTAATATTTGTGTCTCGCCAAGAACCATGGAATCTATGCCTGCCGAAACACGCATTAAATGCTCAACTGCCCCGTCATTTTCCATGATGACCAGGTGCGACGAGAATGTTTCAAGTGGAATATCGAACCATTCAGCCAGGAAATTCTTCACATAATAACGACCTGTATGTAACTGATCGACAACTGCGTATATTTCAGTACGGTTACATGTGGATATAATTATATTTTCTAATATACTCTTTTGCTGTTGCAGTGTTTGCATCGCCTGTGGCAGTTCTGCTTCAATAAAAGATAGCTTTTCCCTTATTTCAACAGGTGCTGTCCGGTGATTGACACCAATTATGATTGTATGCATCAGGTGTTCACACCTTTCACGTTCTATTTCACGCTTTCTATTATACCATACGGTTGTCCCTTTTTCTGTTTAAAATTGTGAACAACGTATGAATACCAGCGGTTTAATGAACCTATTTATAATGATTACAAACTAATACTAACAGCCTTTGAAATGACAAGCAATCAATGTGCAATATACATATCCTTTGTACAATGCCACTCATAATCCGAAGCATACCTATTCGTACAAAATAAATAATCCGGAAAACGATTTCAACTCGTCTCCAGATTACTATTTATATAATTACATTCTACTCTCAATTTCTTTCCATGCTTCTTCCATGCCAATTCCCTTTTCAGATGAAAAGACAATCAAAGCATCATATGGACGCATAGCAAGTGTTTCACGAACTACTTTTTTATGTTTTTCCCATTTCCCTTTTGGTATCTTGTCCGCCTTCGTCGCAATGATGATTGCTGGCATATTGTTATCCACGAGGAAATCATACATATTACAATCTTCGGCACTTGGCGCGTGACGCAAATCAACAATTAGGACAACAGCACGGAGAGGTTCCCGTTCTGTCATATATTGTTGAATAAATTTCCCCCATGTTTCACGAGATGACTTTGATACTTTTGCATAGCCATATCCCGGGACATCGACAAAAAATAGTTGCTCTTCAATTTTATAAAAGTTTAATGTTTGTGTCTTACCCGGTTTCGAAGAAGTTCGAGCAAGACTCTTTCTTCCAATCATCTTGTTGATAAAAGAAGATTTCCCGACATTGGAACGTCCTGCTAGCGCAAATTCTGGATATCCTTCTGACGGGTATTGATCTGGTCGTACGGCACTCATAATCATTTCTACGTTATGGACTTTCATTTGGAAGTCTCCTCCAATGCAATTTCGAGGACCTCTTCTGCGTCAGAAACGAGCTTGAATGTCATTTCCTTCCGGACGCTTTCCGGAATATCTTCGATGTCGCGCTCATTTTCAATTGGCAAGATAATTGTTGTCAAGCCAGCTCGATGGGCACTTAATGTTTTTTCTTTTAATCCACCAATTGGCAACACTCTGCCTCGTAATGTTATTTCACCAGTCATGCCAACTTCACGGCGAACTGGACGTTTTGTCAATGCGGAAACTAACGCTGTTGCAATGGTCACACCAGCAGATGGACCGTCTTTTGGAATGGCCCCTTCAGGAACATGGATATGAATATCACATTTTTTGTGAAATTCCGGATCAATTCCGAACTCCACTGTTTTTGAACGTACATAAGACAGTGCAGTTTGTGCAGATTCTTTCATTACGTCCCCAAGTTTACCCGTCAAGATTAACTTCCCTGCTCCGGGGGATAAAGAAACCTCAATCTGCAAAGTATCTCCTCCAACTTGGGTATAAGCAAGCCCTGTCGCAACGCCGATTTGATTGACCGTTTCCGCCTGACCATACCTGTGTTTCTTTTTACCTATGAGTGATTCAAGCGTTTTTGGGCTAACCGTGATGCTTTTTTTCTCACCTGTAACTATCAATTTCGCTGCTTTACGGCAAATGCCTGCAATTTGACGCTCTAGTCCACGCACACCCGCTTCACGCGTATAGTATCTCACAATGTCCTGGATTGCCGGATCACTGATGCGAACTTGGGATTTGGTCAATCCGTGTTCTTTTAACTGCTTTGGAATTAGATGATTTTTAGCAATCGAACGTTTCTCAATTTCAGTATAACCTGCAATTGAGATAATTTCCATACGGTCTCGGAGTGGTCCTGGAATCGCACTTAAATCGTTCGCTGTCGCAATGAATAGCACATTTGATAAGTTATAAGGTTCTTCAATATAATGATCACTGAATTTGTCATTCTGTTCCGGATCAAGTACTTCCAACATAGCAGAAGATGGATCACCACGGAAATCATTCGACATTTTATCGATTTCATCTAGCAGGAACACCGGATTAATCTTTCCGGACTTTTTCATTGCCTGGATAATCCGTCCCGGCATAGCACCTACATATGTCCGCCTATGTCCTCTTATTTCTGATTCGTCACGTACTCCACCAAGTGAAATACGAACAAATTTTCTACCAAGAGATTCAGCTATGGATCTGGCAAGAGATGTTTTCCCAACTCCTGGTGGACCTTCAAGACAAAGAATTGGACCTCTTAATGAATTGGTCAACTGACGTACCGCCAAATATTCCAGTATACGTTCTTTTACATTTTCAAGACCATCATGATCACGATTAAGGATTTCTTCAGATCGGTTAATATCAAGCTGATCTTTTGAAGCATCAGTCCAAGGCAATGTTACAAGCCACTCAATATAATTCCGTATAATACCACTTTCAGCTGCAGCAGAAGGAATCTTTTCGTATCTATCCAGTTCACGCAATGCCGCTTCTTTGACCACTTCTGTCATACCGGCTTTTTCAATACGACTTGTTAAGTCTGCAACTTCCAGCCCTTTTCCATCTTTATCGCCAAGTTCAGTCTGGATAGCCTTCATCTGTTCGCGTAGATAGAATTCTTTTTGCGTCCGTTCCATTGCTTCCCTTACACGTTCATTTATTTTCTTTTCAAGATTGAGCACTTCCTGCTCGTTATATAGCCTGCTCGTAAGCCATTCTAGACGTTTATTGATATTTGTCGTTTCTAGAACTTCCTGTTTTGCCGCAAGCTTGAGTGGCAAATGAGAGGCAACCGTATCTGCAAGTCTTCCCGGTTCAATAATTGATGCTACAGAATCATATGTTTCTTCCGTTACTTTTTTCGAAATTTTCGAATACTTCTCAAAATATGTAAGCAGGGTTCTCATTAATGCTTCTGATTCCGCATCTATTGTCTCATCATCCGGGAACCCGATTACTTCAACAACAGGATAAAGGTCTGCTTCTTCATAGTTAGACCATTCTGCACGTTCAATACCCTCAATCAGTATGCGATATGTTCCATTTGGTAACTGAGTCAGCGATTTTACCGACGCCAATGTACCTATCTTATATAAATCTTCGGGCTCTGGATTTTCAATGCTAATATCTTTTTGTGTCGCAAGGAAGATTAGATTGTCTTTGGCAATTGCATGTTCAATTGCGAATACGGAGCGTTCTCTTCCAACATCAATATGTAAAATCATCGTAGGGTAAACAAGCAACCCTCGAAGCGGTAAAAGCGGTATGTTATTTAATTTATCTGTCGACATAGGGTAGTCACCTCCGATAATTATGTATATCCTACTTTATGTTCAGTAAAACATTGAAAAAAAGCTGACATCCGATAAGCGCATATTCACGCGCTTCGTCGGAGTCAGCTGCATCCTTCAGGCGTTACGCCGAGTCTTTCTCATTATCCAGAATAACCCGGGTACCATCTTCCGTTAAGAGAATCGGATTTGATTGTCCCAACACGGATTCTTTAGTAATGATGCACTCTTTCACTTCTTCAAGTGAAGGCAGTTCATACATTACATCGAGCATGATATTTTCAATGATTGAACGCAGACCACGGGCACCTGTTTTTCGTGTAATGGCCTCTTTTGCAATTTCAAGCAAGGCATCATCCTCGAAACGAAGTGCAACATCATCCAGTTCGAACATTTTTTGATATTGTTTTACGATTGCATTTTTCGGAAGAGTCAATATCTGATAAAGCGTATCTTCACTCAACTGTTCAAGACTTGCAAGAACAGGCAAACGACCAACAAATTCTGGAATTAGACCGAAACGCTGAAGATCTTCAGGTATCAGTTTAGCAAGATACGATTCCTCTTCAATAATTGTGTTGGGTTCAGCACCGAATCCAATTACTTTTTGACCGATACGACGTTTGATGATTTCTTCGATTCCATCGAATGCTCCACCGACAATAAAGAGGATATTCGTTGTATCGATTTGAATGAATTCTTGATGAGGATGTTTACGTCCACCTTGTGGCGGAACACTCGCTACAGTTCCTTCAAGAATTTTAAGTAGTGCTTGTTGAACACCTTCACCTGAAACATCACGTGTTATAGATGCATTTTCAGATTTACGAGCGACTTTATCGATTTCATCAATATAGATGATTCCTTTTTCCGCACGATCAACATCATAATCTGCTGCCTGAATTAACTTCAGCAAAATATTTTCTACATCTTCCCCGACATATCCTGCTTCAGTCAATGATGTAGCATCTGCAATAGCAAAAGGTACGTCAAGGATTCTTGCAAGGGTTTGAGCGAGTAATGTTTTACCACTACCCGTTGGTCCGATGAGTACAATATTAGATTTCGATAACTCGACATCATCAATCTTACTGTTCGAGTTAACACGTTTATAGTGGTTATAGACAGCTACCGAAAGTGATTTTTTCGCGCGATCCTGTCCAATCAGGTATTCATCGAGGATACTTTGTATTTCTTTTGGTTTCGGAACGTCTTTAAGTTCAAATCCTTCTTCAAGACCGACTTCCTCTTCTACAATTTCAGCACAAAGTTCAACACATTCATCACAAATATAGACGCCTTGACCTGCGACTAGCTTACGAACCTGCTCCTGGGATTTCCCGCAAAAAGAACAGTTTAAGTTATCTTTTTCATCGTTAAATTTGAACACTAATCTCACCCCTATTTAAGTGACAATCTTACAAGATTCCCAGGTTTTTATCAACTAATTAGAATTCATCGCTTTACACATTTTATTATGTCTTTCTATGAAAAACAAGGTACGGTCTTCCGTACCTTGTCCTTAATTCACTTTATTATTCAGTAATCTTTGCGTTTTCTACCAAGAATTCAACTGTTTTGTTGAAACGAAGATCGTTTTCAAGAACTTTAGTTCCACCAAGCGTTGTTTTAATTTGCTCGATATCCATGCCGAACTGCTCAGACATTTTTTCGAGTTCAGCATTAATATCTTCTTCTGCAACTTCAATGCTTTCAGCTTTACCAATTGCTTCAAGTACTAAAGAAACACGGACACGATTTTGTGCGTCTTCTTGCATTTGAGTACGAAGCGCTTCTTCATCTTGTCCAGAGAACTGGAAGTAAAGCTCAAGATTCATTCCTTGTGATTGTAGACGTTGTCCAAATTCTTCCATCATACGTTCAACTTCAGATTCAACCATCACTTCTGGGATGTCAACTTCCATATTTCGTGCTGCTGCTTCTACAAGATCATCACGAAGTGCTGTTTCGGAAGCAGTTTTTTTCTCTGCCAAAGTTGTTTCTTTCAACTTCGCACGCAATGCGTCAAGACTTTCAACTTCTTCGTCTATTTCTTTTGCAAGTTCGTCATCTAATGCAGGAATTTCTTTAGATTTGATTTCATGAAGTTTCACTTTGAAAATAGCTGCTTTACCCGCAAGTTCTGCCGCATGATATTCTTCAGGGAAATCTACTTCAACATCTTTTTCTTCGTCTGTTTTCATGCCAATCAATTGCTCTTCAAATCCAGGGATAAATGAACCTGAACCGATTTCAAGATCGTATTGCTCGCCTTTACCACCATCGAAAAGTTCTCCATCAACTGAACCTTCAAAGTCAATTTTCACTGTATCACCGTTTTCAACAGTGCCATCTTCTTTCAAAGCTAGTTCTGCGAAAGCTTGTTGACGTTCTTTTAGTTGTTCTTCGATTTCCTCATCAGTAACTTCAGTATCCTGACGTGTTACTTCAAGACCCTTGTAGTCGCCAAGTTTAACTTCAGGCTTCAATGCAATAACTGCTTTGAAAATAAGCTCTTTCCCTTTTTCCATTTGTTCGATATCGATTTCAGGACGGTCGATTGGTTCAACGCCCGCTTCGTCAAGTGCATTAGAATATGCTTCTGGAAGAATGAAATCAAGTGCTTCATTGTAAAGTGATTCTACACCATACATTTTTTCAAACATTTGACGTGGCATTTTCCCTTTACGGAATCCTGGTGCTTGTACTGTTTTCACAACTTTTTTAAATGCTTTATCAAGACCTGCTGTTACTACCTCTGCAGGTACTTCTACTGTAAGAGTCCCTTTGTTTCCTTCTTGTTTTTCCCATTTAACTGACATAATTAATTACCTCCGAATCGTTTTGGCCAATATGTTTTGATACGTATATACTCCATTGACAACCATTTCAGTATATCATAGTCTCTTCATCTTTCAACAGATTTCGTACTTTGCTAAAGGTCCGAATCGTTGTCAATCTGCTGGATAAGTAAGTTCAGTTCTGTCTCAGGCAACTGCTCACCCGAAAAGAGGCTTTCTATGTAGTTTACATAAGCTGTCGCAACGTCTTCCGAATTATTATTCCCCCATCCAAAAGGGAATGCAGTAATTGCGAATTTCTCGATGAGCCCCTGCGCCATTTCCAATCTGGATGGATCTTGAAAGAGTTGCCGTTCTATCTTTTCAAGGACTTCTTTCGTCATTGCATCTTGTCCAGGCAAAGTCATATTAGCAGGAACAACTTGCTTTTTCCAACCAAATTTACTGATTACAAGTTCTTCATCGTCCCCTGTTTGATGCAACAGTGTCAAAGCGAAGGTAATGGCTAGTGGTGCAACGTCGTCCTGTACAGCTATTTCCTTCAGTAAAGGAGCAAGGTCTGATAAATCACTACCTTCAAGTGAAGCAAGTGCATACTGTTGTGTCATAGCATCCATCTTCATGAATTCGTCGAATTCGAAGGATTCCATTTTAAAACCCGGCTCATCAAGTGCATAGCGTTCTGACAAACGAGCATTCAATTCCCTTAGGTAATTGAATTTGTTGAGCATATTTGGCGGAACAATTCCTTCATCAAGCAGCGCATCAATGGTCATTTCGACTTCATCATATTCCTCTAGCTGAATACTGATTGTCAAATACAGTTCCATAGCATCGACGTAATCTGCAGTTCCACTATGAAGTAGCCTTGCCGCAATTTCCTTAGCTCGCCGAAATTCTTTTGTTTCGTAAAGGGCAACAGCGTAAGGTCCTAGAAATTCCGGATTATCAGGTTCATAAACAATTGCCTGATCAAATGCTTCAACCGCTTGTTCGTAGTCCTCTGTCTCAACGGCAACATGCCCTTTTTCAACTAGCTTTTCAAAAGTTCCCGGGAAGACGATTAGGTTTTCTTTTTTCCTGAGTCTTCCGTATTTCTTTCTCAATACGCTCACCTTCTTTCATCATTTCTCACTATATCATAGCGTTTTATAATTTAACATTAATTTCCGAAGTGTTTTGTAGAAACGTTATTTGTCCCACGGATAATCAGGACGAAAATAGTGTTATGCACCTCTGTGAAGTAATGCGATTTTCCCTACCAAACACCTAATCCCAGTGCTAGGTAAGAATTGATCTTCATTGTTGAAAAAACGGGATGAATCGTTTCTTATATAGGAAAGCAATGACATTCAAGATCGAGCTAGGAATTTTCTTGCTAATGAAACATTTGCGATAAAATTGAGGGTAAGCTTTTTTCAGGTTATTCCACTGCTGACAATCTTTCTTTTGCCTATAACGTGCCACATCAATGAGCTTTATCTCGTTATTTGAAGTGATGAAAATATTGCGCAAGTGAATGTCAGATGGATTTAAGCCCAAATTCGAAGCCAAGGATAGTGCGTGATCAATTTCATCGATATGCGCGGTTGTTATAACTTTTCCATGTGTTAAACATTCAAAAAGTGTATAACCATCAATATAGTCCATGACCAGATAATTTAATCCAGTCTCATAAATCGAAGGGAAATAAGGAGTATCTTGAAGCACTTTATAAATTTCAGCTTCTTCTTTTGCGATGTGTATAAATATTGGAAAGAACACTTTAATTGATATATTTGATGATTTGATCCTGAATACAAATGCACTTCTTCCTGTTCCGATGTGTTCTAAAGATTTATCGTATCGAACCAGTTGATTTTTCTCGTTAATGATGACCGTATTTACAAGCTCTTGATAAGTAGTCAAATATTAACCTCCAATAATTTTATGATTAAGCCAAGAACACCCGTGACTTCAGTCGTGGGATGAATTGGCTTTCTTTTTTTGTTCTAAAGGGACATCACTAGACGAACATGCATTCTATTTGGTAGAATATTCTTAAATAAGGCAGGTGACAAACTATGGAGCCGAACAAGGAATATCGAACTTTTCAAATCAACATTAAAAATGGCCATAAAATGTATACTTATTTCGATGAACTTTGTCTAAATAGTAATAACCTATATAACACGACAAACTTCTTTATCAGGCAAGTTTTTACTACTTTAAACAATGAAGGTGTATTACAACCTTTACAACAAGAAGTAATAAAAGTAATTCTTGATAACATCAATAAAATGAATGTCAATCAACAAAAAGCTTATCTAAAAAGATTAGAAAAAGAACAAATGAAACCAAGAGACGAACAAAAAGAAATAAAGGTAAATCTATTTGAGCTGCCTTCAAAAGAAAAGTCCTTCTTAGGTTACAATTTTCTGGATTGTTTATTTAAAACAATTAAACAAAAAGACTATTATTCATTACCAGGTCAGATAAATCAACAGGTTCTTAGAAATGTCGTGCAAAATTGGACTAGTTTTTTCGCAAGTTTGAAAGACTTCAAAAAGAATACAGGGAAATATCAAGGAAGACCTTCTATTCCTGGTTACCTCCCAAGAGGAAGCAGAAAAGAATCAACTTTATCGAATCAAATTTGCAAAATTAAAGACGGTAAATATCTAAGCTTCCCAAAAACTAAAAGAAAAATAAATATTGGTAAGTTAGCAAATTTCAACGGTAAGTTTCAACAAGTGAGAATCATACCCAAGCACAATTGTTTTACTGTTGAATTAGTGTTTTTAATCGAGATGAAAAAATAATTATCTGTCAAAATGGAACGATGCATGAGTATCGATTTAGGTCTTGATAACATTGCAGCGCTAGTGTTTAATACAGAGCACGTCCCAGTCCTATTTAAAGGCGGTAAAGTAAAATCCATCAATCAGTGGTACAACAAAATGCGTGCATATTACTACGCTGCTCTTCGTAACGGACAAAAACCAAGAGAAGGAAACTTCCATTCCAAAAAGTTAGTAAAATTAGATTCCGCAAGACATCGACAAATCAAAGACTTTTTCCATAAAGTTAGTTTCAATATCGTGAAAATAGCCGTGGAAAGAAACATCGATGCAATTGTTATTGGCAAGAATGTGGGGTGGAAACAAAAAATAGAATTAGGAAAAAGAAATAATCAAAACTTTGTCCAAGTGCCACACTCACTGCTAATAGAATTAATCAGTTACAAAGCGAATGCTGAGGGCATTTCAGTAATTGTAATTGAAGAAAGCTACACATCTCAGGCAAGTTTTGTAGATGAAGACATTATTCCGACCTACAAATCGGGGAATAATGTCAAACGAATATTCAGTGGGAAAAGATTAAAACGCGGTATTTACCGTACTAAAAATAATTTTTTAATAAATGCGGATGTTAATGGTGCAGCAAACATCCTAAGAAAAGTAGTGCCGAAAGCATTCGCTAACGGTATAGCGGCTGTGTGTTCCCAGCCTCAAGTGGTCAATGTGCGATAGCACTAACCCTGAAACCCGTGACTTCAGTCGTGGGAGGTTCATAGAATGACCAGGGCTAAGCTCTAGAGTTCGAAAGTGTAATATCACTATTTGTAGGATATCCTTAGCCTGATACTTTATGATTAAGCCAAGAACACCCGTGACCTCAGTCGTGGGAGGCTCATAGTGCTCATGAAAATAAAAAGAAACGCCATAACCAATACTTGGTTAAAGCGCCTCTAAAAAATAAAAGACCTCACCAAATAAATGGTAAGGTCTCGCAAACAACGATTGTTGCCAATAAAGCCGAGGATTCAGTCCTGTGTTGACGACTTTACTGTATTAGCTACTCCCCTTAACGGAAATTGACTAGTTTAATTTGTAGTATCACTATAAATATAAACCACTTAAATGTCAATATTGATTAAGTTATCAAGTTAGATAGCAGCCGTTCTTTCTTTTAATCATAGAATAGTTAGAAACACGCTTATTTTAGTTTACAACCCATTTATTCATTGAACCGTATACCCTCCATCAAGTACTACCGCTTGCCCAGTTATTCCTTTCGCGCCTTCACCTGATAAGAATAAAACCAGTTCTGCAATTTCTTTCACATCGAGAAGACGTTTTTGTGGAACCAATGGATAAATTACTTCTTCAAGTACAGACTCAAAGGGAACATTTCTCATACTCGCTAAGTCTTGAAGCTGATTGCGCACTAAAGGGGTATCTGCATATCCCGGACAAATTGCATTAACAGTAATTCCATCTTCTGCTGTTTCCAATGCCGCCACTTTTGTCAAGCCAATAACACCATGCTTCGCGGAATTATAAGCAGCTTTCCCTGCAAATCCAACCAATCCATTGATGGAAGCCATGTTGAAGATTCTTCCGAATTTTTGTTTTCGCATATGCGGCAATACTAGTTTGATAGCCATAAACGGCGCAGTCAGCATTATCTTAATCAGTTGTTCAAATTTCTCTGTTGGGAAATCCTCTAACATCGCGACGTGTTGCATACCTGCATTATTGATTAATATATCTATGCGCCCAAACTGGGTGATTGTACGATCAATTGCTAGCTTTAAATCTTCTTCTATCGTCACATCACACTTTAACCCAACTACTCCATTTCCAAGTGATAAAGCTGCGTCTTTAACTTTATCTTCATTTATATCCGTAAGAACGACCGTGGCACCAGCTTTTGAAAACTCTTTCGCAATTTCAAAGCCAATTCCCTGTGCGGCACCGGTTATTAAAAGCACTTTTCCATTCTGCATATTAATTCCCCCTCATTAATATAGTCTCTAGTAAACATCTAATAACCATTAAATCCCAAATCCAAATGAAAATAATATAATGGCTATAACAACACCGATTGCCGGAACAATTACAGTTACTGCACCTACTGCCCCGTACGCGGCTTTGTGCGTCTCACCAGCAATTGACTGGATAGTCGTTACAACGTAACCGTTATGCGGAAGTGAATCGAGAGCACCGGATGAGATTGCGACAACTCTGTGCAATGCTTCTGCATTTACACCCATATCCAGATAATGCGGAGCCAGTAGCGGCAGCGCAATTGCTTGACCACCTGATGATGAACCTGTCATTCCTGCAATAACAGATACTGCGATTGCCGCGCCAATTAAAGGCGATCCTGGAATATTGGTCATTGCATCTACAGCGTTTTGGAAAGCAGGCACATTCCTTGCCACTCCTCCGAAACCAACAACAGCAGCAGTATTACCTATTGCGACCATTGCCCCGAGTGTACCTGCAGAAACTGCCGCACCGAAATTGCTTGAAAATTTTCTACCTACAAAGAAGGTAGCTATTATTCCTCCGAGGAGAGCGACTATTAGTGCAGATTGCTCAAGAGAATTGTGGAATACATAGGAAATTAACAATACAATTAGTAGTGGAATCATTGACATGAACGGATTGGGTAATGCGCGAGTTGTATCGAATGTCGGATCAGATTCCCTATCTACAAATAGTTCGCCTTTATTCACCGCTTTGGTAATCATTCGTTTTAACCACCAATAACCAAACACAGCCATGAAAACAGCAACAATTATACTAACTTCCCATCCAGCATAAGGAGTCGTACCTAAAAACTCAATGGGAATCCAGTTTTGAATTTCTGGAGAACCAGCAGACGTCATTGTGAAAGTAACAGATCCTAGTGCAAGTGTTGCCGGGATGAATCTTCTAGGTAAATTTGCTTGTTTGAACAATGAGATAGCCATTGGATATACCGAGAAAGCAACTACGAACAAACTTACACCACCGTATGTTAGGATTGCACACGCAGCTACGATTGCTAAAACTGCAAATTTCATACCTAACTTTTCTACAAACCATTTAGCGACAGCATCTGCAGCCCCACTGTCTTCCATAACTTTACCAAACACAGCACCTAACAGGAACATTAAATACCATGACATGATAAATCCAGTAAAACCTGTCATATAGCTCGTGACGAAGTTTGCCTCCCCTTCACCAGCAAGCTGTGGGAATAACGACATGCCACTCATTAACGCAACAAACAATGCTGAAACGGGTCCAGCAATTAAAATGTTTACCCCTTTCATCGTTAATAAGATTAGTAGTCCCAATCCTCCGATAAGACCAATCATACCTAATACTCCCATGAACATTTCCCCCCAAAATTTGTATTAAGACGATTTTTTAATTTATTTGAACGTCTACTTTTACATTTTTCATAATTAGGTTAACTTCTGTAGTGTCAATGACGTCTTGGACAGTAAACCCTTCAAAAACTTCTTTTAGTTCCAATCCACCTGAAGTCACTTCAATTAGTGCACGCTCGGTAATGATTAGGTTTACTACTCCTTTTCCTGTAAGAGGTAGTTCACACATTTTTTTAATCTTTGCCGTTCCGTCTTTCGCAGTATGATCCATAATCACAATGATTTTTTTTGCGCCATGTACAAGATCCATTGCGCCGCCCATCCCTTTAATCATCTTTCCAGGAATCATCCAGTTAGCGAGATCACCTTTTTCAGATACTTCCATAGCTCCTAAAATAGCAACATCAACGTGACCACCGCGAATCATGGCAAACGATTCAGCACTTGTAAAAAATGCCGCCCCCGGAATACTTGTTACGGTTTCTTTCCCAGCATTTATTAAATCTGCATCGACTTGATCTTCCGTGGGGTATGGACCAATCCCCAAAAGTCCATTTTCAGATTGAAGGACGACAGTTTTATTCTCTGAAATAAAGTTCGCAACAAGTGTTGGCATACCTATACCGAGGTTCACATAATCGCCGTCTTTTAATTCTTTTTCAGCACGCATTGCAATTCGCTCTCTCATATTGATTTGACTCATGAACTTCAGTCCCCTTTCATTAGTAAGAACGTATCGTTAAACGTTCAATCCGTTTTTCTTGGTTTGCTTGAAGTAATCCTTTCACGTAAATACTAGGTGTATGAATCATATCCGGATCTAAATCACCGCTTTCTACAATTTCTTCTACTTCTGCAATTGTGAAATTTCCGGCAGCAGCCATCATCGGATTAAAGTTTTGAGCAGTCTTGTTATAAATTAAGTTTCCAAATGTATCTGCTTTAGCAGCGCGAATCAACGCGAAGTCTGCTTTTAATGCTTCTTCTAATACATACTCTTTGCCGTCATATAAACGAATTTCTTTGCCCTCAGCAACCGAAGTACCTACGCCAGCAGGTGTGAAAAACGCCGGAATCCCAGCTCCACCTGCACGTATTTTTTCTGCTAGCGTTCCTTGAGGCGTCAATTCAACCTCAATTTCCCCTGATAGAACTTGGCGTTCAAATTCCTTATTTTCACCAACGTATGATCCTATCATTTTCTTAATTTGTTTATTTTTCAAGAGAATCCCTAGTCCCCAATCGTCCACTCCACAGTTATTCGAAATAACCGTCAAATCTTTAACTCCACTCTTAGCAAGAGCAAGAATTAATTTCTCTGGAATACCAACTAGACCAAACCCCCCCACCATGACCGTTGCTCCATCTTGAATTTGCTGAACAGCTTCTTCTGCAGAAGCATAAATTTGTTTCATGTAATTTCCTCCTCACAAATTTGTATGAACGGTGAAGATTAAAACGCTTTCATTCATTTAAACAGATAATAAATACGCTTGCAAACCCTTATATTACGGGCATTCTAATCAATTCAACAAACGTATTCCAGATATCCGGAATACGTTCAGATAATTCAGTACACTACATACACTTCGCTCTTTTCGAAGTCCGTAAATCCGGACAACATTCCGATTAACCGGAATATAGGTCATAAGTTATATTTTTTAACTTTTTCATAGAATGTACTTTTACTTAATCCCAAAACGTTGGCTGCATCTCGTTTATTTGGATGATGTTGCAATGTTTCAAATAAAATATCCCTCTCTACTTTCTCTATTAATTCAGCTAATGTCTCAAAATTATTTGCATTGAAAATTCGTTCCATTTTTACTTGTTGTGGCAATGCATTTGGTTCAATCGTCTCTCCATTCGTCAAATAGACTGCTGCTTGAATAACATTTTGCAGTTCACGAACATTTCCAGGCCAATGGTAGGCTTGCAAATAATCCATTGTTTTCGTGGCAATCAATAGATTTCTTTTTCCTGCTTTAAGTAGAGCTTCATGGAATAAGTAATTTGTTATATCAAGAAAGTCCTCCATTCTTTCACGTAACGGGGGAACTTCAAGCGTAATCGCCTGTATTCGGTAATAAAGATCTTCCCGAAACTTTCCAGACTCAATCAAAGCTTTCAAAGGCTTATTTGTAGCTGCAATTATCCTAACATTTACTTTCCTCGTTTTATGTAACTCATGTGAACCTATTTCGCCATCATTTAAAACACTTAATAATTTTGCCTGCACCGGAAGTGACATGTCTCCTATGTCATCCAAAAATAAAGTTCCCCCATCTGCTAAATGGAATCGCCCACCCTTTTCAAGTTGAGTGGATTGTTCAGCATTTAAATCAGAGTTACCGAATAGTTCTACTTCCAATAACTCGGGGGGGATTGCCGCGCAACTAATCTTTATTAATGGCTTTTCTGACCGATCAGATAGCTGATGGATACTATGAGCAAAAGACTCCTTTCCCGTTCCACTTTCGCCTTGGATGAGTATAGGAAGATTACTAGGAGCAATCATTTGAATAGTTTCCTTAATGGATCTGATTACTTGAGAAGATCCTTGAATTTCATTTAACCGATAAGCTGAACCGGAAGTAGCAATAGCTCCGAAATGAATTTTTTCAATTGTACTTTTCACACGAGAACTTAGATTACGCCATTCATTGAGGTCCCTAAATATCACACTTCCGAAAGCTCCTACAATTTCACCGTCTACAGTCAATGGCACTCTGTTTGCTAACATATAGGTTCCTTTAATGAAGTGAGGCGAAGCGATATGCTCTATACCTGTTTTGATAACTTCATGCATTTGAGTATTTTCAATTACTTCGTCTACAGGTTTACCGATTGCATCTTCTCGCTCAACCTCTAAGAATTCACAATAATCTTCGTTGATATACATAATCCTAGAGTCTTTATCAACCACAACAAACCATTGAAATGCAGTTTCTAGTATTTGCGTAAGAACGGATTCAGGTAAATGTTCAGACAATGCTTTCATGGTATTCCCCTCCCTTGTTGCTTAACAATTAATCTCAAAATCTCAAATCATTACTTTGTTTCAATTAGCATTCAATCTACACTCTTTGTAGTTACTCTACAACCGAATTCATGCTTTAGAGCGACCATCTTTATTCTTAAAACAGTCATAACTCCTTCCTAATAGCAAGACTAGGTTTAAAGAATTTCACTTTTTTTTTATTCCAATAAGTTACTCTCTAATAAATCACACACGAGTACTGCGAAATCCCTCATTCTTGAATAATGCTCAAAAGCTGTTTCAGGTAATTTTCCATATCATAATATGAATAGAGTACATGAACATTTCTCTGTTCCTCAAACAACTGACTCATTTCACTTTTCATGCATTTAATCCCTTTTCCCTCTATCTCTTCGATTATACTAGCAATTTGTAAGTTTCAGGATGAATATACTGTGATTAAATTTATTCGAAGAGACCACTCTACAGGTTATAGATTTAATCCCTAATAATGAAAGGTACTATAGGCTAATAACAACTTCATTAGAAATACAAACAAGCTCAACCTTTTGTGAATACGGCTGAGCTTTTGCATTATCCTATGGGATTGTAGTGTGCTGTACCAACAGTGTCGTGCATCTGCTTTTATTCTTCAATTAGTAAATCGAATAGTTCAGACCAGTTCACGATTCGCTGAATATCTAAATGCGTATTGTAGGGTTGGCTCTTCGCGAATACGTTTAGGGGCCGATCTCTCAATGTCTCTAGAACTGCAGGCTTGTCATCGAAATAATAGTCAAGTTCTAAATCTTTAATTATATGAACCTTGTCTTCATCATTCATTCCATAATAAAATCTATCTTTTTGAACCGGAAACTTATTTTCAATCATCCATTCCATTGTACGCTCGCCATGTTCTTTCGGCCTCGCCGTTATATAATAGATGTCATGTCCTTCTTTAGCCAGCCTTTGCAATGTTTCCACTGCATCAGGATACGGCGGGCACGATGTATAATAGATTTCATCTAGCGAACTGCTCCACATCTCGCCGCCTTGTTCAGCTGTCATGTCAAAAAGCTCGTGAATTTCAACCTTTTCCAGTGCATGAAAGAGATCTACATTCACATTCCGATTTAACTTTTTATTGTATATTTGAAAAGCATGTTCTCTAAGATTGATCAATGTATCATCAATATCAAAACCGAATTTCATATTAAACTCCCTCAGTTTGTCTATTAGTATATTTCGGATAGCCAGTGAACTTGAAGTCTTTACCAATTTGAGTAATGTGAAGGTTTTCCAAATCGACAGCATCACGCATTAGTTCAATTCCTGTTCCTTCAAGGAATGTAGGTGCATTGGCACCTCCAACTAGTTTGGGTGCGATATATATCTCCACTTTGTCGACGAGCTGGTTTTCCAGGAAAGCAGCGTGAATTGAACCTCCCCCCTCGATTAGTACAGAAGAAACAAGCTTTTCACCAAGAATCCGAACGACATCATTCGGGTCTACCTGCTTGATTCCTGAAGTGGGATAAATCGAAACTCCTTGTTCTTCCAGACTTTTCTTGGCATCTTGATTATACTTATTTGCAGTGAAAATCCAAGTTTCCGCCTGCCCATCTGTAATAACCTTTGAATCTAATGGAATACGCAGCGAGGAGTCTAAAATGATTCGAATCGGATTCCTTCCATTCGGAATCCTCGTCGTCAATTCGGGATCATCCTCGATTACGGTATTTACACCAACTAAAATTGCCATATTTTCATTTCGCAATACATGTACATCGTTTCTCGCTTCAGGTGATGTAATCCACTTGCTGTCGGCTGTATGCGTAGCAATTTTTCCATCTAATGTGCTTCCAGCTTTCATCGTTATGAATGGCTTTTGTTCGACGATGAATTTGTTAAATACTTCATTCATCTTTCGAGACTTCTCTTCCAATACACCCACAACCACTTCAATTCCTGCATCTTCCAAAATCTTTACACCGTTGCCGGCAACAACTGGATTCGGATCTAGCGTGGCAATGACTACTTTCTTAATTCCCGCTTCAACGATCGCTATTGCACAAGGGCCTGTCCGCCCGTAATGCGAGCACGGCTCAAGGGTGACATAAATCGTTCCACCTTTTGCCTTCTCGCCAGCCATACGGATAGCATGGATTTCAGCATGCGGTTCACCAGCCTTCAAATGTGTACCGATACCAACTATTCGATTTCCATTGATAATGACCGAACCGACAAGTGGATTCGGATCAGTTTGCCCTTTCATCGCACGTGCATTCTCCAGGGCCAAATTCATGTATATTTCATGGTTAGTCATGTGTAGATGTCCCTTCTTCCTCCATATGCCCAGAACGTCGAATCTTTGTCTGCAAATACTTCTCATTGAACTCTGATTTATCGCCCCATAATGGTTCTCGTCCAGATATAGGAAGACCGGCATTTTGCAGTGCTTCCATTTTCTTTGGATTATTCGTCATAAGCTTTACAGGTTTTGATCGGAGTTTCTTTAGAACGCGAATTGCATCCTCGTAATTTCTAGAATCATCGACAAATCCAAGGCTTTCGTTTGCTTCCACTGTATCGTAACCATTCTCCTGAAGTACATATGCCATCGCTTTGCTGAATAAACCAATTCCACGGCCTTCATGGTTCGCCAAATAAAACAATGCACCTGTCCCATGATCCACAATATTCTTCATTGACTGCTTCAACTGATAACCGCAATCGCATCTTTTACTACCAAATATATCTCCCGTATGACAAATTGAATGCATCCTAATCAGCGCATCATCCGCTTCTTCAAAATCCCCGTATACAAGCACACTTGACTGCTGAAACTCCGCCAAATTGGCAGACGACAGTTGGTCAATGATTTCTTGATAATTTTCCGTAACTTGGCATCGATTAAGCCAGCAATACCATTGAAAAACAACCGTTTCTCCAAAAATATTCACAGGCAGTTTAATAGGTCCTACTAAGTAGATAGCACCTTCATCTGTTTCAATCAATTGAATTTTTTCTTTTAGGACATCAATAACTTTCGATTCCAGTTTCGCATGTAGCATAAAATCATTCCTTTTATTTAAATTTGGATTTTAGTGTGAATTGATCTGTAAGTAACATACCTCATTATATTAACCATTCGATTCATATGATACCTGTTATTGTACAACACTTACTTTATCTCGCATAGTTTGTTCAATTATTTCGTCATCTCTGTTTACCATTTTTGCAGGCATATAATCGATATCTTTTTCCCTTCATATGAACAAACAAATATATTCACATAAAGATATTTATTCTATACAACATAACATTCCCCTGTGAATAGCGTCAACCATACAAGACCTCTATCAGGATTTAGCTTTTGGGGTTATAAAAGTACTTCTTGTAATCAAAGTCCTAAACTCTTTTAACACTTGTTTCATCGTTTCGATATAAGATCTTTTATTTCATGTCTTAAGAAGGTGTAGTTAGAGAATAACTATAGTATAGACCATTTTAAATTTATCATTTTCTTTTTAATTGAGGAGGTACAAAATGCCTAATGTAACTGTTTTTGGTCATAGAACTTTTGAAGTCGAAATAGGGAGAAAGTTAGTATTAGCGCTAGAAGATAACGGAATAAATATCCTACATCGGTGCGGAGGCAAAGCTGTATGTACGACTTGCAGAGTAGAGATTTTGGAAGGTGATTACTTAGAGATAACCAAAAAGGAAAAGAAGGCCTTTGCGGATAAAGGAATTGATGAACATTTATTTGATGATTGTTTGCGTTTATCTTGCCAAATTCTTGTAAGTGGAGATATTACTGTTCGACCAATCATGACAATAGAAAACACTGGAAATGCCGTTGGAGAAAGGCCAGCCGACTAATTCGAATTCCAGTTTTCATTTAAACTATTACGTCTGCAGATTAGCCGTTTACTTGCAATGGCCTACTGAGTACCAATCATAATCCCAGTTATAAAGGGTATTAGTGGACACCATAGGCTTGTCTTCCCAAACATTTTGTTGCTTTTAATATCTAACCACAGCGCCAGGTGACCAGACCTGATTCTTGATTAGTATGCTCCAAGCTTCTAGTGATTTCTCAATGCGAATACCATTCTGTATTCAAGAGCTATTTAAACTTCCGTTTTTGTATGATATTCTTTTGGTGTGCCATTTTAAAACTTCCTCTCATTAGTTAGTCTGCTAACTTCAATGATACACGAACTTTTACAATAGGCGTTTTCATCTTAATTAAGGCGGCTTTGTTGACTTTACAAAGAGCCTTCCGGAAGTAATGAAATGAATGATTAATCGAGGGAGGTTTTTATTATGGCAGAGAAAGTCACTGTGTTAGGCGCAGGTACAATGGGTCATGGAATTGCTCAGTTATACGCACAAGCAGGCTACAATGTATATATGTATGATATTTCCGACGAGTTTTTGGAAACTGCAATGACACGAATCTCTGATAACTTGGACATGTTAATCCAAGAAAATTCGATTACAGCATCTGTGAAAGAAAATACATTAAAACGAATATCTACATCTACTGATTTAAAAGAGGCGGTTAGCGGAACGCGATTTGTCACTGAAGCAGTATCTGAAAATCTAACCATTAAATTCGACTTATTTAAGCAGTTAGAGGAAGTCATAGAAGACGATACGATTATTGCATCCAATACATCTACGTTTTCCATTCAGCAACTATCAGAAGGCGTTCAAAAGACAGACCGTCTAATCATTACTCACTTCTTCAATCCAGCACATTTAGTTCCACTTGTAGAAGTCGTAAAAGGTCCAGAAACTTCACAAGATATCATTGATCGCACAGTAGAAGTTTTGAAAAATATCGGTAAGAAACCGATTGTCTTGAAAAAAGATATTCCCGGCCTAATTGCCAATCGTCTACAAGCTGCATTAGTCCGTGAAGCATTCTTTCTTTTAGACAACGGTATTGCGGACGCAGAAGATATTGACTTAGCTATCACCGCTGGGCCTGGATTCAGATGGGCATTCATTGGACCATTAGAAACTGCAGATTTTGGTGGACTAGATATTTGGAAGAGCGTAGTAGAGAACCTGGCACCAGTTCTATCCAAAGAAGAGAAAGTCCCACTATTTGTTGAAGAAAAAGTTCAAAGTGGGAATCTCGGAACTAAAGCAGGTAATGGCTTATTCACTTATTCAGGTAACGATGAAGTTCAGAGAAGAATTAATGAACGTGATGTAAACTTCATTAGACTAGCTAATATTAAAAATAACAACAATAAATAATTTCGTTATCAGTGATTAATCTTAATCAAATGTCTTGAAACAAAAATTAAAGGGAGCTGTCTTGTAGACATACTCCCTTTTTAAGATTAATAACTTATTTAACTTGATTGACGAACAATATGATCCGCTAGCCTTATAGCTAAAGCTACATTAGGGAGGACAGGGCCAGCTGCGGTCAGTGAAGGAAGAACACTGTTGTCAGCTACAAATAAACCTTTCACACCATGTATTTGACCGTGGCGATTTGTAGCTGAAGTATTTGGATCCTCACCCATTCTGCAAGTGGAAGCCTCGTGCATGTCACTCCCTGGCGGACGAAGAGTTAGAGTTGAAGTATCTAAAGTAACGCCCATCGCAGCAGCAGATCGGATAATTCCTTGTTTGACTTGTTCAGCTACTTGAAGGTCTTTTTTACTTAATGAATATTGAACTTGTTGTAATGGTACACCAAATTCATCCTTTGCAGACGGATCAATGTACACTCTATTCTCAGCCCGAGGCTCAACTTTTCCAAAGGCAGCGTATGCGATCCCAAGAGTATCTTTTAGCACTTTGTCTTCGAATTGCTGGTACGAAAAATATTGATCTGGACCCAATATTTGAATTTGATATGGGGACTCGCTTGTTTCAAATTTCAAAATAGATAAATTTCCGAGTTTATCAGAAAACTTACTCCGACTTATTGTTCCAATCGCGATGATGGACACATGCCCTGTTAAATATCGACCAATAGCAGGTCCCTGAATTCCAGAATTAAGCAATAAACGTGGAGTCTCTAAAGTACTTGCAGATACGACAACATTCTTTGCCCGAATAATATGAGCTTTCTTATCCTGGGAAAACACTTCTACTCCACTTGTTTTACCATTTTCAACAATTACTTGAGAGACAAAGGCATTTACAGCGAGATCATAGGGTCGATCAAAAAGGGCTGAAGCTAATGCATTGATAGAGCTGAACCAAGGGTTTGAATGGACTTCTCCTTGCCTGGAAGGTGTCATGTCAAAAGCAACTGGCATATCATTGGCTTCAAGTATTCCACCCGCATGGAGCCTCTTTAAAAGCGTATTTTGCATCGATGAACCTTTCGCATAATCGGTTGTAACATGCATTAATTTCTCGGCCATCCCTAAATATGCATTCAATTCCCTAGTGTTAATCGGCCATTTATTGAGCTCTTCTTGAATTGGCCGAGGAGTCGCCGCGTTCCAAAATAATGACCTTCCCCCAAGTGCATATACCATTCTCGCTCCCGGAAATTGAGGCAAACGCTCACCTATAACTGTTGAATTATCAGGAAGAAGTACATCTCTGGCAGTATTAACGTTTTGCGTGGGAATGTTTAAAGAATGGGAATGAAATAACTTATCTCCCATTTCAAGAATCCCAATTTTTTTTGCCCCTTTATTTTTCCACAGTTCACAAAGCCTTTGTAAGGTTGCTCCACCACCGGGGCCACTCCCCACAATGAGGACATCATAATTTGTCCCTGACATTTCCTCAAGTGTTTTTGTTGGAATCCAATTATTTTTATACTTCACCACGGGTACAACCACTCTCCCCTTCATAAACATCCTTTTAAGATATGCATGGACGTTTGTCCTATATGACAAGTTATATCGATTGCTATTTTGGAGCATTATCGGAGATGCACATAATCAAACAGCAAAAAAATCGTCCGTTTAACTAAGCAATTAGTTAACAGACGATTCTCTTTATTGTTATTTTTTAATTTAGAAACTGGAACTTTATTTTGCTTTTTTTGTTTATGAACCCGCATATTATATTAAAGCTAATAATGAACCTCCGATTGCTCCAGTAACTACAATGATCCAAGGTGGAAGCTTCCAAAAGGCAAGCATACTGAACAAAATTGCAGCTAAAGCAAAATCGATTGGTGCTAAGATTGAACTTGTCCATATCGGGAAATAAAAAGCAGAGATTAGTATCCCTATAACTGCAGCATTTACGCCCATTATTGCGCCTTTAATTTTAGGATTACTTCTTAAGCTATCCCAAAATGGTAATGCACCTAAAATCAGAAGGAAAGCAGGTAGGAATACTGCAAACGTCGCAACCAAACCACCCTGCCAACCTTTCATAACGGTTCCTAAATAAGCTGCAAATGTAAATAGCGGACCGGGTACCGCTTGTGTTGCACCATAGCCTGCTAAAAATGCTTCTTCGCTTATCCAGCCAGTTGGAACAAGTTCTTGTTCCAATAAAGGCAAAACGACATGACCGCCACCGAAAACTAAAGCACCCGATCGATAAAAACTATCGAACATAGCCACCCAGAATGATCCAGTTACTTCTCTGATAACTGGTAAAAGAAATAACAATGCGAAAAACAACAGTAGACAAATCACCGAAATACTTTTAGCGATTGGAAATTTCGAACTACCTTCTTCAATTTCATCATGTTGTTTAAACAAAATGAATCCAAAGAGTGCAGCTAGTAAAATCACACCTACTTGAGTAAAAGCTGTTTGCCAAAGAAGTGTACCGATTAGTGCAAATAGAGCAATGGCTTTTCTTTTTAAATCAGGCGTCAAATTTTTCGCCATACCTATAATGGCATGTGCAACTACCGCTACTGCCACAATTTTTAACCCATGAATCCATCCGGCATTTCCTACATCAAATCCAGTGAGCAGTAAAGCAAAAAGTATAAGTACTATAACTGAAGGGAGTGTAAATCCAATAAAAGATATAATTCCACCAAGTATTCCTGCTCGCATCACGCCTATCCCGATTCCTACTTGGCTACTGGCCGGACCAGGTAAGAACTGAGCTAAAGCAACTAAATCCGCATAACTCTTTTCATCCATCCATTTTCTTCTTCGTACGTATTCTTCATGAAAATACCCTAAATGAGCGGTTGGTCCACCGAAAGAGGTCAAACCAAGTCGTGTTGAAACTAAGAATATTTCCAAAAGTGATTTGAATCCCCTGTTTGGGTTAGTTTTTTTCATCGTTAGCTCCTTATTGTTAGTCTTTTATTTCTATGTAGAGGTCATATGCTTTCTTTCTAGCTTCTATTAGGACAAGTTTCCTTTATCAGTTGTTGAGTAATAACTTATCCTCCAAGCTGTTACTAAATAACGGTTTCCAACAACATAAATATAGCATTCCAAATAGTATATTCCAGGTATAATCTAGATAATTTACAATCTCTTAACATGAATTTAATTCTGGACATTCGGTTTAAAACGCCAAAAAAGGATCACGTCATTATGACGGAACCCTTGATTGTCCAATATATTCTACGATTTACCTTGCAACTCTTTACCAATGTACTGATGAATTTCTGCATTTACATCGATTTGTAGATATTCTGCTTCGTTTAGACGGGTAGATGTCGACATACATGAACTCTACTAGTTCATATTTCAAAGGCAGTAAAACTACCTGCTTCATCAAAATCATCAACTCGAACAACCTTGTCTGAAAATTGTTCCACTATTTTTATACTGCTTCCTAGCACTAGCGAAAGCACGTTGAAATTCTTTTCTTTTTTCTTTTTGTTGAATGCTAGTAGATATGAATCACTTAAAGTGTCTTCACCATCCGTAACAAAAACGATATCGGCTTGTTTAAACCGACTTTCGTTGATTACATTCATTGCTAGATCAAGCGGAAGTGCAAAATTCGTTCCTCCACCCAAAAAGATTCGAGCCAAACCAACCAAATCAGACCCTTTAATTTTTCCTTTTTCATATTTATGGATTTCTGTACGAGTAGAGAATAATATCAAGCAAAAATCCCTTCGCTGCTTTCTCGCAATGGACATGAGGGTTAATATAAAACCTTTGGATTGTGCATCCAGTTTGTACATACTGCCTGACTGATCTAGACAAAGTACGATTGGGCCCTTCTCCAATACCTCACGCCCTTTCTGTTCATATTGCATGGTCTCACCTTCCACTAAGCGACGGAGAAAATCGTTCTTCGATATTGGATGCATGTATAAGCAAAATTCCATCGGGAGTAACTTCTCGATTTCATTACCTAACGTAACTCCCCTTCTTCCCACAGACTCCCTATGTATGCTTTTCTGCTTTTTACGAGCTATCTGTTTGAATCTACCTGCCCACTGCGCTATTTCTTTCATCTTTTTATCAGAAGTCATTTTTTCAGCTAATGCTAGTTGGTCGCGCAAAGGAACCTTTTTTAATTCTGCATCACCACTCCCTGCACTGCAGCCGCCAAGCAACGATTTCAGACTGTCTTTCACTTGTCTTGTTTCTTGCATGGCTTGAGCCAATGCATGTGAAAAGCTATGATTGTTTTTTTTAAGCATCTGCTGAAGTTTTTCATTAAGATTAGTCATCACTTCTGAAAAACTCTCTTCTGATTCCCGACTTCCACTTTTTATATCTGCTTGCCAATTCTGTTTTTGAAGTTGCCTCTGCATTACGTGAGCTTCCTGCATCAGTTTTTGAAAATCCTCATCTTCCTCTTTTTGGACAGCCAGCCACTGATTCGTCTGCTCTCCGAATTTCACCGTACCGATAGCTGACAACAAATCATCCAATCGGGTGAAACTTCGGTAGTGTACAAAGGATTCATCCACCATAATTCTTTCCATGATTGTTTTATTCACCTTGAGAACACCATCTACGTCCCCTGCCAAAATTTCAGGTTTCATCTTATATAAGGAAGCCCAAATATCAGCAAGTAGCGGTTCGAACATTGGCAACGCACCTTCATTTCTTACCTTTTGAAGACCCAGAGACAAGTCAAAAATTTCTTTGAAGCGTCTTTTATCGAATGCGTCTGTATTCAAGACTGAACGATTATCATTGTGACTTTTACGCCCCTTCACAGAGAACACTCCTTATCACATATTAAAAAAGGTGCCAGTAGGCCCTCTCTTATCATTTTGAGGATCGAAATACCACGGCTCTAAAACACTATCTAGGATTTCATGTTCCATCGAGGTCACTTTATCAAGTAAGAGGTCGATATCAGCTTTCCGACTTTGATTGTGACTTTGTAGGTTCTTCAAATCAGCCACTAAAGCTTTCATTTTTTGAGTTGCTTCCATTCCAGCTTCCGCTGAATGATCCTGCAGTATGGCGCAGAATACTTCATTTGCTTCATTTTGTATGGAATGGAGGGCCTGAGTAAGTATATCTTGTGAATGGTTGCGAATAATGGTAGACACGGTATCTTTTTGATCCACCGTTTCCCAAAGGGCATTTTCAAGGATCACAATATCATCTATCCTTACTATTTGCCTTTGGTTTATCAACGCCTTCGCTTGAAGAACCGATAGCGATTGCTTAAACCGCCTGTCAGAAGGGCGTATCCCCTCGTCACGCAAATTATTTCGAATTTCCGAAAGTGTTTCATACACTTCATCCGGTATCGTAACCATATCCGTAAGAAACTGAAGTTGAATCAATTCTTCCATCGTCAAGGAGGGCATGACCTGATTTTGCCCGTTCCCCTTCATCATAGAAACAAAATTCGTTTCATTGGCAATGTAATCTAGCTCGAATCGAAGTAGAAACCTGTCGAAAAGAGCTTCCAGCCCTTCTCCCTCTTCAGGATATTCATTTGAAGCTCCAATAACTGACATTAAAGGAACCTTTACTGGCGTTCCATTATTATAGAAGAGGCGTTCGTTGATAAGCGTCAGCAAACTATTCAAGATTGCCGAGTTTGCTTTGAATAGTTCGTCAAGAAAAACTAAATTGGCTTCCGGCATTTTAGTTGCTGTATTCCTCTTGTAAACGCCTTGTTCAAGGTCTTTTAACGACAAAGGACCAAACAATTCTTCCGGTGTACTGAATCTCGTCAGCAACCACTGGAAGTATTCTGTTCCTTTAACGATTTTTGCTAACTCAAACGACAATGCGGATTTCGCAGTCCCGGCAGGTCCAATCATAAGCATATGCTGTCTAGAGAGCAGAGCGACAAGAATCCCCTCAACTTCTTTCTCTCGTTCGAAAAACTTTGAATTGAGTGCCTGTCTGATTTCCTCTAACTTCTTCAAATTAGTTATTGTCATTTTATATAACTCCTAACTTTGGAATGTAAAAAAATGAATTCGGCTTCTAACGCACAATGTTACGCTTTAATAACACTTGTCCCATTTCTCTCTGAAAGATTCCTTCTTTACATTACAGTTTGATGGATACACAATCATTTTAATCATCCGAGTAACCTATTTTTATCCTAGATGTCTTTGCATCCAATATTCTTTTAGGTAAAGTCATACCACTGTCGAACAGCTCGTTCAACAAATTGGGATAAATAAGTAAATAAGACTTCCCCAGTTTCCGCTCTCTCCAATAAACTATCCCGCTAAATATGGAAGGTATGTATCATTAACCATGTCAATTAATCATTTTCAATCAAAAAAGAGAGGAAAGTATAAATACTTCCTCCCTTTTTCTTGAATATAATGATTAGGTTTTAAGTTGCTAGCGAACTTCCGGCACCCTAAGTCCGGATAGTGATTCAATTTTTCACGGCGCCTAATCGTCACCCTTTTTCTAACTATAGATTGTCATAAGAACCCACTGATAACCTATAGCTCTTCCTCTGAATAAATCTTATTCAAAGGAAATGGTTCAACTTTATTATATGCATCGTAACTTGAATTATGCATGACTATTGTATTTATTAAAAATTCAGAAACACTTCCATCTATTTATATGCATTCAGTCTATTTCTACATATTTTTGCTTTGTTGAAGAAGTTTAGATACCCCTGTCCGCTCCCAGTCTTCCACTGTCTCATAAGCTTTTTCAGGAGAATATCCTTTACCTACAAGAACCCCCATCAGAATAAATTCTTGAAGAATGTGTGTAGCATTTATTCCTCTTTTAACATCCTCTAATCCTTCATTTACCAAAAACTTTGTGTGCTGTATCCATTCATCTGGGGTTCTCCCAGAAATCACTGTATTTCCCTCACCATGACCGTTGCCTTCTTCCGAAGCTAATGCATCTGCTTTGGTAACATGGACAGTGCCAGATGGATGGTTAGGAGGGGCATATATCGAGTATAATTTAAGCGGAATATTACCTGTATTGGTTAGATTATGCCATGTTCCAGCAGGTAACATTATTGCAGAATCATCATAGACATTTCTTTCAAAGTTTAAATTATCTCTACTCTTGCCCATTTGAACAATCCCCTGGCCCTGTTCAATACGTAGGAATTGATCAACGTCAGGATGCATCTCCAAACCGATATCTTCGCCAACATTGAGGCTCATTAAAGTCACCTGTAAATGTGTTCCTGTCCACAAAGCAGTACGATACGTATTGTTTTGCTTCGTTGCTTCATTGATATTTACGACAAACTGTTCTGGTCCATAATCTGTTAACGAAATACGTCCATCACCATAGACCTGTCTTCCATAACTATACATGGGCACATTAACATAATAAGGATATTGATAAACACAAGGTACATAGTACATTTTTTCAATCCCTTCACAGTTTATCAATGTATCCTATGCAACTTGTTAAAGCATTGTACTTAAATTCAGGGTGCCTTATTAAATGTAAGTGTTTATAGCCTAGAACTTTTTTATTAAATAATTCGCTTCGTTGGTTAACAGATTTTTATATCCTGATTGTGAATGGCATTCTAATTTAACTACATCCAACATTCTATGATATTTCATTTACTAACCCTTGCTACTATAAAATAAACGAAGTGCTGATTTCTCTATAATAGAAATCAGCACTTCGTTTATTCGCTATTCGTCGCGTGACGCTTTTGGCGGTTGGCATACGTCACATTTACGTTGGTTATTATTATTAAATTTCGTAAATGTTTTTTCAAAGTTGCTACCACATGCACATTTAAATAGTAACTTTTGAGAAAAACCATGATATTCTGTCGTTAACAACTTACTATCCGAATTTTTCTCAACAAACTCATTTATTTTGCCGATCGTCCATCGTTTAATCATTCTCTAATACCTCCATATTTTATTGCTTAGCGGAGGCTTTTTTGGCATCCGTTCAATTATGAGTAAAAGTTATAATTATCCTAAGTTCCTCATTATAACATGAGCTGGCTCACAATTAAACAGATGGAAAGGGTCTTATTTAACTTACTTGACCCTTTAGTAGAATAGCACTTTCGATTCTTGTAAAAACCTACCCAAAACCAGAATGAATATTTTGAATATATCCTCAAAACAGACCTACTCGTATTATAAAAAAAGCATTCAATATTTCCCATCATCAATCGTATTTTATGCAACCCACTGAAACAGAAAACGAAAACTTTTTTGTTTCTATTTCATTTTATTTCAGCACTCCTTCAGGTTTTATTAAACAAAAAAAGCCCACATCATTCTTAGTGGGAACAATCGACTCTTAAAATATATATCACGCAAATAATACGTAAATATCCAATGTGCATGTTACAATTTAATGAAGAAATATTCGAATTATTATAACAGGTCTCTAGACCCGAGAAAATAGACTTCACCTTATTTTGTCGTATATAATGAAATAAAGTCGAAATTTGTAGGTGATTTACTTGGACGATATCGTAATAACAGGGTATGGCATTAAAGCTCCTGGTGTTTATGATAAAAACAGCTTTTTAAAGGTATTAGATAAAGGTATCTGTACACAGAGCATTTTAAAAAATGATAATCAGCCTCATACTATTATCGTTGCGGGTTTAATAGAGGACAGTTTTCTAGAGATAAATGGGAAAAACCATAAACGATATCCGCGTTCTGTAAGAATGGCAATTGCTGCTGCAATGGATGCTTCTAAAATGGCGAATTCAGATTATTTTAAGCCACAGCGTGTTGCAGTAATTTTAGGTACAGCTGCTGGCGCAATTCTTGAAATTGAACAATACGCTACTGCGGGTTTTGATTTGAAAACCTTCCCTATTCATGGGGTTTCAATTGTTGATACACATACTCTTTCTGTTTCTGTTGCTGAAGCGTTAGGAACGCGCGGACCTACCTTCACATTAACAACAGGATGTACTGCCAGTATTGACGCAGTTTTGATGGGAAAACTCCTACTTGAGAACGGGACTGTAGATGCTTGTATAGTAGGAGGAACAGATGCACCTTTAGGCCAATGGACGATCAATGGCTTTAAAAAGATAAGATCCCTCTCGACTGAGCCGACTATTGATCAAGCTGGAGTCCCATTTTCAACGAAACATCGCGGTTTTGTTTTAGCCGAAGGGGCAGGTGTCATCGTTCTAGAGCGGAGACAATCTGCACAAGCGCGCGGACAAAAAATATACGGTAAAATTGAACGTGTCATTTCAAGAAATGAAGGACAAAAACTATTAAGCTCAGATGTAACTGGTAGACATATGCTAGAAGTTTTTCAAGAAGCCGTTGGAAATACTAAACCAAGTTATGTGAACAGTCAGGCACTTGGTATAAAAACCAATGATCAGATAGAACGATTTATCCTTAAGGAAACCTTTGGTACGGACGTTCCAATCACTTCAATAAAAGGTATGATTGGACATACATTTGGTGCAATGGGAGCAATGCAAATCATTTCATCGCTGCTTTCAATGGAATATGGATTTATCCCCCCTACAATTAAAACAACTGGGAATGGATTTGAAGACGTACCGATTGTTTATCAAACTAGATATCAAGCTGTAGAGTCCGTATGTATAACTACCCATGGGAGTAGCGGGAATAATGCTTGTCTATTATTGACACATGCATAGGAGGCTCATTATATGTTTTTTCTTTTTTTAATTTTGTTAACTTGTATCCCCTTATGTATTGGAATTACGATACTTGTTTTATTCAAAAATAATAATCTATCAAAAATCATTTTTATATTTCTCCTCTTAGCCTCATTCTGGCAATTAGATGTTGCATTCTTATATTCGTATGATTTGTTCAAAAAAGAGACTATTGAATTCTTTTTCAAACTCTTTCGATTTGGCTCTATCATGATAACGCCTACGCTTTTCTATGTTGGGTATACAATTGTTCAAGAGATGCTATCAGATGACTTGAAAAAAAAGTGGCGTTTTTTTGTAAATCGTATTACCGTCTTATTATTCTATGGCTTATCCTTTCTAGTTTACATAAGCGGATGGAGTGTTAAAGGGATTAGTGAATTAGAGCTTTTAAAATTTGGTTCTAATATATTTTACTTCCCTGTTTACGGAGAGCTGTCATGGTTTTACAATGCAAATGTTCTTCTTTTTATAGTTAGTATGATTACCTGTTTTTTGATTAGTTTACATGTTCAAGATAAGAGCGTGCGTTCATTTTTAGTTTATTTTAATATCTTTACGTCAATTGCATACGCAATAGGCATTTTAAATATGTTCCCTTCGACAAGATTGTACCCAAGTTCGATTGCGATCTTGGTCTTTGCTATTTCCTTATTAATTCTTACGAGCCGAATGTATCTTGAATTAGTAAACAATATGAATAAGAAGCTATCTGATCAAAAGAAGTTTCTATTCCAAGTCATAGATTTAAACCCAAACTATATTTATGCTCTCGACGAAAGTGATCGATATACACTTGTGAATCAATCATATGCACAGTTAATGGGCATGAGAATTCAAGATATGATTGGGAAAACAGACTATGACATACATCATGATACACGTGTAGTGAAACAAAACGTCAATCAAGAAAAGAATATGCACAAACATTCGGAAAAACTCTTCATTAGAGAAGAAGCCGTAACTGCCAATTCAGGAGATACCATCTGGTTACAAACTGTTAAAATACCAATAGATACCAATGATAGTTCAGTGCTACTTGCTGTATCTACAGACATTACGGAACGAATAAAATATGAGGATACGATCAAGCTCCAAGCAAATCATGATGCTTTAACAGGATTACCGAATCGAAGAATGTTTAATGAGAACTTAACTAACCTTTTAGAAAAAGCTAAAACCGAGACAAGTCAGAATGCAATAATGTTTCTCGATTTAGATCGATTTAAATACATCAATGACACACTTGGACATGACGTCGGTGATCTCTTATTAATAGAAGTATCAAGACGTATTGAAAACTTAATCAAGAAAAAACATAATTCTGCAGGGTTTTATCGTATTGGTGGCGATGAATTCACCATTTTACTTCCTCATTATAAGGCGAAAGATAGTGAAGACTTTGCCAAGGAATTATTGGGAGAATTCAGAAACAGCTTTTTAATCGACGGTAGCAATTACCATATTACTCCAAGCATTGGAATTAGCCTCTTTCCAAATGATGGGGATGACGCTAATACATTAATAAAACATGCAGATACCGCAATGTACTATGTGAAAGATAGAGGGAAAAATAACTATCAATTGTTTACATCGGAAATGCATCATGATTTTTACAGAAAAATGATGATTGAAAAACAATTAAGAACCGCTTTAGAAAATGAAGAATTCGAACTTTATTACCAGCCTATTATGAATCTGAAAACAAATGAAATCATGGGAATGGAATCTCTTATACGCTGGAATAACAAAACACTTGGACAAGTTACACCGGATGAATTTATTTCAATTGCGGAAGAAACAGGAATGATTATTCCAATAGGCCACTGGGTACTGAATACAGCAATTGAACAAAGTGCTCGTTGGCAAGAGGAAGCATATAAGCCATTAAGAGTAGGTATTAATGTATCTGTCAGACAATTAATCGATCCAAATTTTCTAGAGAAGGTGAAAACCACAATTGAGAACAATGCACTTGATGCGACCTATATCGTGTTAGAGATTACTGAAAGTATTGCGATGTATGCAGAGGCGATGAGTGAAAAGTTAGGTGCCTTAAAAGAACTTGGTATAAGTCTATCAATGGATGACTTTGGAACAGGATACTCATCACTCGGCTATTTGAATAAATATCCACTGGATTCATTGAAAATCGATAAATCATTTGTTATTGGAATGAATCGAGACGATGAGAGCAAAGCCATTGTAAAAACGATTATAGCCGTAGCAAAAGAACTCGATTTGAAAGTCATAGCTGAAGGTGTAGAAGGACAAGAAGAATATCAATTCTTAAATGAGATTGGCTGTGATTACGCTCAAGGCTATTACTTCAGCCCCCCACTCCCTGCAATCGATTTCAAAGAAAAATGGCTTACATCGGGCGACTGACCCATTGGAATGCTAACGATACATTTTTGACATGAAACACTTGTAAATGGTTTCATTTAAACAAAAAATGACTATCCAATCTAGATACAATTGGATAGTCATTTTTATTTTTCCCCTCGGCAAAGGAATTGGTGAGGCCTTGAAGTTATCGCACCTTTTCCTATTGCTTTTTGTTAACTATAAAGCTTTTACTAGTAGATTATTTTTCTCTAGTTCCTTTAAGTGTACAAGTTAGATGCCATAGTATCAAAACGTGAGCTACACCGTCTAAAACTACCTGTTGGTAAACATTATATCTTTGGCAAAGGTCTAAAAATTGAAACTAAACGACCAGTCTCCGGTACAATTCCGTCAACTGGTCGTATAATTAAATGTTTTCTCATTTTTTCAAAAATTGTATGCAGCTCCATGTTCCACAATGCTTTTTGTATTGGGTAGATATTCTGTCTTCATTAACGCTTACTCTTACTGTTTGATTGTAATATTTGTTAATTCAGAGTAGAAGTCAAAGCTATGCGCGCCACCCTCACGCCCTAAACCGCTCTGTTTCATACCACCGAATGGTGTACGTAGATCACGTAAGAACCAAGTGTTAATCCAGACCATACCAACTTCAATTTGTGTCGATACTCGGGTAGCACGTTTAATATCAGAGGTCCAAACACTAGCACTTAGTCCATAGGGTGTATCATTCACTTGCTCCAATACTTCTTCTTCGGTATCAAATGGGATTACCGTTACGACTGGGCCAAAAATTTCCTCACGGACACATCGTGAATTTTTTCCTAACCCTGAAATGATTGTTGGCTCTACGAAAAACCCTTTTTCCAATCCTTCAGGAGTTTTCCCACCAGTTAAGAATGTGCCCCCCTCTTCCTTGGCAATTTCTAAATAGCTTACTACTTTTTCAAAATGTTCTTCACTAACCAATGCCCCAACTTTTGTATCTGGATCAAATGGATCGCCTACTTTTAATTCCTTGGTTCTTGCTACAAATTCCTCTATGAATTCATCGTAAATAGGTCGCTCAATATAAATTCTTGAACCGCATAAGCAAACCTCTCCTTGATTAATAATACTAGATCGCAACGTTGTATCGATTACATCATCTAGATCTGCATCTGCAAAAATAATATTTGGGTTTTTCCCACCTAGTTCGAAAGATAATTTCTTGATGGTTGGCGCTACGGCTTCCATAATGGCAGTACCCGTAGTTGTTTCACCAGTAAACGCGATAGCATCAACATCTTCATGTGATGTGATAGCTGCCCCAGTTTCACCTTTACCATGTACCATATTTACGACGCCATCTGGTACACCAGCATCCGTACAAATTTGTGCTAATACCGTTGCTGTCATCGGCGTTATTTCCGATGGTTTCATAACAACTGTATTATACCTGCCGCAAGAGCTGGAGCAAGCTTCCACGTCATTAGTAGCAGCGGAAGATTCCATGGGTTAATTAATCCAACGACACCAACTGGTCGACGTATCGCGAAATGCAAGGCTATATTATCTTGTTGGTATGCCTCCGTTCCTACTGTTGTCATATAGTTAGCAAAGAAATGGAAATTGTACGCTGCACGTTCAATATCCACTTTTTTCGAAAGCCATAATGGCTTTCCTGTATCCAAGGACTCGAGTATTGCTAATTCCTCTTTTCTTTCTAAGATCAAATCGCCTATTTTACGAATGATAGCGGAGCGCTGACTTAATGGCATGTTTCCCCAATCGCCTTTAAGTGCCCTTCTTGCGATACCGACTGCATGATCTACTTCTTCTTTTCCGCCTTCTGCAACAATTCCTAACACCTCTTCAGTTGCCGGGTTAATATTTTCAAATGTTTTACCATTGACTGATTGCAAATACTTTCCATTAATATAGCGGAAACAATCGATTGGACTTACTATCACCTTTGTTTCTGTTGTTTGCATGATAAATCCATCTTTATTTTTCCATAAATGTATAGTTAATAAACGTTCAAAATCAGAACTATTTATCAACTTGACCTAACTATAGAGGTAATATCAAAATATATAAACATCGTCGTTCCTCTATGCGGAACGAATACAACAAAAAAATATAACCGATCGATGATATAATTTACTTAGAGTATATGTATACATCAAGCATCTTTCGCTGATATAATTATGAATTATACTGTTCCTTTATACGGAACAAAAATATTGGAGGGTAAAAAAGTCATGCCAGAAAATAAAGGAAGTCCACAAATTCTAACTTCCGTCAGAAATGCACTACGTATACTCAAAAGTTTTTCAACCTTTGAACCTACGAAGAGAGTTAACGAGCTTTCCAAATCCTTAGGTTTAGGTAAAAGTACCGTAAGTAGACTACTTTCAACGCTAGCAAGTGAAGGTTTCGTAACAAAAGACGAGAAGACCAATGTTTACCGTTTAGGGTTATCCGTTCTCACCTTAGGTGGAATTATCACAAATGATTTAGAGATTCATAAGGAGGCCACACCTGTTCTGTCCAAATTAGTTAATGATACGGGTGAAACAGCGCATTTAGCCATATTAGATGAACTTGAAACGATTTATATTCATAAGGAAGAGTGCAATCATCCTGTTCGCATCTTGACTCATCTTGGCAGAAGAAATCCGTCCTATTGTACAAGTTCAGGTAAGGTCCTACTTGCTTTTAGTGAATCCAACATTGTAGAAAAAGTGATTGAAGAAGGACTGGTTGCCCATATGAATAATACACTTACGAATCCCGCTCAATTACGAAATGAGCTTGAAACGATTCGCCAGCAGGGATTTGCAGTCAGTACAGAGGAGCTAACCGAGGGAACGAGATCAGTTGCAGCCCCAATCCGTGACTATACTGGCCAGATTGTGAGTGCCGTTGCTGTAGTCGGTCCCATCCAACGAATGACAGACCATAAAATCAATCAAATTGCAAAAAAAGTCATGGAGGCAGGAAATGAAGCATCGGAACGACTTGGGTATGATGAACGGTATTTCAAACATTTACGGAGTTGATTTTGGGGTGTGATTGAATAGAGGCTTGTTATGTAGCCAATGCACTTGGCCTACGGGATGCATATCCATCAAAAACTTTAACTTTTACATGGTATTCAGCACTTCCTAAATCAAGAGAATGGAAAAGTTGAAATCGATAACAGCACACAAAAAGAATTTTGTATTATAAAATCACGCGGGAAATAGAATTATACCGATTTCCATGCTCACTTGTCCCTTTTGCATATACCTTATATGGTTTTACCGAAAAACTTGAATAAATAGTAAAAAAACCAATATTTAAGAAAATGGTCATAAACAAAAAACCGCACCGCGGAGCGCTAAGCTAACAGGTGCGGCAATTCATTGATGGAACTCATTATGTTTTCTCAGGCAATCCAACCCTCTTTCGGAATATCATGCGCTTCTCTCTTCATATAATAACGGCCTTTTGTCGCTATCCCCAGGATGACGGTCAGAATAGCCGCCAAAAATGCTGCGAAAAACGCTGCCGTAATTTGGAGGAATGTGCCCATATAGCCGAGCGCCGCAATCGTCCCCAGCACAGTAGGCACGGTCAACGCTACAACACCGACCGGATTCCATTTATACAAATTTTTCTGTCTTGATTCGTAATAGCCTGGCCCGATTTTAAGCCATTTCTTAAGAATCAGTGCATCTGTTACTAGAATCGACGCCCAACTCATTAAAGCGACGCCTTGGAAAGTCATTGCCATACCGAGATGGTCGACAATGCCGCCGAGCATCAGGAACATTGCAGCAACCGCAGCCACCACGACCCAAAAGCGACGCCCTGGCTTAAAGCCGAACATGTTTTCAAAAAAGTTCGACAGGGACAGCGAGCTGCTGTAAATATTGGTAATGTTGATTCGAATTTGTTATGTCTCGCAAACTCATCCATTTCAATAGAGGATTATACCCCCTTTCTGTCCGTCAGTTCGGGATTATGCCGCCGGCCCTCTCCAGACTCCACCTCACTACAAGCGCAAAATAAAAACAAGTAGAGAAAATTGCTTCTCTACTTGTTCTACTCATCCACAAATATCAATCTAAATCAATGACGACACTCTTTGCCTTCGTATAGATTTCAATTCCTGGGTAACCCATTTCAGCACCAATTCCGCTTTGCTTAAAGCCAGCTAGAGGAATCGCCGAGTTACTATTATAGTAGCCGTTTACCCAAACTGTACCAGCATCAAGTGCATTGATCACTTTATGAGCTTTATTGATATCTCTAGTATGGACGCCTGCAACCAGTCCGTACTCTGTTAAATTGCCACGCTCGATGACTTCATCGACGTCGTCAAATGAAAGAATACATAGAACCGGACCAAAGATTTCCTCTTTCACAGCTCGGCAGTTTTCATCCAACTCTGCAATAATGGTTGGCTCTAGGTAATAACCATTAGCGAGACTGCTATCAGCTGGAGCTTTACCGCCAACCAAAATTTTTCCGCCTTCTTGTTTTGCGATTTCAATATAACTCGTTACCCGCTCGTATTGTTCTTTGGAAACGAGTGGCCCCATTTCTGAAGATGGATCAAACGGATCGCCAACTTTTAAGTTCTTCGCCATTTCCACTAATTTATCGGTTACTTCTTGGTATACAGACCTTTCCACATAAACGCGAGAACCAGCAGCGCAGACCTGGCCTTGATTCATCGTAAAACCTAGAAACGCACTTTGAACCGCTTTTTCAATATTTGCATCTGCAAAAATGATATGTGGTGATTTGCCTCCCAATTCTAATGTAACTTTCTTCAAGGTATCAGCTGATTTGCGCAAAATCCCTTTACCGACAGAAGTTGAACCAGTAAAGGCAACTTTTTCGACATCAGGGTGGCTGGTAATTGCTTCACCCGTTACACTTCCAGGGCCAGTAACAATATTGACAACTCCGTCAGGGAAGCCGGCTTCTTTAATTAGTTCACCTAAATACAATGTACTTAATGAGGTGAATTGGGATGGTTTTAAGACCGACGTATTCCCAGCTGCTAACGCAGGAGCTAATTTCCAAGATGCTCCCAGTATTGGGAAATTCCACGAGGTTATTTGACCACAAACGCCAATTGGCTGTCTGATGCTGTATGCGTGTTTATTCCCACCTGTTGTTAACGTCATCGTTTCACCATTTATTTTGGTTGCCCAGCCCGCATAATAGCGGAAATGGTCCGCAGCTCCTAATACCCAGCCATAACGAGAGAGACTTTCAACACTTCCAAAATCGATTGTCTCAAGATAAGTTAATTCATCTTGATGTTCTTCGATTAAATCCGCAAGCTTATTAATTAACCGGGAACGTTCAGCAGGAGAGACCTGTGACCATGGACCTTTAAAAGCTGCCTTTGCTGCGGCTACGGCCTTATCCACATCTTCTTCACCAGCTTCGTATACTGTTGCGATTACTTGACCATTTGCAGGATTAATGGATTCAAATGTCTTACCTGATGCGGAAGCTACCCATTCACCATTAATGAGCATTTTTTTTGGTTCAGATAAAATTTTCATCATTCTTTCTTGTACTGGATCTAATACTTTTTCCATTTGATTCATCCCCTTAAAATTAGAATAATGTTTGGTCAAATAATATTAATTACTGCGAAAGTTTCCAATTTTATAGCTTTTCCCTCCTATCTTTATAGTACGTTATTCTGTATAATTATAATATTCCCAATTTTATGAGTAGCATATCCCTAAAAAGGAGTGACTGGATGACTTTTTCTCAAACTCTTAAACATCAAATTCAAATACTAGATGATCTTACTAGTCATGAAGAACAATTGTATACTATTCTTAAGTCGTATATGGAACTCTTTCCCGTATTGAATTCCTATTTATTTCGCTATTCTCCTTTGGGGTATTTAGCAGAGGGAATACTTGCGATTACTCCTAATGGATTAATACACATTCGTGATATGAGAGATGATGTCAGGTCGTTGCCAATTATTCACTCGGCCATTCATGAACGAAAGGCCAAGTACTCTTTCGGAATTGATTTTTTCAAGCAAACAAATAGTAAATACATGGTCACTGCAAAAAATGATTCGATTGCTATTACTCCAATATGTGTCGATTCCGTTGTCCTCGGATATATTTGTACAACTGAGTTTAAACAAATGGCGAATATAGATAAAGAAATGCTATCCAATTTCACGCTTTTTGGAAAATCAATTGGAAAAGTATTTATGCACACAGCTAATCGTCAGCCGTCGCAACTTTTAAGCAGACGGGAATTGGAAGTAATGAGAAGAATTTCTTGGGGAGAAACGACAAAAGAAATGGCGAGTGTATTGGGAATAAGTGAACTTACAATCCAACAATACGTCCAATCTGCTGTCAAAAAACTAGGAGTGCAAAATCGTGTACATGCGGTCGCTGAATTAATTAGAAAAGGAATTATTCATTAAGAAAAGAGTGAGAGGGAAAATGCTTGAATTCTACTCTCATTTCCGGCAAAAAGCTATCTGAAGCCAGTCATTCGACTTGTTCTATTTTAATGCTGGTAGAAAAAACTTTCATTCCACTAATGTCTGCTTCAATTAGTAACTTATAGGTTTTATATAAAGAAAAAGGGCTGACCAAAAGTCATTCTTGATGACTTTTGGGACAGCCCCACGGTTTAGCGTCAATTAGTACCCGTAAAAAGTACTCACAAACTTTAGTAATTATTTTCTTGTAATGTATATTTTTCAATATCTTGTTCTGCAGTAATTTGTGTTACGATTATGCTATTGATGACATTAATATATGCATATGCACTTGCTTTTAAAATATCTGTATCTACAGCTTTAGCAGTGTATTTTTCCCCTTTATGCTCCACTACGATTTTGACTTTCCCTAAGGCTTCTTGACCACGAGAAACTGAATTAATATTATATTCTACTAATTTCACAGGAATATCTGTAATATTTGCGATTGCTGAATATAGCGCATCAATTGGACCAGATCCAACTGCACTTGATTTAAACGTTTCTTCTCCTTTGTGTACTTTCACACTTGCAGATGGGAATGTAGCGTTGCTAACAACTTGCAAATCATCTAAATCATAAAACTGTGCTGAGTAGTTTTGCGCATTTGGATGATTTTTCTCTGAGTGCTCATAACATGCTTCCACAATTACATATAAATCGTGATTGTATACTTCTTTTTTCGAGTCAGCTAATGCTAAGAAACTTTCGAAAATCGCTTCAAATTCTTCCTCAGCAAAGTCGTGGAAGCCTAGAGTTTGCAAAGCATTTTTCACCGCATGACGACCAGATCGCGCCGTTAATACTAGCTCCATATCATCTAGGCCGACATCTTCAGGATGAACTATTTCGTATGCATCACGAGATTTTAATAGACCATCTTGGTGAATTCCTGAAGAATGGGCAAATGCATTGTCCCCTGTGATTGCTTTATTCACTTGCACGTCCAGCCCCATGAAGCTTGATACAAGGCGTGAAGTGTTCATAATTTCTTTTGTATTAATATTTGTAATCGCGTTATAAACAGATGCACGAGTTTTCAATGCCATAACAACTTCTTCAAGTGCTGCGTTACCCGCACGCTCACCAATACCGTTAATTGTACATTCCATTTTGTCTGCACCGTTTTTAATTGCAGCTAGTGTGTTTGCTGTGGCCATGCCAAGGTCATTATGGCAGTGTATGCTTAGTAGCACGTCTGGATTAAAGTTTTTCATGCGGTCATTTAGTTTGTAAATCATCTGACCGAATTCTTCGGGTTCCGCAAAACCTACAGTGTCCGGTACGTTGATCATTGTTGCACCAGCTTTCATGACGGCTTCAATCGTTTCCCATAAATATTCAAAGTCTGAACGAGATGCATCTTCAGTTGAATATTGCACTTGTGGCATTAAAGTTTTTGCATATTTCACTGCATCCACACCAGTTTGTAGAATTTGTTGTTTTGATTTGCTGAATTTTTTCTCAACATGAATGTCAGACGTTCCAAGTACCATGTGAATCATAGGGTTTTCTGCATATTTTACTGAGTTGTATACTGAATCAATATCTTCTTTAACGGCACGTGCAAGCGCTGTAATCATAATATCACTTGTGTTACCCACTTTTTGTGCAACTGCTTTTACTGCTTCAAAATCCCCTTGTGAAGAGGCTGGGAACCCCGCTTCAATAATGTCCACACCAAGTTTCTTGAGTTGTTGAGCAATTTCTACTTTTTCATATAGATTTAACTTAGCGCCTGGCACTTGTTCCCCATCTCTTAAGGTTGTGTCAAATACCCAAATTTTCCGTTCCATTTTCAAAACCCCTTTTCATCATTGTGAAAGCTCGATTTGGACGTAAAAAATCCCGCCTCTAATGAATTACTTCATAGAGACGAGATTGTTCTCGCGGTACCACTCTAATTGAACAGATGATTATCCATTGTTCCACTTAATGACAGAAAAAACTGTCTATCCCTATAACGGTGGATTCCGACATCCCCTACTAAAAGGTTCAGGGAGTAGCTCATGGACGAGTTCAAAATACGTGTCTATCGGTTTACACCTACCACCGACTCTCTTGTAAGTACACTATACTTTTACTATTTCCAATCACAGCTTCAATTGTTTTGAGTTGATTTCAACTTTATTTTTATAAGTTAATAAATAGGAGGTAACTACTTCCCTACATAAAGAAAATTGAATGGTGATTAAAAAATAGATGACTTAGCTACAATTTCATAGTCCAAGAACTCTTGGACTTCTCCTGCAATTTGTGTGATATCTTAACCATGAGAAAATTAGTTATGAATGTACAGGCTGTCCCAGTGCACTCAGCAAGGCCTCATGAATTGCTTCTGATAATGTTGGATGAGCTGCTATAAAGCTTTCCATGGATTCAATAGTCATCTCTGCCTGCATCATAATAGTTCCCTGCCCTATTAGTTCCGTTGCGTGTGGACCTATGATAGTGACCCCAATAATTTCATTAAATTGGGGTTCTACTAACACTTTCACTTTCCCTATTTGTTCTCCAATTATTAAAGCTTTCCCATTTGCCGAAAATGAGAATTGACCAATTCTAATATCACCATATTTATCTCTTGCCTGCTTTTCATTTAAACCCACACTAGCAATCTCAGGAGAAGTATAGACGCAACGAGGAACTGCGCGATAGTTAACGCTTTCATTATCCCCACAAGCATGCAACGCTGCAATCTTCCCCTCATGAAACCCTACATGTGCTAATTGCACTCCCCCAATTACATCCCCACACGCGTAAATCCATGGAATGTTGGTTTGCATAAATTCATTTACTTTGATCCCTTGTTGTTCATCCAAATCTAACCCAATATTATTTAGATTCAAACCAGTCACCCTTGGTTTTCGACCAACGGCTATTAAAACTTGAGAAGGCTCTAGTTCAATCAAACCATTATTAGTCTCAATGATAGCCTGGTTGTTGCTCTTATCCAATTGCTTCAATTTTGAAGAACAATAAATAGAAACACCTGACTTTTTCAAGCTGCTTTCTAAAATAGAAACAATATCGCGGTCTTCACCTGGAAGAAGTTGATTTTCCATTTCTACTATTGTTACTTTTGTTCCTAGACGAGCGTAAATACTGGCAAATTCACAGCCTATTACACCACCCCCAACGATTAAAAGTGAGGACGGTATTTCAGGAAGAGTCAAAGCTTGGCGGCTATCAATCACCCATTCATCAAATGTAGCAAAAGGAAGAGTAACGGTTTCAGATCCTGTAGCAATGATAACTTTATCAAAGAGGATTTTCTGTAATCCATTTTTATTTCGCACTGAAATTGCTCGGCTATCCAGAAATGAAGCCTCACCATTAATAACCTCAATCTTATTCTTTTTCATTAAGTAACTAATTCCTTGTACCAGCTTTTCTGTAACACTATTTTTATAGTGTTGAACGACAGGCCAATTTATTTCGGCTGCATCTGCTTTTATATTAATTCCAAACAAATGAGCATTCTTGATTTGTTCAAACCTAGTAGCACTTTCGAGTAGTGCTTTGGTTGGCATACACCCCTCATTTAAGCAAGTACCTCCAAGTTCCTGGCTTTCAATAAGAATCACTTTACTGCCTTGTTGTGCTGCCGTAATTGCAGCTACATACCCCGCAGGTCCCCCACCAATCACTACAACTGTATTCATTTCTTTCCTCCCTATAAACATAAATTAATAGGCTCTTCTAAATAACTCTTAAGGGTTTGTAGGAATTGGGCGGCTGGAGCCCCATCCACTACTTGGTGATTAAATGTAAGACTTAAAGGTAAAAGAATTCGTTTTTGTACTTGTTCACCGATAAATACAGGGGTTTCTTGTGCAGTCCCTATACCCAAAATTCCAGTTTCAGGTGAATTTAGAATTGGCGTGAAATATTCTATTCCATAACTTCCAAGATTACTAATTGTAAAGGTAGAGCCCTTCATTTGATCAGACTTTAATTGTTTTGTTTTTGCTAACTGCGAATATTCCTTTATAGAATGAGAGAGTTCTACTAGCGATTTTGAGTCTGCATGATTAACAACCGAAACTACCAGCCCGTTTTCCACATCCACTGCAATACCTAAATGGACATTATTGTGAATGTGAATTTGATTATCAATGAGAGCACTATTCATTTGTTTATGCTCCTGCAAAGAGAGAATAACCGCTCGAGCGATAAAATCAGTCAATGTAAACTTGCTATTATGCTTCTTTTCTACCTGCTTTGCCATTTTCTTTTTCAAAGATAACAGTTCAGTAATATCTACCTTCAGATGGTGAGTTAATTGTGCACTATTTTGAAGACTTTCCTGCATTCGATTTGCGATCACTTTCCGAATTCCGTTAACTGGAATTATTTCCGTATTTGTTACAAGATCCTTTTCCTTTACTGTTGTACTTGAAACCGGCTCTAATGTTGCCGCCTTATCTGATTCGCTGCTTCTTTCGTTTATCGCTTTTTCTACATCTTCTTTAGAGATTCTTCCATTCGGTCCTGTTCCCACAATTAATTGAATATCTAAACCTGCTTCAGCTGCCATTTTACGTGCAACTGGACTTATCTTAACTTTTTCCGAAGTCGAAGATGCTTGATTTGTTGAAGACTGATTTGTATCCCTTGAGGTTTCTACATTGTTAGGTTCATTAGCTCCTACTTCTGAGGAGTTATTTATAGCCAGGATTTTTTCACCTGGTTGACCGATGTATGCTAGCGCCTCATGGCATGCCACAGACTCCCCTTCAATGGCAGTAACATCGAGTAATATCCCGTCTTCTGGCGAATCTAATTCACAAACTTCCTTGTCTGAGCTTACCTCAACAATTGCATCTCCCTTTTTTACGTGATCGCCGACCTTCTTCATCCAATGTAAAACAGTTCCCTCTGACATAGTAAGACTTAATTTTGGCATCTCAATTTTAACTACCATTTTCACTCGCTCCCTTCTAAACTGTATAATCGAATAAGATATTGCAAATATTGCAAGGCTGTTTCACTGTAATTAATTGGTTAATATTATAGAAATAAATCCCCTTTCCCACCATAAATATACATATTAATAATAATAGAATAATATTTCTCTATTTTTATTAATAGTTATCGTATATCGGTTCTATTAACCATACCTCGGTATCTTATTAATATATTAACATATAGCCGAAGCGTGCGCAAACCATTTTTATAATATTTAGAACCTTTGTTTTATAACACATCTAACACTTGTCGAGGGAACGAAAAATAGTGCGCTTTTTCTCATTCTCTTCCAGCCCATAGCCTAACCAATTATACTTGCGAGGATATTTGTTTATTGAATGCACTCTTATTCCCATGCATCACATAGTATAAAAACACACAAGCAAAAACAATAACTGCTAAAGTTAAATATAAATTTCGATAACCGATGATCGGAAGGAGATATCCAAGAAGAAAGGGCCCAATACCTACCCCAATATCATGACCGATAAAGAAGGTTGAAACCGCAAGTCCTACTCGATAACGAGGGGTCTTTTTTATTGCGACCGCTTGTAAAGAGGATTGCAAATTCCCAAATCCGAGCCCTATTAATACTCCTCCAATTAGTAATGTAAAGCCGTGTTCCGCTTGACTCAAAACAAATAAACCAGCTGAATAGAGAATAATAGCTGGGTACATGACAACATTGTCTCCTCTTTTATCTAGTATACTGCCAGTGATGGGTCGAGTAATAAGAACGATAACAGAATAAACAATGAAAAAGAAGCTTGCTGAAGTCATTAAATTGATTTCCATGGAATATAACGCTAAAAATGAGAGAATACCAGAGTAAGTTAAAGCCAAGATACCCATTAAGACCGCAATTGGAAGAGCTTTTACTTCAACGAAATCCTTAAAATGAAAACCTTTCATTTCTTCGAGCTGTACGTTCGTGATACTTGCTTTTGGGAGTGTAGTAAAACTGGATAATACAACACTAATGCCAGTCATTATTATACTAACGATAAAAATCGTCTGTATATTCGCTATTTGACTAAGGTACACACCAAGAAAGGGACCGCTTGCTGTTCCTAGGATAAAATTTAATGAATAAAAACTAATCCCTTCTCCCCGTCGTTCGTCTGGTATAAGGTCCATAACAGTTGTTTGCATAACTGCAAGCGCTATCCCCATGAATGCACCATGAACAAAACGGATTACAATTAAGACATTTAAGTTATCTACTGGGAAGTAAAGCAGTGTTGCAAAAAAGGTCATTAATATACCAAAATAAAAAAGTTTTTTTCGACCAATAATTTCAAGATATTTCCCAATAAACAGACGGGATATAAGTATACCCAGAACAAAAATACTCGAAGTAAGTCCAGCTTTACTTTCTGAAGCATTGAACTTTTCAATGACGAATGGCGTTATCGTTGTCAGTAGTAAAAAATACATTACACTAATAAAAAAAGATGTCAGTGTAATCAAAATAAAATCTTTTGTCCACAATCGTGGTTTAGAGATATCCATAGACAATTCTCCAATCCCTTTTTTTTACAAATAAAGCTCAACCCTGAGCAAACATTCATTTAAATATCATTCCCTCAGTTTACTTCAGGATGAATGTAAACCGGGGGAATAATATTTTCATTGCCTTAAACTATTTATTAGATTCTAGGATAAAATTAAAATCAAAACATTTATAAGACCTCCTTTTCTATCTTTCTCGCAACATTAAAGCCACACGTCTAATCTTACAGACCAATTCCCCTTTTTGATTGAAGCCGCGGTGTTCAAAACATACCATCCCTCTATCATTTTCTGTTTCAGATTCCTTTTTATCGATTACTTCAGTTTCCCCTCTAAGAGTATCTCCAATTCGTACAGGAATAGGGCAGTTGATATCTTCATAATTTAGATGGGCTAAAGTGGTAAACAAAGTTAAGTCAGAAACCGAAACACCGACAACAAAAGCCATAGTAAAAAAATTATTGATAATCGTCGTTCCATTTATCGAAGACTTCCCAAATTCAACAACTAGGTGCAATGGCTGCGGATTATGTGTAAGAGTGGTAAACAACAAATTATCTGTTTCGGTTACTGTCCTGGTAATCGCGTGCTCATAAATGTCGCCAATACTCAATTCTTCAAAATACTTCCCCCTGCTCTTAATGATCACTCTCAACAGCCCCTCCTAATTAAACCTTTTACAATCCATAAAATTCCATATAAACTTAAGTATCATCAGTAATATAATAATTTTTTGTCCCAAAAGACGATTATGGCAATACACAATAACTATTACCTTTAGTGTTTAATTGTTCATAAAATACGGATAATTAAACAGACTACTCTCTTGCTTTAGCTACCTCTGCTTTAAACTGTTCTAAAACTGTTTTAAACTCCCCATCTTGTTTTTCTATGAATTGTTGTTCAAATTTTTCAAAGAATTTACCCCACTCTTCTTTTTCTTTATCAGTCATATCATGTAAAGGTACATCTCCATCTTTAATCCATCTTTTTTCTCTATCCTTATTGTCCTTATCCCATCCCTTTGAACCATTTGCTACTACATCGTTACCTGCTTCCATCAACACTTTTTGAATATCTTCCGGTAAAGACTGCCATAACTCTTCTCTAATTATAAGACCCGTTGTTCCTGCCGAAAAACCAAGGCCCCTGGTTCCCCATTCACTCAATTCTCTAATCCCATATGCTGTATCTGATTGCGGATTCTGGTGAAGGACATCCACGGCTCCTTTGTCATAGGCTTCATAAATATCCGATGATGGTATGCCCACTGGAGTTCCTCCTGCCATTTTCATAATCTCAGATAGTGTGCCTGCACTTGTCCTAACTCTTAATCCTTTTAAATCTGATGGAACCTTCACTTCTACTCCTTTTGAATAAAAATTCCAGGTTGGTGTAGTAGTCGCTACCAAAGGTCTTACACCATGACTTAGGAACTCATCAATCATTGGACTTTGTTGGCTTACAGCATGAAAAGCCATTGAACCTTCATAAGAGTTTTCATATATTCCAGGCAACGCAGTTACTTTATTCCCAAGAGAAAGTTCACTAGGATATACACTCGTAGTAAACATCGCTATGTCTGTTACTCCACCTTCTGTTAAAGTTATATAGTCTGCAGATGCCCCTAACTGTTGGGAAGGATACCACTCGAATTGAATTTTTCCATTTGATAACTCCGTTGCCTTATCCATAAACGCTTTATAGATAAATACAGAATCAGGATCTTCTGGTATTGATGGAGTCGCAACTTTAAATTCATACTCCGGCTCAGTACTTCCGTTTTTGCTTTCATTTGGTTGACTTCCTATCTCTTTTGCATTGGAAGCACTACAACCTGTAATTAGTAAAAAGAAAGCTATTAAACAACTGATTAAAAGTAATTTTTTCCCTAACATTTAAACACTCCTTAATTTTTTTAGTATTATTGGTTTTTAATTGGGGTTTAAGTGAACAACAGACATTCCTATATAGATAGCGCAGCCTTAAATCCAGCGTGGACAGCCCTGCCAGTAACACTTACAGGATGATCAATGACTAATGGAATGGCATTGCTGAATTTCTCACAAATCTTATTTGCAAGTCTACTTTCAGCTTTTCTTCCGAATGCAGTGATAATGGTATCTGCTGCTATTTCAATAATTTCTCCAGAGGAAACCCGTGCAATAAGACCTTTTGCAGTAAATTCGACCACCTCGTGGTTTGTTAAAACGCTTACATTATAGTCCTCGAATTTATACATTAATGGATCGCGATTATCTGCTAAAGCCTCTGGCACAAGTTTATCGTCCTTTTCCACGATGGTTACATCCTTCCCTTTCATAACCAGTTCTAGGGCTAGGTCACAGCCATCAATATTTACCCCAGCAATCAAAATCTTTTCTCCTTTAATTAATTCAGGATAGAGATAAGCTTGAGTCACATGAACGACATGTTCTAGTTCTATTCCTTTCATTTCTGGAGTAACCTGTTCCTCCCCAAGAGCAACAATTATATGATCCGCGTCCATTAGTTCCGGAGAATCTTCATTGATAGCTTCATTCAATATTATCTTTACACCTAATTTTTGGAGTTCGCGCTCTTGCCAAGTGATGAACTTCTTCAATCTCCCCTTATATGAAAGTTGAGAAGCTACATTGAGCAAACCACCAAGTCTATCACCTTTTTCAAAAATGGTTACCTCGTGACCCCTAGTAGCGGCTGTTCTTGCTGCTTCCATCCCTCCTGGGCCTCCACCTATAACAAATATTTTTTGGGGTATTTCTACTTTTTGATCAGGATGTATTCCTTTTGCTGCTTCCTTAGGATAATGGGATTCATAGTTTACTTGAGGGTGAACGGCACAAGAAATTGCCTTCCCTTTTTGGGTATTTCCAATACAAAATTCGTTACAAAAAATACAAGGTCTGATTTCTTCAGGTTGGGAGTTATAAAGTTTATTAGGCAGCTCTGGATCGGCAATCAATGGACGTCCAAATTGGGCGAAATCGATTAGTCCCTCTCTTAGTAGCTGTTCCGCGGATTCCGGAGAATGTGTTCCAGCATTTATGACCGGTACCTTTATCTCTTTTTTAACTGCAGCTGCAGCGTGTGCCATGCTAGAAAGACCATGATAAATCGTGGGAGTAATCCATTGCTTGCGCTCCAAGCATCCGATATCGATATCAAATGCATCCACTCCCAAATTCTCCAAATACTTAATAATTTCAACCCCTTCTTCTAACGTTCTTCCACCAGAAAAATCGTGGTAAGCCCCAAGTCGAACCGCAATAGGAAAATCATGACCTACTTCATTTCGAATGGCGTAATACGTTTCTGTGAGAAAACGCATCCGATTTTCAAAACTGCCACCATATTGGTCTTCTCGTTTATTCCAAATAGGTGTCAAAAATTGATCTTGCAGATACCCAGCATGTGCATGGATAAGAAGGCAATCGATTCCCGCTTGTGCTGCCCTTTTAGCAGCTCTTCCATAGGATGCTACAAGCTCTTGAATCTCCTCGACTGTTAATGGTCGACAGATTACATTTGGAACTCTACCTGCAGGAATAGCAGATGCTGACACCATTTCACCATCTTCAAATCCAAATGAATTACTTCCTAAACCAATACTTAACTCCAAACTGATTTTGGCTTCATGAGCATGAACAACTTCTGCAAGCTTCATCCAGTCATTAAGCTGCTTCTCAGAATCAACTGCTGTTTTTTTGCGAAGCCATGGGTCCGTTTTGTTTGTAATATATTGAGCCTCGACAGTGACCATGCCTACGCCTCCCTTTGCGCGAGCCTCATAATAGTCGATTTGTGCTTGAGAGAAAGTGCCATCTGGATTATCTAAGAAGGTACCCATTGGTGATAAGATCATTCGGTTTTTTAATTTCATTTTTCCAATGTATCCAGGCTCTAATAGGTTTGCATAATTGCTCTCTGCCATTGAACCCTTGTTTTGTACATATTCCATCCCTTTTTCCCCTCCTAATTATTAAACCTCTACTAACCTATTGGAAGTATCATAATTACCGATATACGATAATAGTTATCGAAAAATAACTATCTAAAACAATACTATCACACTAATATGAATATTCAAATATCTATTCCAAGAAACTCTCTACCAATTTTGTTATCCATTTGATTGCGTATTAAATTTTCTTAGCTATAGAGATTCGATAGCCGTGAACATGTCTATGGATTGCTTTATCCTCATGTTTTCCTACCAATTACCGATAAAAAAGGAGCAATTATGAATTAAAAACTTACAAAATAACCTTAAATTCTTTTCAATTATTTAGTATCAGACATACAAACAACCTCGGCAAAAATAACGAGGTTGTTAACATCATATTGAATTATTATAGATTAATAAATTTTTCTACTATAACTTCAATTCTATTATTTATATAACTTTAGGAATTTATCTAGCCAGATAGCCACCATCCACTGGAATAATAGTGCCCGTAATATAGTTTGAAGCGTCAGAAGCTAAAAAGACTGTTATCCCTTCAAAATCCTCTGGGGTACCCCATCTGCCTGCAGGAATCCTTGAAGTTAGTTCAGAATATCGAACTTGGTCATTAGACAATGACTTGGTCATCTCTGTTTCTATACATCCAGGAGCTATAGCATTCACTTGAATCCCATATTTTGCCCATTCATTTGACAATGATTTGGTGATTTGCGAAATGGCACCTTTACTAGCAGAATATGCAGTTCCATTAATATGACCGGTGAAACTTGTAATTGAACCAATATTAATGATTTTCCCTTTCTTTTTCTCCACCATAATCTGACCCGCTAATTTACTTAGCTCAAAGACTGCAGTTACATTAATTTCCAGTGTTTTATACCAAGAGTCCATTGGGAATTCAGTACTAGGACCTTTTATATTTACCCCAGCTGCATTAACTAGAATATCCAGTTCTCCTCCTAACAGCTGGACAGCTTCTTGAAATAATAACTGTCGTCCTTCACTATTAGATAAATCTCCTTTTAGTGCATATACATTTGATGCGTTAGATATAAATTTCTGCTTCGTATTTTCGACTTCATCAAGAATATCAACCAAAACAACATCGGCTCCGGCTTTGTGCAAGGCATAAGCCATTCCCCTGCCTAGACCACGAGCTGCACCCGTTACTATTGCCTTCTTTCCTTCAAGTCCAAACATTAGATTACTCCTCTCCTACCAAATCCAACGAATTTCTAATTCTTATAACTCTAATAAAACATTGCAAGTGTAACCTGAATTAGAGACTACTACTATAATTCAGGAAGTTCTTCCTCTTTCCGATAGGGTCTCGTTCCGTCCCATCCCTCTGCTGCCATTGCAACCATGTCATATAACTTTTTCACCTGTTCATTTTCTTCATATATTTCAGTCATTGCACCTGTTACTTCTCTTGTATCAATCATGACTACCCTCATACCACTTTGAGCAGTACACTTCCAGACGGCAGGAAATCCAAGTCTTTCCATTCGCATAATCTCTTTGTCAAAATCTCTTGCTGTATAGCAAATATGCTGAAGCTGTCCAAAACCTTCTTTAATTGTACTCATCGCTTTCAAGCCTGCCGGACTATCGCAGTGTTGTTGCCACAACTCGATCTGGATAGGTCCCCACTGTCCTAGCGCATGCGAATGGTCTAGGGTAACTTTCTCGCCATTGTAACTCAATTCACCGACTGGACGGTGAAGACGTTCAAAAAACGGGCCAGCCCCGAAGAGAGCTGACCACTGTTTTGCAGCTTCTTCTAAGTTGCTGACCGTGTAACATAACTGTTGAATAGAGCCATTATTAAATGGATTTGGAAAGGGTCCATCATTTCTCATAAATCAAACGCCTCCATTTCCGCTGCACTATATCATTTCATTTCAGGAGAAATCAATATCTTGCATTCGTCTTTACTAATTGTTAATTTATTAAATCCTAATTCTACGACATCTTCTAATTTGATTTTGCTAGTAATGATGGGCTTTACATTAATAAGCCCTTTTACTAATAAGGCTATAACTTCAGGAAAAAGATTATTGTAGCCTCTGGAAGTATGAATTTTTTTCACCCCTTTTTGTTGTAAAAGAGGGCTATAAGTTACTGGTTTCTTAAATACACTAACAATCATTAGCTCCCCGTTTGGCCTAAGGCAATCAAGTCCTGTACGAAAAGCAGGTTCTGCTCCGGAAGCTTCAAAAGCAACATCAGCACCTTTAGTTGTAAGTTCTTTGATTTTTTGGGCAGCATCCTCTTTTGTAGGATCTATTACAAAATCAGCCCCCATTTCTAGTGCTAATTGTTGTCTTTTCTCCTCAATTTCTACAACGATAATTTGACTCGCACCTGATGCTTTTGCACATTGAGTAATTAGCATACCAATTGGTCCTGCACCAAAAACAACCACTTTGTCACCGATTTTTAATGTGCTTGTTTTTACGGCTTGCAGGGCAACTGCTGTTGGTTCTACAAGAGCAGCTAATTCATAGCTCAATTGATCAGGAAGCAATAATAAATTCTTTTCATTTACAACAACGTATTCTGCAAAACCTCCTGGATGGTGAAGACCGTAAGCTTGAAGGCGTTCGCATGTATTGTAGTAACCATCTTCACAACTCACACATTCACCGCATCCCCAAATAGGTTCTACAACAACTTCACCAGTAAATTCATGACCTAAAATCATAGGTATTTGCGTCACATACATTTGTTCATGATATTCATGTGTGTCTGTTCCACAAATACCTGCATATTTAACTTTAACTTTAACTGTACCAGGTATTACTTTTGGTTCAGGAATTTCTTCAATCTTTACGTCTTCTGAACCATAATAAAGCATTGCTCTCAAACAATCTCCTCCCAAAATATAAAAATTGTCCATTTCCATTGACTACTCCATTGAGATATATAAATATAAGAAGATAATTAAACTATAGTTATATAAAAGGTTATTTTTCTGGTGAAACGATAATTTTGCATTCTCCTTCTTCAGAAACCAGTTTACTGAAGCCCAACTCGTCTATATTTTCTAGGCTAATTTTACTCGTAATAATGGGATTCACTGAAATAGATCCTTTAGACAATAAATCAATTACCTTAGGAAACATGTTATAGTTCCCCCTAGTAGTATTGATTTTCTTTACCCCTTTTTGCTGTAAAAATGGCATATAAGATACTGATTTAGCAAAAACTGCAGCTACCATTAGTTCTCCTTTAGGTTTGACACTATCTAGAGCAGCAACAAAGGTATCTTGAACACCTGCGGCATCAAAGGCGACGTCGACACCGTCCTTTGTTAATTCTCGAATCTTTTTAACTGGATCTTCTTCATTTGGATTAATTACATAATCAGCGCCCATTTCCAATGCAATCCGTCGGCGTTTTTCTTGTATTTCTACCACGATAATTTGGCTAGCACCTGCAGCTTTTGCACATTGAGCGATAAGTGAGCCAAGAGGTCCTGCCCCAAATATTGCGACTTTGTCACCGATTTTTAAAGGGCTTGATTTTACTGCTTGCATGGCAACTGATGCTGGTTCGATGACAGCAGCTATTTCATAGCTCAAATGATCAGGAAGTAAGAATAACTTATCTTCTCTTACAACAACATATTCCGCAAAGCCTCCCGGATGTTGGAGACCGTATGCTTCGAGATGTTGGCAAGCATAATATTCACCTTCTTTACAATAGATACATTCACCGCACCCCCAAAAGTTTTCCACAACAACTCTATCTCCAACATTATAATGAGTAACACCTTCGCCAACTTCTGCTATTTCCCCAGTAAATTCATGACCTAATATATTAGGTGTTTTTGCACCGATCTTTTTTTTCTCCACGATAAACATGTAAATCTGTTCCACAAATACCTGCATATTTGACCTTGATTTTTACTGTACCCGGTTTTACTTCAGGTTCTGCTACATCTTCAACCCTTACATCCTTCGGACCATAAAAAACCATTGCTTTTATATCATTCACTCCATTTCTTAATTTCTTTTGTGTCTCTAATAATCAATTTTAGTAGGTTCCAATTTCCTGATTAAGATACTCTTTTGCAGTTTGCAAACAGTTTCTTGCATACTTTTCAACACCAAATTCCTTGATCCGTTTTACATGTGGTATCTCAATGGCATATGGGATATTTGGCAATTTTTTTAAAATAGCTGAGACGTCAATACCGCCTTCACCTACATACAAACGTTCTTTGGTTGCAGTATAGATTAACTCTTCTTCTTTAGTTGGGATATTCATAGGTGCATCGCAAATTTGGGCATAATGAAACCATTCACGTGGTACCTCGTCCAACTCCTCAAGTCCAATTTTCGAACGATGAAAGTGAAGAGGATCAATTAAGATTCCTCCATTATCACATCCTGCGGAGCCGACAATGTCAATGGATTCCTTAAGTGTTGAGACATTAAACCAAGGAACAAATTCTAAATCTATTGTTAGACCAAATGGTTTTGCTAAATCACAAAGCTCCTTAAAGCATTCGATTGCATGATTACGATTACTTGTCCTTACAATAGTAAGAACATGCCGCCCACCCAATTCCGCTGCAGCTTCAAAGTCGGGAAGATATTCTTTTGGTTCGAAATCATCATAAATAACTACCACCTCAAGATCGAGAACTTTTAGTCCCGTTTCATCAAGTGCAGTTTTCGTTTTACGGAACATCTCCTTATCTTTGGACATAGATAATTCAAGACCTGAAACAGAAAATTTAGGATTATTAGGAGTTATCGATCTAAAACCAACAAAATCATATCCTGACCGCTCAGCAATATATACCATCTCAGGAGGAGAACAGTTGAGTGCAGTAAGGTACGACAGTGAAAATTGTCTTGTCATCTCTTTATCACCCCTCATTTATCAAAATATAAAGTTATTTGTTATCGTATTTTTTCCTCGCTAATTCCCTAAATTTCTCATCATATCATTTAGAGACACATCAGAATTATCTAAAATTATTCACATCGGCGACATAGTAATTCTGTTTTTCAGATTTAAGCCATTAATTTTAGCAATCTCGAAAAGACTGGTATACTTTGTTTTTGTCGTTTGCATCATAAAACAACTCCTTAGTATAATAAAATCACTCTTTTAATTTGGCTACTTCTTCCTTAAACTGTTCTAGAACCTTTTCAAAATCACTATCTTGTTTTGCTAGAAATTGTTTTTCAAATTCTCCAAAGAATTTTTGCCATTCTTTTCTTTCAGCATCAGTTACGTCATGTAATGGCACATCCCCATCTTCAATCCATCTTTGTTCTCTATCCACAGTGTCTTTGTCCCATGACTTTGAACCATTTTCTGCTACATAGTCTCCCGCTTCTAACAAGGCTTCCTGAATATCTTTAGGTAAAGTTCCCCATAATTTTTCACTAATGATAAAACCAGTTGTTCCCGCTGAGAAACCTAGGTTCATACTACCCCAGTTACTTAATTCCCTTATTCCATGTGCTACATCAGATGCAGCGTAATGGTGCAGCACATCAACGGCGCCTTTGTCATATGCTTCATAGGTTTCTGTAGATGGTATACCCACAGGAGTTCCTCCAGCATGTTGGATAATTTCTGATAAAGTACCCGCACTTGTTCTGACTCTTTTGCCCTTTAAATCGGATGGAACATTAATTTCTACTTCTTTAGAATAAAAATTAAAGGTTGGAGTAGTAACTGCTAGCAAAGGTCTTACACCATGACTTAAGAACTCATCAATCATTGGACTTTGTTGACTTACTGCATGAAACGCCATGGTTCCTTCATATGCATTTGCATATAGCCCAGGTAAAGCTGTTATCTTATTTGCTAGTGATAATTCGCTAGGAAATACACTAGCTGAAAACATCCCAATATCTGCTACCCCATCCGCTGTTAAAGTTAAATAATCTGCCATTTGCCCTAATTGTTGAGAAGGGTACCATTCAAATTGCAGTCTTCCATCTGTTAACTCTGTAGCTTTATCCATAAATGCTTTATAGATATATACAGAATCTGGATCATCTGGCACAGATACAGTGGCCACTTTAAATGTATACTTCTCCTCACTGCTTTCATTAGTTTGACTTCCTGTATCTTCTGCATTGGAAGAACTACAACCTGCTATTAGCAAAAGAAAAGCGATGAAACCACAAATTAGAAATGAACATTTTTTTCCTCCCATAAAAAAACCTCCTTATTTAGTTCAATCATCCATGCAATAATTAGCTTTAATCATTACTAAGCGTGCAACATTTTCTAAGTGGCATAATCTTTGTTTACCTTGAAGAAAACGGACTGGTGAAAATTGCTTTCTATAAATTCCTTTCCTATAAACTTCCTATATTTAAAATTTTACTATCGACCAAATATTCAAATAATTTTGCGTGTATTCTACCACGCTAAGCATTCAACAATCATATAAAAATAGTATTTTGCACAGAACATGTGGATTAATTATATATTTTTTTTTACGTCCTAAATAATCAAAAGCACATTTTTGTTTCTTTCTCCTCTATTTAGATGTAATTTGAGTTGTTTCTATTGAGCCAAGATACCGCCGTCAATCACATGAGCAATTCCGGTTACATAGGAGGATTCATCACTTGCTAAATATAAAACTCCATATGCTATATCCTCGGGTGTTCCTATCCTTTTAAGTGGATAGTTATTTTTTCTTTTTTCCATTGCCGCCTCATCATCATAAACGGCCGTGAACATGTCCGTTTTAACAGAACCCGGATGAACGGAGTTTACTCTAATATTAAATCCTCCTAATTCGGTCGCAGCCGTTTTTGTTAGTGATTCGATTGCTCCTTTCGATGCCGTATAGGCATTAAATTGGCGAACAGAAACCAGACTAGCTAGTGAAGAAATATTAACAATGGAGCCTACTCCCGCTTCCTTCATAAAAGGAACAACTGATCTCATACCTACAAATTGTCCCCAGGCGTTTATGTCCATTACCCTTGTCCAATTTTCATGTGTTACTTCCTCGTAGGTGTCCATGCTTAAAACACCAGCATTATTAATCAGCACAGTAATAGTACCGAATCTATTTACACCTTCCACCACCACTCGTTTCCAATCGTCCTCTGAAGAGACATCATGCTTCATCGCCATAGCTACTTCACCAAATTCTCTATTAATCTTGTTTACAACTATTTTTACGTTTTCATAAGCAATATCTGTTGCAATGACTTTTGCACCTTCCCTTGCAAATAAATAGGCTTCCATAGAGCCTTGACCATTTCCTGCCCCAGTAATCAAAGCAACCTTCCCTGCTAATCTTCCTATGTTAATCTCCTCCTGATCATTTAATTTTTAAATAAGAAAATAAATACACTGTTTCAAAATAAAAACGATAGACTCTAAAAGAGAAAATTAATTACCTTTTCAAGGGGTCGATTTCTAATTGGAACAAATGTAGTTTGAAATATTCAGGTTATTGAGGTCCTATTCCCCATAACCCAAAATATCTCTATCTAATTAGTGTAGTAAATACAGACTATCTTTGGAGTGGACCACCTTTGCTCATGGGGTCCTACCTAAATCATTAGCTTGTTAGCTGTTGCGTAAATCATCGTGACAGAGTTTTTGGTTGTTCGATATCCTCCGAGCTTTGGAGTTTTCTACTTGGAGTAAGATATTTTTTAAAACCTTGGATTTGTCTGTACCACATCCTCGTTTTTCTTCTTCAGAAAACGCGCTAAAGTCAGCATTGCGAAAATATCAATAGAGAAAAATGCGTATTGAAGAAATGCAACACTCGGAATTGGATAAACTTCAGTTCGCTGGAGTGGCGAAAATAAGTTTCTAGTAGTGTTCAAAGAGGAGTTTGTTAATTTACCCCTTCACAGACCGTGCCGATACTAGCAGATGATTCGATTTATATCGCCTCTGAATCAACGTTTTATCAGATAGTACGTGAAGAGAAATGTAACAGCATTACGGACGAAGTAAAAGACCAGAGATGAAATTACCCGATAGTTATTTAGCAACTACTCCTAATCAAGTATAGACTGGGATATTACTGGGTTGAAAGGAGCTAATAGAGGTATCTATACTAAGCTTAACTTAATTATTAATTTGTTTAGCCGAAAGATTGTTAGTTGAGAAGTTTGAGAAATAGAAGATGCAGCTCATGCTGTTGAAGTATAAAATTAAAAACTATTATTAGAAAAAACAAACGGGGCTCCCCTTGTCTTACTATCCGATAACGGAAGCCCACTGAAAGCAGCAACACTTCAAGTGTTACTTGAAAAATTAGGTACCCAAAGCTCTGATTCTAGAACTCGGGTGAGTAATGATAATCCGTATTCTGTGCTCTCTTTCGGACACTTAAATATCGACCAGAGTTCCCCTATGATGGATTCGAACCAATTGAGGACGTTCGATTACGGGTCTAAAGGTTCATTCATTGGTACACGCATGAACATAGCGTAATAAATTTCGTTACTCCAGAACAACGGCACATGGATGACCATATTGATGTACTTAATAAAAGACATGAAGTCTATCAACTGCCATACAAAAACAGCCAGAATACTGGTCAAAGTCAACTAGAAACTGGAGTCCGCATGAATCAGTCGCTTTGAATCCGATGAAAGTAAAGTTGTGAACTGATATAATTAAATAACTAGTTAAATAAAGGAGCTATATGGATAGATTCATAAGATTTACTTATAAATTTCGCCAATAAACCCTAACTCTTTTCTTAGATCCAGGTAGGTGAATGTACCCCTCTGGCTTTCTCCACTGTGAATGACCGGAACTCCCCTTTTCTCCATTTCTTGACATACTTCATCATGACCATTCGTATCAAGCGCAATGTGATGCAGTCCAGGGCCATTCTCTCGTAAAAACTGAGCGTAAACGCTTGTTTCATCTTGTGGTTCAATTAATTCGAACTGAATATTATCAAGATCAGCAAATCCTACTTTAATAGAAAATTGTTTCTCTTCTTGGTGTACCTTAGTATTTTCTTTATTATAATACTTTACTTCCCATGGACCGATACCGTAATCTTCTTCATATTTTTTAATAAATGCTTCAACATCATCTACCACAATTCCAACCTGCAATACCTTTGTAAAGATTTTTTTGCTCATTACTAGACCAACCCCCTTCAAATTTGACACGGAGCTAAGCTATATAAAATCCATTTTATTACTTAACAATTATTAAGTTAAAAACTGTTCCTTTGCTAGTAGATAGCCAGCGATACAACCAACCGAAATCAATTGTAACTATTTAAAAAATAAAACTCCGCCTTAAATAACTAGAGTATCACTAGTGTCTGTATGCTCTTTTGGTTTATAAAAATGTTCCTTGACAAATGCTGCATAAATACAAAAAACACCTCATTCTTTGGTACTGTGAGATTGTCGAAAAATCTCTACCTAAAAGAAGAGGTGTCTTCTATACAATCCTAAAATTCAATTTTATTTTATCCAAATCCGCAAATTATAAGTCAAGTATTCAATGTATTCGATTAACAAGACACTTTCGATGTTCCCTATTTCGAAACACCGTCCATACTAAAGTAAATCTTATTCCCAATTATTTAGGTATTTATCAGCTAGATACTCTTTGCTATTGTCGTTGGAAACAATTAGGCAGTAAAACTGCAGATCGTATGGGATTTGCTATAATTTTTGAAGTTCCTTTGGCACCAACGATTCCTTACCCGGAACCCATATCTGTTGGATTGACCTATTACCGGCATGCAAAACCTCATTCCAAGCCCTATCGTACTGGAATGGTACTTCAAGCATAACCCCTAACTGCGAAGCGGCCCTTAAAGCCCAATAAGGGTCACGCAGCAATTCCCTTCCGATGAAAATTAGGTCTGCCCTGTTGTTTTTTAATATTTCCTCCGCTTGGACAGCCTGCGTAATTAAACCGACAGCTCCTGTACTGATGCCTACGCTGTTCTTTATTTTGTCAGCTAATGGAACCTGGTAGCCTGGAAAACCATCAATTTTTGCGGGAACAACTGCACCTGAACTGCAATCAATTAAATCTACACCCTGCTGCCTTAATTGGTCGCTATAATAGATAAAATCATCCATGGTGTTTCCTTCCGGATGGTACTCATCGACCGATAAACGAACAAACAAAGGTCCTTTCCAGACACTAGTAATCGCCTCAACCAATTCTTTTAAGAACCGATAGCGATTTACCCTGGATCCACCATACTCATCCGATCTATGGTTAGTTAATGGTGATAAGAAGGTGCTAATTAAATATCCATGTGCGCCATGCAGTTCGATCACATCAAATTCAGCTTCTTTTGATCTTTGGGCCGCAACCCGGAAGTTCTCTATAACAGACTTAATATCTTCGGTGCTCATTTCCTTAGGAATTACAGCGCCATCCTTGAACGGAATTGGAGACGGCGAGATAACTTCTACATCAAGGTTGGCTTTTTTACCTGCATGCCCTAACTGTATACCCATTTTTGAACCATTTTTATGAACAGAGTGAACAATTTCTCGTAAACCTTCTACATGGGCATCATCCCAAATTCCCAAGTCGGCAGCCGCAATCCGGCCATCCGAATGTACAGCAACTGTTTCGGTTAAAATCAGACCGACTTGACCTACTGCTCGGCTTGTATAATGCATCTTGTGCCATACCGTAGCCACGCCATCCTCATTCATTGTTGAAAACATACACATAGGGGACATGACAATCCAGTTTTTTAACGTTAAATCTTTAATTTGGTAAGGCGAAAACAACATACTCATTTCCTCACACCTTTCATAATAATTCCATGTCGTGAATACAAAAAATATTTCTTATATTTTAGTAAATACAAGGAGATTCGATGAAATTAGCCAACAAATGAGTTTTATCGCTTTCCAATACCAGTTTTCAACTCAAGAGGCTTAGGTTTTAGTGGGATTATCCCTGAATTAAAAGGGACATCCTCTTTCCCTAAAAGTAGAAGCGTTGATCAACAAAGACATTTAACTATTCTAAGCTACGGCATAATCAATTTAATTAATAGTTAGACCAGCAATAAATCCGTCATGCACTGCATTGCCAGTGAGACCTTTCTTTACAGAATCCCCCACATTCACAGCATTGCTGTAGCGTGCACAAATTTGACTAGCAAGCTCAGTCTCACCTTTTCTTCCGAATGCAGCTACAACTGTATCTGCTAGGATTTCAATCTCTTCGCCTGAACCTAGAAGTACTTTTACTCCAGCCTCCGTAAACTCTGTAATCTCGTGATTCGTTAATACTTTTACATCAACTTCTTCTAGTTTAAAAATTAATGGGTTACGGTTTTCTATGATAAGATCATGGGCAATCCTATCGCCTCTTTCCACAATCACCACTTCTTTACCTTTTCTACCCATTTCTAATGCGAATTCAGAACCAATTCTACCTCCACCAGCAATCACAATCTTGTCTCCGTGAACCAATTCAGGGTGAATATGTGCCTGCGTCACCTCAATCACATTCGCCCTTTGAATTCCTTTAATTTCAGGAATCACTGGTTTCGCACCTAATCCAACAATGATATGATCTGCTGTAGTTAACTCTATAGAGTTTTCATTGATTTCCGTGTTCAAAATAACATTCACACCTAATTTATTAAGTTGAATTTGTTGATGAGTAGAAAATTTCTTTAATCTGTCTTTAAATGAAACGCCAGAAGCAATATTAATTTGCCCCCCAAGGGTCCCGCTTCTCTCGTAAATCGTCACATTATGACCTCTTAAAGCAGCAACCCTAGCCGCTTCCATACCTGCTGGTCCTCCGCCTATGACGACTACATTCTTAGGTGTATCCACTGAATTTTCGAGATTATTTACGTCCACATCAATATCTGGGTAATGTAATTTAAAGTTCGTTACCGGATTAATCGAGCAGGTAATTCCTTTTCCAAGCTGAACATATCCATCACAGTATTCATTACAGAATAAGCATGGTTTAATATCCTCTTCTTGATTGTTTAGAAGCTTATTTGGTAAATCTGGATCGGCAATTAATGGACGACCAAACTGAGCAAAGTCAATTTTCCCTTCCTGCAATAGTTTCTCGGCTGTCTCAGGTGTGTGGGTTCCGGCATTAATGACAGGGATATTGACCACTTTTTTAATTTCTGCAGCGGCATGAGCCATACTAGACATTCCATGAACCGGTGTAGGAACAATCCATTGTTTCCGCTCATATGCGCCCAAGTCAATATCCAATGCGTCAAATCCAATTTCTTCAAAGTATTTTGCGATTTCAAGGGTTTCTTCCATTTCCCTTCCACCTGGAAAGTCATGGTAAGCAGCTAAACGAATGGTAATAGGGAAATCAGGACCAACTACATTACGAATCGCTTGATAGGCTTCTTTCACAAAACGCATTCTATTTTCAAAGCTTCCTCCATACTCATCTGTCCGTTTGTTCCATAAAGGTGTCATAAATTGATCTAGCAAATATCCACCATGAGCATGAATTTGCAGCAGATCCACGTTTGCTTTTACTGCACGTTTGGCAGCTCGTTCAAAACAGTCGACTAGCTCATGTATATCTTCTACGGTTAACGCTCGGCAAATATGATCGGGGTCACGGTGTGAAGGTATAGCTGATGCAGAAACCATCTGGCCTTCATCACCAAAGAGGAACCCATTTTTGCCTAAACCAATGCTTAATTGCATCCCCATTTTGGCACCATGAGCATGGATCCTTTCCGCCAGCGTAGCCCAACCTTCCCCTTGTGCATCGGTGTCGGCAATCGTTTTCCCCTTAAGCCATGGATCGGTTTTATTTGTAATATACTGTGCTTCGATGGTTACCATTCCAACTCCACCTCTTGCACGGGCTTCGTAATATTCAAGTTGGATATCATTTAGTGATGCGTCCGGGTTGTCCAAAAAACTTCCCATAGGAGACATCGTCATTCTATTTCTTAATTTTAATCCATTAATAGAAGCTTCCTCAAAAAGTTTTGGATATTTTGTTGTCGTCATTAGCATTTTATAACATCTCCTTATTTTTAATTTCGTTTTTTTAACTATAAGGTTCCCTATTATGATAACGCGTAGATGTAACCAAAATATTAGCCTCATCTATAGATTATCTATTAAGAGGTAGATTCTAAGTACTATTATGGAGGTGAATAGGAATTTCGAGTATATTCCTAATAATCTTCAATAGTAAGTGCGCTTGGTTAATTGCACTCATCACCTACTTAAAGGATCAATCAAGTTGTTATAGACACTACTCACACTTATTAAAAAGACTTCTCTCTACTTAGGGGTAGCTTAGTCCAGAATAGCAAATGAAACCTGTTAACATATGATTAATAAATTACTCTTTCACTTTTTCTATTTCTTCTTTAAATTGTTCTAAAACGGTTTTAAACTCTTTGTTACTCTTATCCAAGAAAGACTTTTCAAAATCTCTAAAGAATTTTTGCCACTTTTCACGTTCTTCATCAGTCACCTCATGTAATGCTACGTCCCCATCTTTAATCCATCTTTGTTCTCTGTCCTCAACGTCCTTGTCACTTTTTGCTGAGCCATTTGCTGCTACATAGTCCCCTGCTTCCTTCAAAGCTTTTTGAATATCTTCCGGCAAAGATTTCCATAACTTTTCACTTATCATTAAACCTGTTGTTCCTGCAGAAAAACCTAGATTCATACTTCCCCATTCACTTAATTCTCTAATACCATAGGATGTATCAGAAGCAGCATACTGGTGTAGTGCATCAACAGCTCCCTTGTCATACGCTTCATAAATATCTGATGCTGGTATACCCACTGGAGTTCCTCCTGCCATTTGAATAATCTCAGAGAGGGTACCCGCACTTGTCCTTACTCTTAACCCCTTTAGATCTGATGGAACCTTCACTTCTACTCCTTTTGAATAAAAATTAAAGGTTGGTGTAGTAGTCGCTACTAAAGGTCTTACACCATGCTTTAAAAACTCATCTATCATTGGACTTTTTTGACTCACTGCATGAAAAGCCATTGATCCTTCATAGGCATTGGAATATAATCCAGGCATTGCAGTTACTTTATTTGCCAATGATAATTCACTTGGAAATACGCTGGCAGAAAACATTCCAATTTCCGCCACTCCGTCTGCTGTCATTTGTATATAATCCCCCATTTGTCCCAACTGTTGCGAAGGATACCATTCAAACTGAACTCTACCATTTGATAACTCTGTTGCCTTATCCATATATAATTTATAGATAAATTTTGAATCTGGATCTTCTGGTGCAGTTGGAGTGGCAACTTTAAATGTATACTCCGAATCAGTACTTCCTTTTTTGCTTTCATTTGTTTGACTTCCTGTCTCGTTAGCACTCGAAGAACTACAACCTGAGATGAGTAAAAGAAAAGCGATGGAACAACAAATTAGAAATGAAAATTTTTTTCCTCCCATTTTCAAACCCCCCCTTATTTAGTTCAATCATCCATGCAATAAATAGCTTTGATCATGACTAAGTGTGCAACATTTTCTAAGAGACATAAATCGCTATTTACCTTGTACGAAAAAGGACTGCTTACAACTGCTATAAAAAACACCTCTTCTTATGAATTTCCCTTATTTAAAACACCACCATTACCATAAAATCCAGGTAATTTAACGTGTATTTTACCACGCTAATCTTTCAACATTCATATGAAAATAGTGATTTGATTTTTCGCATTATGTTACCCAGTTTTTCAAAACTGGGTAACATAATTCTCACATAAGCGATGGTAAGAATAAAGAGATTTGTGGGAATATAATTAAAAGCAAAATACTCAATAATAATACAGCTATAAAGGGAATGGACCCCTTAAACACGGTTTGTACCGGTATTCCTGTATGTTGGCTAGTGATAAATAAGTTCATACCAACAGGGGGTGTGACCAAACCAATTTCGAGAACTAAAACAACTATAATTCCAAACCACACAGCATCATATCCAAGTCCTGTTATTAAAGGGAATACGAGCGGCAGCGTAATTAGCATGGAAGCTAACAAGTCCATAAACAAACCGAGAATTAGATAGAATAGAATTACAAGCATTAAGACTGCCAATGCAGGTAATCCACTTTCATCAATAAGAAGCAATAAATCATTCCCAATTCTAGATAGAGTAATAAAGTAAGAAAAAATAACTGATCCTATTATTATCAAGAAGATCATACCTGTTTGTCTGATTGTAGTCATTAAGGATTCAACAATATCTTTAAAATTAAGTCTTCTTGTAAAAAAACCAATAGCAAGGGCACCTGTTGCACCGAAGGCAGCAGATTCCGTTGGTGTTGCAATACCAAAATAAATAATTCCTACAACGAAAAACACTAAAATGACTATTGGCCAAATGGATTTTAAGGATCTAAACCTTTCTATCCAAGGATATTTTTCAGTCATACTTTTTTGTTTAATCCCCACTAGGACAACCGTAATACATAACAGTATTGCGATTAATATACCAGGTCCAATACCAGCCATTAGTAGTTTCCCGATCGAAGTTTCCGTTTGAATGCCGTATAAAACCAACGGAATACTAGGCGGAATCATCACGGCCAATGTTCCTGTTGCAGTTGCTACTAATCCGGAAGCAAAAGAATCTGAATATCGCGCCTGTATCATTTTGGGTACAGCAATTTGGGACATGACTGAAGTAGCAGCAAGGCTAGAACCAGATATTGCTCCAAAGCCAGCACTTGCAAATATAGTTGTAACTCCAGCTCCTCCAGGTAAATGTCCAAACCATTTTAAGACAGTGTCGAACAGGTCGTCTGCAATTTTACTTTTTGAAATAAAATGGGCCATTAAAATAAATAATGGGATTGCACTAAAAGTAAAGTTATTCACACTTCGATAAGCGGTTGTTGAAAGATAACTCTGCAGGGTGTCAAATCCAGAGATAAAAAATAATCCAATTGACCCTGTAATTAGTAACACAAATCCTATCGGCATTCCTAGTAATATAAGTACTATTAAAATAGTAACGCATAGTGCAACCATTATTCATCACCTCTTCCATTAATTTGCCAAGTTACCGGAGTCTTGAAGTAATTCTTCTTCCTCTGATTCACCTTTGTCCATAATGAGATTAATTGATTCAACGAAGAGCCTAATGCAAAACAATAGTATACCTATTGAGATAATTATTAAAGCTGGACCTAATGGATATTGCAGAAGACTAGAACTTCTAGTATCCGTTGCAAAATTTTCTAATGCTTGCTGAAAATTGTTAATCCCTAATAGAAGATAAATTATTAGAGCACAGCAATTAGAAAGTATAATGATAATTTTTTTTAGGCCTTTTGAAAATTTATTTAACAATAAATCAACATTCACATGATCTTTATGTTTTTGGGTATAGCTAATAGCAAAGTACACAATAATTGGCAATAGGTATTCCCCAGTTATCTCCAGCGTTCCTGTTATTGGGGCGTTAAATACTGTCCTAAGTACAACATCTACAAAGATCCATGCCATCATTAAAAATAGGAATGCTGCTGATATATAACCAAAAATGTTATCAACTCTATCGAGCCATCTGTTTATCGCATCCATATCTAATCCACCTTTCATTAAGTTCACATAGCCAACGGTAAGCGCTTACAAGGTTTTCAAAAAACTATTTGTATGTAATAAGAAAGGTGGAAAAACCACCTTTCTTATTACACGGAAACAATCGTCTTATCTCCAACAACCTCAGCAACGGCAGCGATAATTCGTTCAGGACTAGGTACATATAAATTCTCAAGCGGCTTAGAAAAAGGAACGGGTGTATGTGGTGCATTTACACAGATAATTGGTGCATCTAGGTAGTCGAACGCTTTATACTGTACGATAGCGGCAATGTCTGCCGCTGCACTACAACGCGGATTCGATTCATCTACAACAACCAATCGACTGGTTTTCTCCACAGATGCTAGAATTGTATCTTCATCCAATGGAGAAAGGCTCCGTGGGTCAACTACCTCTACTTCAATTCCCAATTTAGACAACTGCTCAGCTGCCTCAAGAGCCTTGTTTACCATGTTTCCAATGGCAACAATCGTCACATCACTGCCAACTCGTTTGATGTCTGCTTTTCCTAGAGGAATCGTATAGTATTCTTCCGGAACTTCACCTTTCATCCCGTAAACAGGCAGGCTTTCGAAAAATACGACTGGATCGTTGTCTTCAATAGCAGCAAGTAGCAATCCTTTCGCATCATATGGGTTCGATGGAACAACTACTTTAAGTCCTGGAATGCTTGTGACCATCGAATACAATGTTTGCGAATGCTGTGAACCAAGACCGTAGCCTGCACCATAAGGCATACGAATTACCAGAGGTACCTGCATTTGTCCACCATACATATAATTGATTTTGGCTGCTTGGTTCATCACTGCGTCTAAAGCATATCCTAGAAAATCGTTAAACATGAGTTCCGCGATTGGACGCAAACCCGTTACTGCAGCCCCAACAGCTGCTCCGATGAAACCATTTTCTGAAATTGGAGTGTCCCTTACACGTTCCCTTCCAAATTCACTCACACATCCTTTAGTTACACGAAATGGTCCGCCAATAGCTTCTAGGTTTTGTTCCTCTAGATGGGGAACTTTGGCACCTCCAGCCACATCTTCCCCGATTATGATAACTTTTTCATCGGCTCTCATTGCCAACTTAATCGCTTCATTTAATGCTAGAGTAGTAGTAATTTGTCTAGACATCTCTTCAACTCCTTCTACATCATTTTTTATTTGTAAGATACATAGACATCAGTATAAAGTTCATCCGGATCTGGGAAGGGGCTGTCAATCGCAAACTGTAGTGCCGCTTCTACTTCATCAGTCACGCTTTGTTCAATCTTAACTAAATCCTCTTCCGTTAAAAGCTCGTGCTTTTGAAGATAAGTTTTAAATTTTTTAATACACTCGTCTTCGGTCAAATGAAGATTTTTTTCTTCTTCGGTTTTATAAGTCTGAGGATCTGAAATCCCGTGGCCTTGAATTCGGTAAGTATCACATTCAATTAAGGTAGGACCTTCCCCGTTTCGCGCTCTTTCAATCGCTTCTCCCACAGTATCATAAACTTCAATAACATCATTTCCGTTTATAGTAATTCCGGGCATATTGTAGCTAGCTGCTCTATCTGAAATTTTCTCCACGGCACTGGCATATTTATGGGCAGTGTACTCACCATATTTATTATTTTCACAGACAAAAACTATAGGCAACTTCCAAATGGAAGCCAGATTAAGAGATTCATGGAATGCCCCATTATTGGTAGCACCGTCTCCGAAGAAAGTAACAGTCACAGCCTTACTTTTAGTAATTTGAGCGGTTAATGCGGCACCAACGGCAATTGGAAGTCCGGCGGCTACAACCCCATTGGCTCCAATGATGCCTTTGTCGAAATCTGCAAAGTGGAGAGATCCACCTTTTCCTTTGTCACAACCTGTTGCTTTTCCTCCCATTTCGGCCATTAATTCTTTCAAACTACTTCCCTTGGCAATACAATGACCATGTCCTCGGTGTGTAGAGGTAACATAATCTGAATCGTTTAAATGGGCGCAAGTTCCAACGGCAACGGCTTCCTGACCATCTGATGTATGGGCAAACGTACCCAAAGATCCTTCCCTAGTTCCTCTTGTAACCGTTTCTTCAAATTTACGAATTTCGACCATTTTTTGAAACATCCATTTGGCCTTTTCTTGTGTCAGGATGGTTTCTTCGCTTTTAACATTTACCATTTTCTCTTCCTCCTAGCATCATTTTTCATTTATTATTGATAAGTCGGATAAGAAGTACTCATCACTTTTGGTCTTTTAAGTATAAATCGTATTCTGCGTGGAATTGCTGTATCCGTCGTTCCTGTTCACTTAAACGGAGTATACCTTTAAGTCCACTTGATTTTATCCCTTTGTGAACTTGTCCGATTTGTTGTAGGTCCTGATCCAGTAAAACTCCTACTTCAGAGTTTTCAATCGTTGTATGTCTTGTTTCCGGACGAACTTTTCCACTTATATCTTGTGATGGGTCAACACCGTACGTAAACTCTAACCAGAATGGTCGTTTCTTCTCCGTGTTGATTTTTGCACTTAAAATCGTAATGTGATAAACAGATTGATCCGGATCTGATTCATGAGGAATAAATCGTTGAATAAGTGCTACCTCTGAATTAATATTTAAGTTTGTATTTGGATACAATGAAACACTCCACGTATCGATAATTTGACTATCGGAAAGAAGAGTGTAATCTCTTTCAAAAGGGCTTAAGCCTTGACGTTTTGCTTTTTTACATGCATCTCTAACATCATCAGCTTTTCCATGGAAGGTTGTTGGATCTACACCAGAGTCCATCATCAAATTCATAAGCGCATCATTAATGGTTTCATGGTCATCTTGTCGTTTACTTACCATTCCTCTAGGGACAATCATTCTACTATGACCATTCCTGTAAAAATCATATTGGCCAAAGTGGTCGTCTGTTGCTAATACACCTTGAGGATGCGTTTGATGTAGATGGTACATTTCTGCGAAGGCATCTAGATTGGTTTTCCAGTTTGCTGGAACACTCACCTTAACATCCTTAACGATATGCCAATCTTCAAACTGATAAGCATCCAAGCTACGCATCAAATCTGGATCCATATACTCTTCAAATGGCATTGGATCTTTAGCCATATTAATAAAGATAAAGCCGCCCCATACATGACAATGAACTTTGGCTAAATCGAGATTGTCACACAACAATTCAGGTGCGAATGTGTTTCGATCCGTAACACGGGCAATATCTCCATTCGTTTTCCACATCCAGGAGTGATAACTGCAGGTGAAACTCCTATATCCTTTACCAGACTCTTCATGAACAAGTTGATTTCCTCTATGCTTACAAACATTGTAGAATGCATTGATGTTATCCTTGTCACTACGGACAATCAAAATAGACTCTTTGCCAATGTCAAACTTAAACCAGTCCCCAACCTCAGCACAATCAGAAGCACGACCAGCCATAATCCAAGTTTTATCCCAAAGTTTATCCCACTCTAACTCCATTACTTCTTTACTATAGTAAAGTTCAGTTCGGACCTTACGATAGTGTTCAATATCTGGATATAGTTCCTTTAATCGTTTTGGCTGCTTTGCATCTAAAGAACCTGGTGCTGCATTCGGTTCAATGAGAAAATCTTCTGGATCTTCTAAAACAGGGTTAATTTGACGATTGGTTTTACGCAATTCCTCAATCATTTCCTCGAATTTGGTATTTGCAGCCTTTTCTTTAGTGTTACTACCCATTTTTAATCAATCCTTTCCGTTTTGAGTTTTTCACTATTTTAGACTCTAGTAATTCAATCTTTTTAGAGTGACCCTTTAGTTGCTTCGTACATTTTCTACTTCCTCTCTAAACATTTCAATCACCTTATTTAGATCCTTGTTGTTCTTCTTTTCCAAGAAGTATTCAGTAAATTCATCATAATACTTTTGCCATTGCTCTTTTTCACTTTTTGTAGGCTCATAGAGGTCAACATCGCCATCTTTAATCCAACGTTCTTCTCTTGCCTTTGCATCCTCTTCATATGCATGTGAACCGTTTGCAGCAATATAATCACCAGCTTCCTTAAATACTTTCTTAATATCTTCAGGAAGTTCGTCATATAACTTTGCATTCATCATTAAACCAGTAGTTCCCCCAGAGAAACTAAGATTACGAGTACCATAGTTACTTACTTCTCTGTAGCCCCCCGAAGTGTCGGAGGAAGCAAATCCATGAAGGCCATCTACTGCCCCCTTATCATAAGCTTCATACATATCCGCAGAAGGGATGGCTACTGGAATCCCTCCAATAAATTCAACCATTTCAGCATGTAAGCCTCCACTTGTACGGAGCTTAACGCCTTTTAAATCTTCCGGTGTTTTAATTTCAACATTTTTTGTATATACATTATATGGGGCTGTTGTAATCGCCACTAATGGTCTGACTCCGTGTTTCAAAAAGTCTGTTTCAAGCATTGGACTTTGTTGGGTTAAATTATGATAGGCAATGGATCCTTCACGAGCATTTTCATAGATTCCAGGTACACCAGTTACAGAATTTCCTAGAGGCATTTCATTTGGGAATACGCTGACAGCAAACATGGCAATATCTACTGCACCATCCGAAGCCATATTCAGGTAGTCAGTAATACTTCCTAGTTGTTGGGCTGGATACCATTCAAATTGAACTCTACCATCCGATAATTCCGTTACTTTATCCTGAAACCCTTTATAAATTAATTGAGAGTCTTGGTCAGGTTCTGAACTAGCAGTGGCAACTTTGAATTTATAAGTTTTTTCCCCCTCATCATTGTTGTCAGCTTTTACACTACCTTCTTTTTCCGTGTCGGAACCACACCCTGCAATAATGAAGAGTAAAGCTAAAATAAAACTGAATAAAAGAGTATTTTTTTTCATTTTCACTAATTTCACCTCGCCTTTTCCAATAGTGGTATAATTCAGACTATTTAAACCATAAGTACCCGTGCAAATAATTTCTTACTAGAGCAAGATTGACTACCAATATTAGATAGTGATTGCCTTTAAAACCTCAGGGATTATTAATCTAGGTTCAGTTACATCTTGTACTTCCTCCACTGTAAATCCAGGTGCAATCTCTCTGAGAATTAAACCCTCGGCAGTTACATCAATGATTGCCATATCCGTATAGATACGGTCTACGCAACGTAGTGCGGTCACTGGGTAGTCTAGTTCTTTCACTAATTTAAATTCACTATTCTTATTCGTATGAGTCATTGCAATATAAAGCTTTTTACTGCCTAAAGCGATGTCCATTGCTCCACCGATACTTCCAAGCTGAGATCCCTTTACTTTCCAATTAGCCAAATCTCCCTTTTCAGATACTTGCATCCCACCCATAACTGCAACATCAATATGTTTGCCTCGAAGCATGGCAAAGGAATCAGCATGGTGAGAAAAGCTCCCTCCAGGAACGAGTGTAACGGGGAGCTTTGAGGCGTTTACCAAATCCGGGTCTTCTTCCCCAGGTGCAGCCAATGAACCCATACCAAGAACCCCTTGCTCACTCTGATAAATAATTTCCGAATCATTGGAAACATAATTGCTGACCAAAACTGGAATACCAATTCCTAAATTGACTATATCCCCCTCGTGAAGATCTTGTGCAATCCGCTCAGCTATTTGTTCTCTAGATAACAATCTTTTTTCCATTATAATCCCCCCTTTAATACCACACGCTGAACAAAAATTCCTGGGGTAACTATACTTTCGGGATCTAGTTCGCCGATTTCTACAATTTCATCGACCTCTGCAATCGTAACCTTTGCTGCCATAGCCATAATAGGGTTGAAATTTCGTCCAGATTTATTGAAAACAAGGTTTCCCCAACGATCTGCCTTTTTTGCTTTTATTAAAGCAAAATCAGCCTTAATTGCCTTTTCCATTATGCATGGTACTCCATCAAATTCCACTACCTCTTTACCAATAGCTACTTCTGTTCCTGCACCAGTAGGCGTGTAAAAAGCCTCAATTCCTGATCCACCTGCTCTTATTCTCTCAGCTAAAGTTCCTTGTGGGACTAATTCTAAACCTATTTTTCCTTCTTTGAACTTTTTAACAAAAATATAACTTTCTTTCATCAAAGGAAAGGAACAGATAACCTTAGTAACTCTATCATCTTTAATTAACTTCGCTAGACCTTCTTCATGATATCCACAATTATTACTAACAGCCGTAATATTTTTGGATCCTTGTCTAGATAATCCAGAAATTAATTTATTGGCGACACCTGCGCCTCCAAAGCCTCCAAATAAAATCGTACTGCCATCCGTTATGTCTTTTACTGCATCATCAACTGAATTAAAAATTTTATTAATCATCCAATTTCCCTCCCCATGAGCCCTCTTAGACTGGTATAAATTGAACCAAATTGTACTCCCCAAAGCTCTTACTAAAATCTGCTTCAACAGACATGCCAATTTTCACTTCTTCTATATCTACATTTAATAGATTTGTCATCATTCTTGGTCCTTCATCTAGTGAAATTAGCGCCACTATATATGGTACCTTATCTTTAAATTCCGGGTTAAAAGCCTTACGTACTACAGTGAAGCTGTATAAAGTACCCCTACCTTTTGAAACAACCCACTCTACATCTGAAAAACAGTTTTTACATACAATTCGGGGATAAAATTGGTATGTATCACAATGAGGACAATATTGTATTAATAATTCGCTTCTCTTCGTCGCTTCCCAATAAGGGCGAGTATCACTATCGATCGTATACAAGACATCATCTAATAACACCTTAATCCCTCCCTAGAATTACTGTAGATGAAGAGGAAAGTACGCCTCCCATTCCATTACATAATGCTGTTCTTGCATTTGGCACTTGTCGTTCTCCACACTCATCTCGGAGTTGACGTACGGCTTCAATCAGGAGAAAAATTCCGAATAATCCGGGATGACAATATGAAAGTCCACCACCACTGGTATTCAAAGGAAACGTGCCCCCTGGTGCAATCCGCTGATTTTCAACAAATGCCCCGCCTTCTCCTTTTTCACAGAAGCCTAAGTCCTCTAATTGGAGAAGTACGGTTATGGTAAACGAATCGTACAGCTGGACGACATCAATTTCTTCAGGCCTTAATCCCGCCATTTCAAATGCACGTTCTCCGGACTCTTTTGCTCCTGTGATGGTCAAGTCTGGCATAGCACTTATATTTAAATGTGTATGGGTTTCGCCAGTACCGAGTACCCATACTGGCTTGGTGCGGCATTCTCTAGCTTTTCTTTCTGAAACAATGACGATGGCACCACCACCATCTGTCACTAAGCAGCAATCTAAAACATGTAAAGGACTACTGATTATAGGAGAATTAAGGACATCTTCCACTGTTAAATCACCTTCTGAGAATGCTTTCGGATTTAAGTTCGCCCATTTTCTTGCAGCAACAGCAACTTCCGCTAATTGTTCAGATGTGGTTCCATAAAGTCCCATGTGTCTTTGTGCAGCTAACGCATATGCGCCGACAGGAAAAGGCATGCCGTATGGGGCCTCGAAAGGATTAACTGCGATACTACTACCAGGGCGGACTCGTTTGCTCCGTTGATTGCTTCCATATGTGATTAAAGCTACATCAAATAACCCTGCATATATACCTGCGACAGCGTGTCCAACATGAGCTTCAAAAGAAGAACCTCCGAGACTAGTTGAGTCTGAATATTTAGGTGTAATACCGAGATATTCCGCAATTGTCATAGTCTGTAGGTAAGCGTATGGGCCTGCGGAAAAGATTGCCTCTACTTCTATCTTTTCAATCCCAGCCTCTCGTAATGCTTCTCTAGCAGCAAGTGCCTGTAATTGAAGTGGATTTTTATCATCAACAATCCCCAACTCCGACTCTGCAACCCCAACAATAGCTGCCCGTCTAGAGAGTTTCGACATTATAACCCCTCCTCTTGATTTAACATTGTAACTTTTATCGGATTATATATTACCGACTATCAGTAATAAATACCGACATTTTATAATTAAATGATAATCTAGTTAAGCTAAAATTTCAATTATTTATTCAAAATATTTAGATAGTATTATATTTTTAAAAAAGGAACTACTTGCTATATTCTTTTTCTATTAAAGATTCCCTCTTATTTAAATGATAGTTCGTAATGTAATTTAATACATCTACTGCCCTCTCAGGACTTGAGAATATCGGTATTTCATTTTTTCTTAATAATTGAAAGGCATTTGTTGCTAGTGATTCCGATATTAGCCACGTTATAATTAAGCTTTTTGTACTCTTTTTTGATAGGTTAATAATGTCTTGAGCTACAATGGAAGCAATAGGCTCTCCAACAGTTGTTAACATTAATACAATAGAATCAATTTCTGGATCCTCTATGAGGATTTCCATTGATTGAAGAAACATTTTTGGATTATTTATGATATTAGCTGTTGTATCAAAGGGATTTTGAACGACTCCATAATTAGGTATAATTTCATTTAACTTTTGTTGAGTCTGAGTGGAAAAGGTAGGAACATTTAGGCCCTGATTAATACAGGAATCTGCAATAATCGTACAGCAACCTCCAGAAGTAGAAACCACACCTACATTTTTTCCTTTAATATCCTTCAATGATACGATTGCCTTAGCGACATCAAACAGTTCTTCCAAGTATTGAACAGAGATTACTCCATACTGTTTAAAGACCGCTTCGTAAACCTGATAATCCCCAGCTAAACTCCCAGTATGAGATTGCACCGACTTTTTCCCAAGTGAAGTTCGACCATTTTTATATATAACAACTGGTTTCTGTCGATCATTAGCTATCTTTAGGGCTTCTATAAACTTTTGACCATCTTTTATCCCTTCCAAATACACGCATATAACTTCAGTATTCTCATCGTCAGCTAGAAAAGCTATATAATCGGCTGAATCCAAATCAGCTTCATTACCAGAGCTTATATAGTGACTAATACCTGTTCCATTTGACCATTCTCTACTTAACAAACCTCCCCCAATAGCTCCACTTTGACTAACGAATGCTATTTTTCCATTTAGAGGTATCTGAGGAGTCTCCATCGACATGCTAAAGCTTCCAAAAAAATTCTGATGTGTATTAACCACTCCGATTGCATTGGGTCCACAAATGTGGACATCGAGTTCCTTCGCTTTTGTCAGAAGCCTTTCTTGTATCACTTTTCCTTCCTCGCCTAATTCAGCAAAACCGGACGAGAAAATCGTTATCATTTTTATTCCTCTCGCTGCACATTCTTCCATCGCAGAAAAAATGAGATGAACGGGGAGAACGATTAATGCTAAATCAATATTCTTTGGGAGATCTAGGATTGAACGATAACACACCTTACCTTGAATTTCTTCCTCTTTAGGGTTTACAGGAAAAAGTTCATGGGGGTACTGGTGCTTTAAGATATAGGACATCAACCTCCCACCGGTCTTTTTAATGTTATTGGATGCTCCAACCACTGCAATCGACTTTGGATATAAAAGTTTCTGTATCGCCATCATTCTTTTTTGATTCATATCATACCGCTCCTTTTGATATTAAACACTTGGACGAAAGGATGATTCTAGCGTCGACAACCATTGCACCTTTACCTTCTTCATGAAGGAATACAGGATTCAAGTCTATCTCGCTAATTTCTGGGAACTCCAATGCTAATTTTTCCACTTGAAATAGTAAAGTTTTTATGGCTTTTCGATCACGTTCTTTTGCACCACGAAAATCTCCAAGTAAGCGCTTACCTTTTATCTCGGAAATCATTTCATCTACATCCCTTTCTTTTAACGGAGAGACTCTTAAGGAGACATCCTTCATCACTTCAACCCATACCCCTCCAAGACCAAAGAGAATGGTAGGTCCAAAAACTTCATCCCGTTTCATTCCTATAATAATCTCTGTCCCAGTTTCAACCATTTGCTGTACGGATACTTGAACTTCTGTATTCGCACCAAGATAATCATGTGCATTTTTAATTATCTCTCTAAATCCTTCTCTAACCTCATTTGGAGTTTTCAAATCTATTAAAACACCTTTTGCATCACTTTTATGAGTAATCTCAAAGGAATGCACTTTTAAAACAACTGGAAATCCAATATCTTGGGCTAAATAAATCGCTTCTTCCTCAGATTTAGCCAGACCTTGTTTCGGTATACTCATACCCATATTCTCAAAAATTTGTTTAGAATAGGACTCGGGTATGGCCAAACTTTTTCTCTCTCTCATTAAGGCGAAAATTTTATTTATTTCCTTTTTATTCATTACTACACCTCGTATCTATATTTTAAATTGCTAGGCTCCGTTTTTAACTTTACCGTTATACGGTTATGGAAACCAAAAACCGATATATTAATAATATTGTAACACATGGATAAATTAAAAGTAAACCATTTTTTGAATCTTTAGATGTTTCCGTCTCTTCTTAGGTGAATACTAATTTAATTAATGATTCCTAACTATTTCACTTCACCAGTTTCAAGATTTTTAACGCAACAAAAAAACGATGTATAATGACACTACATCGTTTTTCGCTTATTTTTTCATAAAGGCTATCTAGTTAAAAGTACTTATAGCCTGTGTAATTTTATTTGTACCTTCTTTTAACACTTCAATCAACAACTTTTCATCATATTCTTCAAACCGAGGTGAAGGAACCACAATGGATAGTCCAGCTAATATTTCATTAAACGGGTTAAAAATAGGTGCACTTATAGAAACTGCACCTTTAATCCTTTCTCCAAAACTAATCGCGTATCCCTGTTCTCTAATATTCATGAGCTCAGAAAACAACGAGTCCTTCGTTATAATCGTTTTTTCTGTTAATTTTTCGAGATTGCTTTCTGCGACTATTTTCTCTACTACTAATCCAGAAGAGTAAGCTAACAGTACTTTTGCTGATGCTCCTGCATATAAAGGTGACTCTTGCCCAACAAATGTAAGTGTTTGCAATTCGTGTTTACTTTTTACATATCCTATACATTTACGGTTATTATCCTCAACAACATTTAAACTGACACTTTCACCTATTTTTAGCTGAATTTCTTCCATTATAGGATGTGCAATCGACAATAAACTAGAGTTTTTTTCTACTAAGTTACCCAAAAATAATAATTCTAATCCTAATTGATACTTTTTGGTTTCCTCATTTTTATGCAAAAGTCCTTCAAAGACGAGTGTAGATAGAATTCTTTGTAAACTGGATTTAGAGAGGCCAGTTCTATTATGAAGATCCGTTAACGTAAGCATTTTATTTTCAATCGAAAAGGACCTTAGGATTTGGACCGATCGATGGAGCGTTTGCATGGAATAGTTTTTCTTGAAATTAGTTTCATCCATTTAATATCCCTCCTTTTAACTTTCCTTATTTAATAAAGACGAACCAAATAAATCATAATCATATTTTTCATACCGGCATAATCTACTAAAAAAAACAGCTATATATATATCTATAAGGATAATATGTTTTTTATCCCCCAATCCTGTTTCTTCTATTATACTATAGAATGATTTATGAATAACTAAAAGAGCAACTTATGGCTTATAAGATTGCTCTTTCCATTACATTTTTATCGTCTTTGCTACTCAACGAAAAATAGGCGCTCTCTTTTCAGTAATAGCCCTGATCCCTTCTTCATAATCTTCAAGTTCTGTAATAATACCTAATGTAGATGAAATCATGTCTAAAGAAGATCGTAAATTCATGTCTAGTCCTTGATAAACAGCCCTTTTCGTAAGTCGAATCGCTTGCTGAGGCCCTTCTACTAATTTTTGTACATATTGATCAACAAATTCGTCTAACTTATCGTCTTCAACCACATGGGTAACTAAACCCATTTCTCTTGCCTCTTGAGCAGATAAAACCTTTCCAGTCCAAAGCAACTCCAAAGCCTTGTCTACTCCAATTAATCTTGGAAGGAAATAAGCTCCGCCATCCCCCGGTACGAGGCCAGCTTTTACATAACTTTCAGATATAATGGTACTTTCCGCTGCAATTCGAATATCACACGCCAAGGTCATGTCAAATCCTGCACCAAAGGCAAATCCATGGATAACAGCTATAACCGGTTTATCGATTTCTTGTAAAATAAGTGGTATTCTTTGTACCTTTTTCCATATCGCATTCTTTCGAGCTAATGCCGTTGACGTTAAATCTATCTTGCCATCAGAATGTAGAAATCCCTGACCACTTTGCATTGATTTTATGTCTCCGCCCGAACAAAAACCACGTCCCTTACCTGAAATCACGAGAACCCGTATATTTTCAGAGTCACGAACCTGTTCTAAAGCTTCAATCCATAAGTCAATCATTTCTACGCTAAATGCATTTAATCTATCTGGTCGATTTAAGGTAATTTTCGCAACGTCATCTTCAACTGTAAACAATAAATCCTTCATTATATGTGCACCTTCTTTTCATGGTTAACACTAGTAATCATCGACCAGAGGCCATTTTCTTTTAACTTTAATAATTCTTCCGTTATAACATTCTCCCAATCTGTTTCGGTCCCAAATTCATCTCTCCAAGACCAAAGTCTTCTTGTACTATGGTGTAACGTATGTTCATACGTAAAACCTATAGCTGCTAATACTTGATGAGCCATTCGGCTAACCTCTCCGGCAGCCTCATTCACACGTATTTTTGCCATGGCTATTTCTTTTGTACAATCTTCTTCACCATATAAATCACCAGCACAATTTGCAGCAACAGTGGCTGCCGCAGTCTCACCAGCCATTAAAGCTACCTGATGTTGCACTGCCTGAAATCGATTGATTGGTCTACCGAATTGTGAACGCTCCGCGGTATAATTTACGGTTAAATCAAATATGTTTTCTAATGCGCCAGTCATCATCATGATTCTTGTAAGTGCGCCCCCATAAAGAATTTTGTTATTTATTTCATGGGTATTAACCTCAATTACCTTACAATCATCAATAAAGACTTTATCAAATATCACTTCATCTCGTGCTTCCCCTGCGAGATTTTGACCATGAACAATCTGAGCATCTTCTAACTTAAGAAGAGAAAGGATTGGTCCATCTGACTTTTCCGCTAGCACAAGAAGTTTATCTGCAAACCTTGCCCACGGAACATTCTTAGTTTTACCTGTAACAATCCATCCTGTTCCGTTTTTCACGAATTGAAAAGGGTTCATTTCTTTTTCATAAGCGATTGTAATAATGTCCGTCGAAACAGGTTCACCTAAGCTAGTTAATAGCCAATTAGCAAGATAAGTTTCAGCAATGGGTATTGGTGCTGAATGTTTACCCGCTAAACGGAGAATACTGAATGCGTCAGAATAATCTCCACCATTTCCTCCTAATCCTTCGGGAATGGCAACAGTCATCATTCCATAATCCACTAAACAATCCCATAACTCTCTTGCCCATTTTCCTTTTTCAGCTTCGTTTACAACTTCTTTCGTCGAATACCTTTCCATCAACTTGGATGTTGTCTCCACAATCATTTCTTGCATTTCACTCATTTTTGAGTAACCCCCTTTGCAACAATTCCTCGAAGAATTTCAGTTGTACCACCACGTAATGTAAAACCTGGTGAATGTAAGATTGACTCAGCCATAAGTCTTTCAAAATGGTTATCGGATTGTGCACTCGGAACGACAGCCACTAGTAACCTAGCAATTTCTGCAATTTCTTGTTCAAATTTTGTTCCCATATCTTTCACTAGTGAAGCGATAATATTAGACGGTACTCCTTGTTCTAACAATTGGGCAACTCCGAGTGACATACTGCGGAGTGTCCACAGTCTAGAAACTAATCGGCTCACTTTATTTAATCCCGCTCTATCCTCTTTTTCCACTAAAATATTTGTCAATTCGTTAAGGAGCGGATAGGTACTTAAAAATCGCTCAGGTCCACTTCTTTCATACGCTAATTCTGTCATCCCTTGATTCCACCCATTTCCAATTTCACCAATGACCATTTCGTCTGAGACAAACACATCTTCTAAGAACACTTCATTAAAATGGTGCTCTCCTGTCATTAAGTGAATAGGACGTACGATGACACCTGGTGTTGACAAATCCACAACCATTTGGCTCATTCCGGCATGGCGATTCTTTGGATCTTGAGGAGAAGTACGACAAAGCGTAATCATATACTCTGCATAATGTGCTCCGCTTGTCCAAGTCTTACTTCCATTTAAGAGCCATCCGTTATCTACTTTTGTTGCCCTGGTTTGTATAGCTGCCAAATCGGAACCTGCATTTGGTTCACTAAGACCAATAGAAAAAGCACATTCTCCTTTTGCTACTCTAGGTAAGAAAAACTTCTTCTGTTTTTCAGTACCAAACTTTAAGAAAAGAGGACCAGACTGTCTGTCTGCAATCCAGTGTCTTGCTACTGGTGCACCTGCTGCTAGCAATTCTTCCGTGACCACATATCTATCTATAGCAGTCAGTCCTCTACCACCATATTCAGTTGGCCATGTCATTCCAATCCAACCATGTTCTCCGAGCTTTCGCGAAAAATCTAAGGACTCACCACTTAACCAACAATCACTTTTCGGTACAAAAGAACCGTTTTTTAATTCTTCATGGATAAAGTCTCTAATTTCTTTTCTTAAAGTTTCAGTTTTTTCTGGTAGTACTGCTACAGGAAGCTGAAGAGCCTTCATGAGAAATCACCTCGTTACCGATTTGCTTTCGGTTATTTTACCGGTAATTAATAACTATTATCGGTAATTAATATTATAAATCACCTAACGTTTTTAGTCAATTCGAAATTGTCTAATAATAAATTTTATATGTGTTACATATTATAAGTTTGTACTATAGTCAAAGAATATAAAAAAATTGGAAATTAGTAGTTGACAATATTCTAAATCCTCTGATATAAGTATACTTGTAAACGTTTTCAAAAAAATAAAAGAGAAAAGAGGTAATGTATGATTCTCTAACTTTGATTTCTATAAACCCAAAAGCATCGAAGTTTATTTTTTCACCAAAAAACCTATTCATTAACGGACAATTCGTCGAAGCAGCTTCAGGAAAGAGATTTGAAACGATTAACCCAGCGACTGGTCAAGTCATTACGACTATTGCTGGAGGAGATAAAGAAGATATAAATCGAGCAGTAGCTGCAGCTCGCAAAGCATTTGATGAAGGTCCATGGCCAAAATATGAAACCAGCTGAAAGAGCAAAAATTTCATTAAAATTTGCTGATCTCGTAGAGGAAAATGTAGTAGAATTGGCCCATTTAGATACTCTATACTTGCAAATGCCACTGAGTATGGTCTTGCTGCAGGAATTTGTACTACAGATTTACAAAAGACCCATAAGGTAGCCCATTCTCTACGAACAGGTAACGTTTGGGTAAACACATACAATCTAATGGACCCCGCTTCTCCTTTTGGCGGTTATAAGCAAAGTGGCCTGGGCAGAGAAAATGGTTCTGCTTCCATTGATACGTATACGCAGATTATAAGTGTCTGGATTAATCTAGATTAATTTTATTTCTTATCAGGGAATTATTTAAATATAATGTCCTATAACCTAAAATTATTCTTTAAGACTAAATAAACATCAAATTTGAAAGGGTGTAGATAATATGTTAGCAGCGGTAATGGAGGAAATCGGTAAACCCCTAGTAGTAAAAAATGTGCCGGACCCTGAACTTACACCGGATGGAGTAATCGTCAAAACGGAGGCTAACGGGATCTGCCGAAGCGATTGGCACCTTTGGCAAGGGCACTTTGATTGGGCAGGTTTACAGCTGAGTCTTCCTCATGTTTTTGGACATGAACTAAGTGGAGTTGTAATTGAAGTTGGTAAAAATGTGAAGAACTTCAAAAAGAATGACCGTGTTGTTGTACCTGTTAGTGGTGGTGACGGAGTGTGTGAAATGTGCCGTAGAGGACATCAAAACATATGTGATCACCCCCAATCCCCTGGAATTGCATATTGGGGTGGGTTCGGAGAATACGTCCATGTTCCATCTGCAGATTTCAATTTAGCTCTCTTGCCTGATAATGTTGACTTTTTGGAAGCAGCTGCGATTGGCTGTCGCTTTGCTACTGCTTTTCACGGAGTCCTCGACCGCGCCAAAGTTCAAGGTGGTGAATGGGTGGTTGTTACGGGTTGTGGTGGTGTCGGACTTTCTGCTATACAAATCTCAGCAGCACTAGGTGCAAACGTCATTGCCGTGGATATTGATGATAAAAAATTAGAGTTCGCTAGAGAATGTGGAGCTGTTGCCACTGTAAATTCAAGAACTCAGAATGCACCGGAAGCCGTTCGCGAAATAACAAAGGGAGGCGCTCACGTTTCAATTGATGCTCTTGGTATTTCTGCAACTGCTCAATCCTCGATTCTAAGTTTGAGAAAAAGAGGTCGTCATCTACAGCTTGGAATGACAACTGAAAAAGAACAGGGATTCATCTCCTTCCCAAGCGATTTAATTGTGGCAACAGAACTTGATATTTTAGGTTCTTACGGATCACCCGCTTATCGATATGGGGATATGTTAGATATGGTATCCAAAGGTATCTTCCAACCAAAGAAATTGATTACAAGTACCATTAGTGTCCATGAAGTGAGTTCTGTTTTAGAAGCAATGACAAATTTCGAAACAACTGGGCTTACGATCTTAAATAAATTTTAGAACAGGTAAAAAAGCTGATGGAATTCCATCAGCTTTTTGCTATATTAATATGAAAGTAAGTTTACGCCTGTCTCTCTCTTCTTTTTTTCACCGATTCACCAGCAATTCCCCAGTGTTGCGGTTCAATTTCATTTATCACAACATGTATGGCGCTTTGCGGTGCCTCTGCAAATTCTGAAACTGTTTTAGTTACCTCATGAATCAACGTCTCTAACTTTTCCTCAGAGCGTCCTTTCGTCAAGTTAATTTGTATTAACGGCATAGTTTCTCCTCCTTTACTGTTCGTTTAAAAAATCTTTTTTTTACATTTCCTATAGTATTCAAGACTGAATCGTATGCTTAAATATCTCTTCTACTGCTTCTAAATCCTCCGAGGTCAACGTGGTATCTGTAGCTTTTACAATACCTCTAGCATGGTCCGGATGTCTTCCTCCTGGGGTAACGGCATCTACACCCTTTTGTGCCAAAAGCCAAGATATAGCTAAATTCGGCAACGTAATACCTTTTGTTTCAGCTACTCTCTTCAATTGATCTGCTATCTCAACTTTCTTGCGGAACTCCTCTTCAGTAAATCTTTTTGGAGCCGGATCACCAATCTTGTAGTTCCCACCGAGAAGACCTGAGGACAAAGGATAATAAGGCAGGAAGGAAATTTCATTTTTCAAGCAAAATGGAAGGATATCCTCTTCTACTCCCCTTTCAAACAGATTATAAACTGTTTGAAAAGCCGAAATGTCCGTGATTTTTACTACCTCTCTTAGCTGTTCAATATTCAGATTGGAAGCAGCAATAGCTCGTATCTTCCCCTCTTCCTTTAGGCGAGCTAATTCACCTATGGACTCTAAGAAAGATGTTTTGTTATCAGGAAAATGCAAATAATAGATATCAATATAATCCGTACCAAGTCTTTTTAAACTCGCTTCAAGAGCAGCACGGAGATAGGTCGGATGATTATTAAATTTTATTTCACCTACATCATTCCATTGCATGCCACCTTTTGTGCATATAACGAGTTCCTCTCTTTTCAGATCAATGTCTTGAATGACCTCACCTATAAGTTCTTCAGAACGCCCAAGACCATAATAATCAGCCGTATCTATAAAGTTAACCCCTTGATAGAGTGCTTCTTTAATAAAGTTTTTCCCGTCGTTTTCATCGAGATTTTTAAAGATATTATGACCGCCAACTTTATTCGTACCAATTCCAATCTTGGATACCCGAATATCTGTTTTTTTTATGGTAGTAAACTCCATCATTTCCCTCCTCGTATTTGATAACTTAAACATTATGATTATTAACTAGATTTCTCTATTTAATTATAGAAAAGGACTGAAAGATGGGCACCTTTCAATCCTTTCTAATGTTCATTTAGGCCAATACGCTCTTTCCTAAAATCTTTTGAATTAGATCAAGGTCACCTTGAGATAATTTTACATCTGTAGCTTTCGCTGTGCCTTGGGCATGCCCCGGATGTCTTCCACCAGGGATGACGGAATCAACACCATCTTGTGCTAAAAGCCAGGCTAGCGCTAAATTAGACAAGGTTGCTTCCTTCCTTTCAGCCACAGCCTTTAATTTTTCTACGGTTTCTAATCTTTGATGAAATTCTTCCTCTGTCATTCCCTTCGGGATTGTATCCCCAATCTTATAATGCCCGCCTAGAAGACCTGATGCTAATGGGTAACAAGGAATGAAAGATATTTCATTTTGAACACAAAAAGGTAAAACATCTCTTTCTACCCCTCTATCAAACATATTATAATCAGATTGGGCAGCCACAATATCAGTAACTTGTGCAGCTTCTCTTAACTGATCTACGGTTAAGTTAGATACACCGATGGATCTAATCTTTCCTTCTTCCTTAAGTCGAACTAATTCCCCAATCGACTCTGAAAATGGTGTTTCATGGTCTGGCCAATGGAGATAATATAAATCAATATAATCAGTACGCATCCTTTTCAAACTTGCTTCAACCGCAGACCTAAAATAGCTAGGTTTATTATTTTTTCTAGTACCTCCACCTGGTATATCCCACTCCACTCCACCTTTGGTGGCAATGACAAGATCTTCCCTTTTTGTAGAAATGCTTTGGAGAGCCTCTCCTATCAATTCTTCAGAACGTCCAGGACCGTAAATATCCGCCGTATCAATAAAATTCATACCTAAATTAATGGCCTCTGCAAGAAAGGCTTTTCCCTCATTCTCATCCAAACCTTTGAAAATATTATGACCACCTATTTTGTTTGTTCCGATTCCAATCTTTGAAATCTTAATATCCGTCTTTTTTAGCGTAGTGTACTCCATGATTTCCCTCCTACAATTTTATTATTATTTTACTTATATATATGACTCTAACTCTACCGAATCAACAAAAGCGGTGATTGGTGGTGAGTCAAAGTATTTCCTAAGTATTACAGCGTCGTCAAACATCGCTTTACCCTCTGGAGACTCAATTGCCAGATTTAATGTAGCCATATTTTCAAATTCAATTTCTCCATGTAAATATAAATCAGGAATCGTATTATTATGGTGAACGACTCGAGAAATCTTCAAATTTTTGATTTGCGTAATTTTTCGGACCAAAGGTATATGAAAATTGAAATAATAATCTTCAAATTCATCTTTATATTTTGTTTGTTTATAAAACACGACAATCTTTGCCATTTTTCCCCTCCAGCGAAAAGTACTGTTACTGTTACTGTTACTGTTACCGTTAATCCCAGTTCAACCGAGCAGGGTGATTTGCATAAATAATTTCTTGCAATTCAAATAAGTTTCCATCTGGATCACGACCATAAGTTGCTATAACTCTATCATTAAAATTTTGAGGTTCACAGTTGAATTCCACACCGGCTGCTTTAAGCCGATTATAAACAGGAAAAATATTGACGACATCAAAGCAAATATGGGTAAGACCCACGTCATTAGCTGGGCGATTAGGGGTACCAGGTTTACCTTCTGGACTAACATACTGAAAAATCTCGATGATTGCGTTACCTGCAGATAACAATGCATTTTTTAATTTTGTGTTTTGAATACTTGTGATATTATCTAATATTTCACTTTGAATTTCCGACTTTGCTACTTCTTTAAAACCTAATAAATCACGATAAAAACTCAACATTCCTTCAAAATTCTGTGTTGTAAACGAAGTGTGATGTACTCCTCGAATGATTCCTTCATTCTCCATTCGTTCATCCTCCTTGCGCTGATGATCTGAATAATTGACTAAAGTATCCAATTTTCCTCCTGATAACCAAACAGATTCTTGAAATAACTATGCCGATCTTTTCGATTAGATAAATTACCTATCAAAGCATATACATTCGATTCACTGGAACCAAATTCCTCTATTGTCCTTTGAACTTCATCAAAAGTACCAGTAAGACAACATCTGCTCCCACTCTGAAAATTAATATGTCATACTATGATGCTTTAGAGTCATGACATTTTTGAATAATATTCAAATGGAAGGTTCTATTTCCTAGACAGGTATTTCGATTGCGAATGTTAACGCTTTCAAGACACCGATAGACGATATACAAAGTCTACTAACGGTATCACTACTAATAGAATACCATAAAGTAGAATTATATGTAAACCTTTATTTGAAAATTTTGATTTTTTCACATCTATACTGTCTCATCCAAACTAACTACCATTTTTGTGGAACTACCTCCTAATAAATAATCTATATATAGATTTTCATTAAAGTATTATCTTTTTTATTTTTTGACGGCTCACTTTTCAAATATAAACCTTTTAAATCTATTTGAATATCAAAGACTCCTGTTCTTTTAGACACAAAAAACCCAAATTATTATTAATTAGGGGCTTTTCGATCAACTATTAGTATCATGTGTAAAACGGTATTGTTCGAATCTTGACCGTTTCACCTACGCGACTTTACAAGTGTAATTATCATGTCCCAGGTGGACATTTTTAAGAGCCCTTAAACCCTTATACACCAGTCTTTCGTCTATTCACTATGTATAATATGTGTATAGGCTTTTCAGAAAGAGTACTGCTCTAACCACTTACTATTACGAATTACCGTGAGCCGTTCCCGGGGCTTTAATTGTCTTGTCCATCTCCTCTCCCCTATTTCATGAATATAAATACACCGACAGCTATTCCCGTCGGTGCGTGTTGTACTTACACATTAATAGCTGCTAAGCTTCAGATATTCTAGTAGGATTACCTGGTTCGTAACCTCAACTAAACAAATTCATTTTTCTCCATGACGCGGGTTGGTGTTTAATCGGTTCAGATCTTTTACCTTCATTCAACTTCAGATATCCCTTATATCTATCTACAACAGCGTTTTTCTGATTTCTGCAAGAGCTTGACAGCTACGAATGCTAGACATACTAAATTAATCGATGAATCTATACGAAAAATACAGTACTAGTGGCATTAACCCGGTCGATTAGGTATTGCATTACTTGCCTAATCATTTTTATTTCTTTGTATTTTTCCGAATTCACCTAGTGATTTATTCATTCTATTTTCCGCTTCTTCCATCATACTATTTAGTAAATCTTTAACAGTCGGAATGTTTTCGATCAATCCGGCAATTTGACCGCTATTGATAAAACCATTTTCCATATCGCCTTCAATTGCACCTTTAACATGTTGTTTTTCCGATGTCATTTCACCATATTGTTCAATTGTCATTCCTGCTCTTTCCAAGCTATTAAGTTTCATAGCATAAGGTGTCTTTAAAATCCGCCTCAACCTTCCAACACTACGTCCAATAAGTAACGTTTCTGTATCACTTGCTTTCACAAGGTTCTGCTTGTACGTGTCATGGAATGGCGCCTCCTTCGTCGCGATTAAACGCGTACCAATCTGCACACCACTTGCGCCTAACATTAGCGCAGCTGCCAATCCTCTGCCATCACCGATTCCACCCGCAGCAATTACCGGTACTTTAACACTTTTCACTATTTGCGGTATTAGCGTGAATGTCGTCAGCTCCAAAGTTGAGTTGATGCCAGCTGCTTCAAACCCCTCTGCCACTAATATATCTGCCCCGGCCGCTTCCGCTTTTTGGGCATGCTTCACTGAAGCTACGAGCGCAATGACTATCACACCCCGTTCATGTAGTTCTGAAATATAGGGCGCTGGATTTCCCGCCGACAGCGAAACAACAGCAATATTATATTTGGTAACAAGGTTAATAAGTTCTTTTACGTATGGTGAAACACTGATTGCGATATTGATTGCGAAGTTTTTATCCGTTAGTTTTTTTGTTTCAACTATTATTTCTTCTACTTCTTCCGGGGTCATTGTTCCGCATCCTATTGTACCTAGACCCCCAGCCTCTGAAACAGCTGCCGTCAGTTGGGCATTACTAATGTTGCCCATTCCACCTTGAATAATCGGAAAATCAATCTGAAGCATTTCACAAACGTATATCATTTTTCATCCACTCCTATGTAAATATGTTATAGTATATGGAGTTAAAAAACAATTATGATACTTTAAAAAATGGGGGTAATATTTATGATAATTACGTATAAAGGGAAAAAACCAGTTCTCGATCCAACAGTTTTCGTCGCACCAGGTGCTAAAGTTATCGGGGAAGTTCAGGTTGGGCTAGAATCTACCATTTGGTTTAATACAGTCCTACGAGGGGATGAAGGGTCTATTACAATAGGCAATAGATGTAGCATTCAGGACAATTCAACAATCCATTTATATGAGGGCGCTCCAGTTATTATAGATGATGAAGTGACCGTTGGACATAATGTAATCCTGCATGGCTGCAAAGTTGGAAAACGGTCAATAATTGGCATGGGATCTACAATTCTAGACCATGCCGAAATTGGTGAAGAGTGTATTATTGGCGCGAACACATTAATCCCACCCGGAAAGATAATTCCTCCGCGCTCACTGGTTGTCGGTTCTCCCGGGAAAGTAGTAAGGGAATTGAACGAAAAAGATTTCGAAATTATTCAACTGTCAATTGATTCATATGTTCAAAAAGGCTATGAATACCGAGAGATTTTCAAAAACAGTGAAAATGAGTAAAAAAACTGGGTAGCCTTTAGGCACCCAGTTTTTTTTTATGAAGATAATTGTCGATAGTTATTAGTCAATAATGAGCGGGTGGTCATCTGCATCATATGATTTATCTTTCCTGCGCATGTCATTATCTTCTTGAAATACATCTTCGAAAAATTGGTTAGCCGATTGGGCCAATAGCTTATAATATTGTTCAAACAAATGAGCGGCATGATTTCCGTTCCATATTTCTGGAAGCAACTCTTTCGGTAGTCCAGGATCAATAAAAAGGAACTTACGATATTCATGGACAAGGTTTGTTCTCTCTACGAAGCACTCTGCATTCGTCATTTGCCCATTATTTATTAGGCTTTGATGAACAATATACTTATTGCTGTACGTCGAAATGAATTCCTGATACTTCCCTTCAATTTCTGAAAGTGGCCAGCTTTTTTCAACAAGCGCTCTGTCTGCTTGCGGTCCTTTATATTCGGATAGGAATAAATCCACGTAAGCTTGGATGTTATATTTATCAATGAGTAGTCTTACTTCTACCCCAAGGTCATTCGGTGTAATCCAGCAACCATTTGAAAAGCTCCCTAGTCCACTCCATAAAAGTTCCTTACGCAGTTCATCACGAATCTGTCTTTTTTCTTCCGGAATCGCGTACATCAATATACGCCATTTCCCATCCCACTCGTGTGGCATCAATTTAAATATTCGGGCAGCTGCCTCTTCAATTCGTATTTCTCCACGAGATGTCAAGAAATAATAGCTTTTATTCCCCTTTTTTTCCGAATTAAGCCACCCTTGCTTCATCATTCTGGAAACGGCAACACGAACGGATTGTTCATTATGTCCAAACTCTTTCAGTAATCTAATCAGGCTACCAATCCAGATATTATTTCCGTAATGACGAATATAATCTCCATATATTGTAAAAATCATTGATTGTGCATTCGCCAATTAACCTCACTCTTTCTTTTTCGAACATAAAAATGTATCATGATTTTTCCTATTCCCATTATATCGTTTTATCAATAAAAGAAAACTTATTTACCCAAAAATAGCGGACTTCTTTTTTCACTGAATGCAAGGAGAGCTTCCGTTCGATCTTCGGTCGGGATTATTAATTCGTAGGCTTTCGATTCAATTGCAAGGCCCGTCTGCAAATCCGTGTTCATCCCTTGTGTAATTGCATACTTCGCTTGCCTAATTGCAACCGGACCATTTTTCATCATATCGTAAGCTAGTTGTTCACAAGCTGCAAGAAGTTCTTCCTTTTTCACAACTTTCAAAACAATACCGAGCCCTAGAGCTTCTTCTGCAGTGATTCTTCTTGCAGTGAAGATTAACTCTTTCGCTTTCATTTCTCCTACAAGTCTTGGAAGGCGTTGCGTCCCGCCAGCACCTGGAATAATGGCCCAGCTCGTTTCAGTCAGCCCCATTTTCACACCCTCGACCGCTATTGAAAAGTCACATGATAACATCAACTCAAAACCGCCGCCAAGTGCATAGCCGTTCACTGCAGCAATTGTCGGCTGTGGCAGACTCGCAATGCTGTTGAACGCATCTCTAATTGCTTTGACGTTTCTCCTAACCTCTGTTTCATTTAGTGTCTTACGTTCTTTCAAATCAGCGCCTGCACTAAATGATTTTTCACCTGCTCCAGTAAAAATGACCACTTTCACCTCTTGATCTAACGAAATAGAATCCGTTACCTCTTGAAGTTGATGTAGTGTTTCGTAATTAAAGCAATTCAATGCTTCTTCACGGTTAACAGTCACATATGCAATATTGTTTTCTTTTTTATATAAAATAGTTGTCATTTTTCCATCTCCTTTATAATAAACAAAAGCGCAAGCGCCTGGTCAAGGGCGACAGGCATAAGACAGACCGGCGAAGAGCCCTTCTTTGCCTCGCAAGCCGGTATGACTTATGATCCGAGCTCTTAGGCGCTGGAGTCTAGACGTGAAAGATCACCTTCCACAGGTTATCCACAGTACGAGATTTTATCATTTCCTAGTGTAAAAAAACTGTCCAACTCCTGCCGTGGCTCATCCTTTCCTTTTCAAGAAGAGCACCGGCCCTTGAAGGACAGCTATTTTCAACTAATTATTCCGTTACATTCTCAATAATTGCCGCAATTCCCTGGCCTACCCCGATACACATCGTTGCTAGTCCATATTTAACGTCCTGTTTTTTCATTTCATATAAAAGTGTAGTAAGAATTCTGGCCCCACTAGCACCTAATGGATGTCCAAAAGCGATTGCCCCACCATTGACGTTTACTTTTTTATCGTCTAGTTCTAACTGGCGTATACACTCAAGCGATTGAGAAGCAAAAGCCTCATTTAATTCAACAAGTCCAATATCATTTGTTGTCAGCCCTGCTCGTTCCAATGCTTTTCTTGAAGCATATATCGGACCAAGACCCATTACGGCAGGTTCAAGTCCCGCTGTTGCTCCAATAACATATTTAGCTAGCGGCTTAAGGTTTAGTTCTTTCGCTTTCTCAGCACTCATAAGAAGCAAAGCAGACGCACCGTCATTGACACCCGAAGCGTTGCCTGCTGTAACGGTACCACCTTCAAATATCGGTTTCAGTTTACCAAGCTTTTCAAGCGTCGTGTCCGCCCTTGGATGTTCATCCCGATCCACAGTGATTTCGTTACCTTTCCGATCTTTATAGACAACCGGTACAATTTCTTCAGCGAAACGATTTTCTTCCATTGCTCTTTTCGCACGTTGTTGGCTTACATAAGCAAATAAATCCTGATTTTCTCGCGTTATCGCATATCGTTGTGCGACGTTTTCAGCTGTCTGCGGCATTGAATCTACGCCATACATTTCTTTCAGCTTATTATTCGTAAAGCGCCAACCGATTGTTGTATCTTGTAATTCCATATTGCCACGTGGAAATGCTTTATCAGGTTTTGACATGACAAGGGGTGCACGCGTCATGCTTTCTGTTCCGCCGGCAATGTAAATATCGCCATCTCCAATCGCGATTGCTCTTGCAGCGAAAATGACAGCATCAAGCCCTGAACCACAAAGACGGTTAATCGTCGTGCCCGCCACTTCGACAGGAAGACCCGCTAACAAGCCGGACATTCGAGCTACATTACGGTTATCTTCCCCAGCTTGATTAGCGTTTCCGAATATAACTTCTTCAATTTTCTCTGTCGGCAGGTTGGGATTCCGTTCGACTAGTGCCTTAATAACAACCGCTCCCAAATCATCCGGACGTACGTCTTTCAACGCGCCATTATATCTACCGATGGGTGTACGGACAGCATCTACTATGACTACTTCTCTCATTTCGTAACCACCTCTTCTACAATTGTATAGTCGTATACGCCTTTACCACTTTTTCGACCAAGGCGGCCCGCTTTTACATATTGCTCCAATAGAGGCGCGGGACGGTACTTCTCTCCAAGCTTTTCGTGTAAATATTTCAAGTTATTCAGACGCGCATCAAGTCCAACCAAATCCACGAGTTCAAATGGTCCCATGGGGTAATTTAAACCAAGCTTAATTGCTTTATCAATTTCTTCTGGTGTTCCAAGCCCTTCTTGTAGCATGTAAAATGCTTCGTTGCCAACAAGTGCACTAATTCGGCTTGTGACGAATCCTGGAAATTCATTAATAACAACAGTTTCTTTGCCCATATTCACGGCTACTTGTCTAATTACATCCGCCGTTTCATCACTTGTTTCCAAACCACGAACAATTTCAACAAGTGGCATTTTATGTACAGGATTGAAAAAGTGCATAGCGATTGTTTTTTCTGGACGTTTACCGAAAGAAGCAATTTCTGTCGGACTCATCGTCGATGTATTCGTTGCAAAATAACACTCTTTTGAAGCGTGTTCTTCTATTTCTTCAAACACTTGTTTTTTAATCGATGCTAGTTCAGGTACGGCTTCAATAATTAAATCCGCGTTTCCTGCAACTTTTGCAAGATTGTTTTCATAGTTTAAATTTTGGCGCGCCTTTTCAGCTGTATCCGCTGAGATTTTTCCATACTTAAGTCCTTTTTCAAAAATAACTTCAATTTCATTCTTTGCATTTTGTAGTGCAGTCTCGTTAATATCAACAATCGTAACTGAATACCCACCAAGTGCTCCAACATAGGCAATCCCTCTACCCATCACGCCGGAACCGACAACAACTATACGATTAATCATCAGTACCCTCCTTTTTATGATGAAAGAATACGGACAAGAGATAACACATCCCTGTCCGTCATTTTTTAATAGATCATTATAAGTTTTCAATATGGAACAATGTCTAGCTCCAGGCGCAAGCCGCTCGGGTCAATTATAGTCCGAATGGGTTTACTGGACGGCTGCCGAAGTACGACATGATGCTTTTCGTTTCAGTGTAAAGATCAAGCGATCCGACTGATAGTTCACGGCCAAATCCGGATTGTTTATAGCCACCGAATGGTGTACCTGGGAATGCAGAGAATGGCGTATTAATCATAACGATTCCCGCTTGAATTTGGTTTGCAACACGTGTTGTAGTTGCATCATTTGTTGACCAAATAGAAGAAGCTAGACCAAATTCTGAGTCATTCGCTAATGCAATTGCCTCTTTTTCCGTTTTAAACTTCGATACTACAACAACTGGACCGAAGATTTCTTCACGCACAACCTTCATTTCTTGTGTTACGTTTCCAATAATTGTCGGCGCATACCAATACCCGTTTTCAAAGCCTTCTGGTTTCAATTCTTTCCCGCCAGTAAGGATTTCCGCACCTTCATCAATCGCAGATTGAACATACATTTTCACTGTGTCCAATTGTCCTTGATCGATAACCGCGCCCATATGTGTTCCTTTATCAAATGGATCTCCAATTGCTAGTTTTTCTGTTTTAGCAATAAACTTCTCAACGAACTCATCGTAAACATTTTCATGAATATAGATACGCGTACGTGCATCACAAGATTGACCTGTGTTATTGAATGCACCATAGAGTGAACCATCAACGGCCGCCTCAATGTCTGCATCTTCAAAAACAAGGCTTGGAGATTTCCCACCAAGTTCTAGTGTTACGCGTTTTACAGTTCCTGCTGCTCTTGCCATAATGTCTTTTCCGATTGGTGTAGAACCCGTGAACGCAACTTTATTCACTAGATCATGTTCTACCAAGTAGTTACCAATTTCAGAACCAGATCCTGGTAAAATGTTAACAACGCCTGCTGGAACGCCTGCTTCGAAACAAATTTCCCCAAGAATAATAGCTGTAAGCGGCGTTAGTGACGCTGGTTTAATTACAACCGAGCAACCTGCTGCAATCGCCGGAGCAATTTTCCAAGCAGCCATCATAAGTGGATAGTTCCACGGAATAATTTGCGCACATACACCAAGTGGTTCTTTTTCTGTGTAGTTATGGAATTGACCAGGTACGTTGTTTACAGATCCACCGTGGCCAACAATTGCGCCTGCGTAAAATTCAAAGTCTTCAATTGCTTGTGAAATCTGGCCTTTAGCAGCTGCAAGTGATTTACCTGTATTTAAAATTTCAAGTTCCACCAGCTCATTAAAGCGTGAGCCCATAATTGCTGCAATTTTGTTGAGTACACGTGCACGACGTCCTGCAGGCGTTATTTTCCATTTTCCATTATCAAATGAATCTCTAGCAGCTTGAACAGCTCTTTCAGCATCTTCTTGTGTTGCTTTTGCTACTTCCGCAAGAAGTTCACCCGTCGCAGGATTGTAAATTTTTGTGCGTTCGCCATTGCTACTTTCGACTTGTTCACCGTTAATAAAAAGTTTGTAAAAGTCACGTTTCATGGATTCTTGCTCTATTTTTCCTTCTTGAATTGTCGTCATTGGTTTATTCCTCCTATTGTCCTGTATAAACAGGTTTGCGTTTTTCCATAAATGCAGTAACACCTTCACGATGATCAGTTGTTAAACCAGCTATACGCTGCCCTTGTGCTTCTTGTTCAAGATAATCTTCAAAAGATAATTCCGTAACTGCTTTCAAGGATCGTTTTATCAAGCCTATTGCTTTTGTTGGCAGAGCGGCAAGATGCGCTGCAAATGTGGTTATATCTTCTTCCCATGTTTCAGATGAAATAAGTCGATTCGCAAGACCCATTTCTACTGCCTTATCGGCTGGTACTTTTTCTCCTAAAACGGCTAGTTCCAACGCTTTGGAATGTCCTACAAGTTGTGTCAAATAATAGAGATTACCAGAATCAGGAATAAGACCGACATGTACAAAAGCGTTCAAAAAACTTGCACGTTCCGAAATAAGTCTGAAGTCACACGCAAGTGCGAGGCTAAATCCGGCTCCAGCTGCAACTCCATTTACAGCTGCAATAATCGGTTTTTCACATTGTCTAATTTGATTAACCATCGGACCATAATGGTCTCTTAGTACTTGACCATGGTCCATGTTTTCATCGACTTCTGATAAATCCTGTCCGGAACAAAATGCCCGTCCTTCACCCGTTATGACAATACAACGAACTGCGTCATCATTGGAAGCGGCTTTGACTGCATCTTTCACTTCTCGGTTCATCTGTGCGATAAATGCATTCAGTTTGTCTGGCCTATTTAAATAGAGCCATGCAATTCCATTTTCAACTTCATAACGAATTGTCTCAAACATTGAGCTACCTCCTTACTTACCTTGAAAATCTGGTTTTCTTTTTTCAACAAATGCGTTCATACCTTCTTTTTGATCCTGTGAAGCGAATAGTAGATAGAAATTTTTCCGTTCATATTGCATTCCTTCATTTAAAGGAGAGTCCACTGCTTTATTTACCGAATCTTTAATGAGGCGTACCGAAAGTGGCGGCTGTTTAGCAAGCCGACTTGCAAATTTCAACGTTTCTTCCATTAATAGTTCAGGGGCAACGATTTTGTTGATGACTCCGTGTTTCAGAGCCGTTTCCGCAGAAATCCGCTCCCCTGTCCATAGCCATTCCAGTGCTTTCGTACGACCAGCAAGTTTCGTCAACCTCTGTGTACCTCCTGCACCTGGCATGACGCCAAGGCCAACCTCTGGAAATGAAAATTCTGTGCCGCTTGCTGAGATTAATAGATCACAGCAAAGGGCAAGTTCGAACCCACCGCCCATTACGAAGCCTTTTACTGCACCGATGATTGGCTTTTTAATGAGAGCTAATCGGTCCCAGTCGGCAAATTGATTCAAAAGCTCAAGGCTGATTGGATTATCATTAGCCATCTCATCAATGTCAGCTCCAGCTGAAAATGCGCGTCCTTTTCCAGTCAACACGATGATTCTTACAGTATCGTCACGATCAAATTCTTCCATCGCAATGACTACTTCACTAATCAGTTTCCGATTCAATGAATTTAACTGACGGGGCCGATTCAGACAAATGACCGCAATGTCGTTTCCCTCTATTGAAGTTTCAATGAATTCGAAACTGGTCATTATGCATCCTCACCAATCATTAATGTGACAAGATTACCTGCAAACCCCATTAAGTCCTTACCAGATGCTTTCCCTTCAGGTGAACGTAAGCCTTGCTGTAATGCTTCTAAATTGTCATAGTACATCTCGCATGTTAGGTAGTATTTTCCTTCGCCACCCATTGGAGATCCAGTTACTTTAGTTACCTTCATTTCACGCAGTCCAGGAATTTTCGCTGTAATTGGTGCATGAACATTGAAGTAATGATCATCAAATTCCTCTTTATTTTCAGGGTGTTTGTATAACGCAATTAGTTTAGCCATTTATTATTCTCCTCACTTTACATTAGTGTCGAAACAGGTTTCATTGCCTCAAATACGTTTTTACAGCTCTTACAATACAAAATACTTCTGCACGCAGTCGGCCCAAAAATATTTTCCATTGTCACATATGTAGATCCACAATATGCGCAATCAACATGCCATGAACCATCTTCTTCAAAATGGCGGGGTGGTGGAGCTATTCCGAACGCTCGCAGATTCACATGCCCTTCTTCTGTAATACGGTCTGACGTCCAAGGTGGATGAAAGACGATTTCTACTTCGACTTCTTCCACTTCAGGAAGTTGTTTTATAGCATTTGCCGTGTTTTTTTTAATAATGTCGAGAGCCGGGCATCCTAAAAACGTCGGAAGTAGAACTACTTTTACGTTATTTCCTTCAGTCGTGACTTCTTCAACCATACCAAGGTCAATAATGCTAACTGAGTCAATTTCAGGATCTTTCACTGTCATGAGCACTTCTAATACACGCTCCGTTGTTAATTCTAAAGTTGTAGTCATTAAGATCGCCTCTTTCCTTTTTCAGTTACCAGGTAGCCGCCGGATCTAACTTGTAAACTTCTGAAAGTGTAAGCAGTGCTTCATCCAAATCTTCTGTATGCTCGCCATTCCGTCCATTATTCGTTGGTTTTTCAGGAATCGTCGGTAGATCCATTTGTAGAGCAACAAACACTGGTTCGATGCTTGCTATCCAGTTTTCTTTCAACTTTTCCTCATTGTCTATCAATTTATATTTTTCAATTGCTTGTTCTTGATTTCCAAAAGAGAATACATCTCCAAAGTCATTCATAACGAGAGCAATTGCATCATTCATTTTCTTTTTTGCAACATCGGTAGAACTCAATAATTGCTTAAACCAAGTTTCCCAATGTAACCTGTGATAATAAAGTTCCATTTTCACTTTTACTGCCGCTTCAGCAAGTGGTCTATACGAGCTTTGGCATAAAGAATCGACTTTCATTTTTTTTGCTTGTGTGTAAAAATAACTTCTTACAACTTGATATGCCCAATCATACTGGGGCGTATCCATATAATAGCCATCACCGTTTACTCGCTCAGTCAAAATGCTGTTTCTTCTTTCATGTGCCGGTCGCAAATGAGCCAGATCATCCGCTTCTCCCACTCCCAAATCTTCTAGAAGCTTGTAGAACATTGCTGCATGCCCCATACTGTCTTGGCTAATTGAAGAAGAAGCGACGTCTTCCTCAATGTGAGGAGCTAGCCCGAGCCACTCAGATCCACGATAAGAGTACAAGAAATCATCATCCGCTAATTGGAATAACAAACTCGTTATCGCTTCTTTGTTTTCCACGGTCAATACGTTTTCGATAGTGCTCATTTCTGATCTCCTCCCCATGACAAGATTTCTTTTTCATCCAACATTCCCTGTTCGTAGTGACGCCACTTTTTCTTTAAGTAGCCGTATCCTTTTGTCGTACGATAATCTTTATTGTCAAGTCTGCCGAGCGTCATTTTCTCTTCAGCGTTCAACCTTCTAACGTGGTTCCGATTCACAACCCAAATGTCGGCAACCGGTTCGCGGCGCATGAAATTTTCTTGCGCCAACATGATAGCCATTTCTTCGTTTGGAGCCAGCAAGCTGAATTGGTGCTGGAATGACGAACTCGGCGTCCGTTTACTAAACACTTCATATTCTTGATAAAATGTATTCTCTTGTGCCATTTTTCCCCAACTCCTATCTTTATTTGATTGTCGCGCTTAGTGCATCACGAACCCATGCACTATGTTCATAAGATGACCGGCGCAAGTTCAGGCGTGCTTGTGAACGGGGCCCTTTATTTTTAATAATTCTCTTAAACTCTTCCCAATCTGGTTGTTGGTACGACCATAACTCATTTTCTTTATCGTAGTGGAAAGTCGGATCTGGAATTGTTAAGCCAAGCGATAATATACGCGGAATGTATTTATCAAAAAAGAGTTGCCTGAAATCCTCATTTGTTTTCGTACGGATTTTATATTTGATGGTTAAGTCTTGTTTCGATGAACCCGTTGTTTCTTTACTTGCCGGTCCGAAGAACATCAGTAATGCCTCCCACCAGCGATTAAGAGCGTCTTGAATCATTGCCTTTTGATCTTCCGTGCCTTCTGCTAACGCCATGATGATTGACTCTCCATGCTGCGCATGAAATACTTCTTCAGCACAAATGCGTTGCAACGCCCTTGCGTAGGGTCCATATGAAGCCCCAAGCATATCAGTCTGTGTAATAATAGCTGCTCCATCAACAAGCCAGCCTACGAGGCCTGCATCTGCCCACGTTCTTGTTTCCATGTGGAATACGTTATGAAATTTCAAGTCCTCATTGAATAAGTCCTGCATTATATCTCCACGATTTTTGCCATATGGTACTAGTAAGTCTTCCGTAACTCGAAGTAGCAGCTGGCCATGGCCCATTTCGTCCTGTACTTTTGCCATAATGCCAAGCTTTCTATTAAGAGAAGGGGCTTTCGGTACCCATTCTTTCTCAGGAAGCGCTCCCATTATTTCGCTAATACCGTGCATTGAAATCAGTTTAATCAATGTCTGTCTGTATTCTTCAGGCATCCAATCATCTGCTTCGATCTTATCCCCTGCCTCAATACGTTGCATAAAATGTGCTACCTTTTCCTCATCAGCCGTAATCTGTAAAGTCGTCAATTTAAATCCCCCTTTATTTGAGCTATATAATCTCACTACGTCGTATAACAAGATTTTAACGATGACTGTGTATATTGTTATATATAAGGTCAGTATAGTGCATAGATATTCAAAAAGCAAATGTATTCTGATAAATTTAATTTTTATTTTTGACTGTCAAATTTTGAATTTTAAGTAGTCCGTTAACATGCGAATAGACTAGTTATGAAATTAGATTAACTCTCTTATGCTTCCTCTAGTACAATTGGGTGTTGCGATACTTTAATTGAATCAGTAGGGCAGCCTTCCAATGCATCTTCTAGATCATCGTATAGATCTTCATCAACTTCAGAACACCCTTCGTTATCATCTAGATGTACAAACGCAAGTCCTTCATCGTTATAATCAAAAATGTCTGGCGCACTCGCCCCACACGCTCCGCAGGCAATACAAGTTTCCTGATCAACAATCGTATATTTAGCCATTCCATTCGTCCCCTCCTTATACTGTTCGCAACACGCCTATCATTTATTGACCGACTTTAACTTTCTTGTTTTCTGTTTGTTCCATAAGCGTTGTACTGTGAGTTGCTTGTACTTTCGCTGTTGGATCGATGTAAACCTTAGCATTACTGACTGCTGTCGGAGCCTCGCCAAATCCACTTGCAATCAACTTTACTTTCCCTTCATACGTGCAAATATCACCGGCTGCATAAATGCCCTCTATATTCGTTTCCATTTTTGAGTTGACGACAATACTATTTTTCACGATTTCAAGGCCCCATTCGCTAATTGGACCGAGTGATGAAACGAACCCGTAGTTTACGATAACGTCATCTACATCAATTACTTCTTCTTGATCGCCCTTCACTTTTTCAAGGACAACCTGTTCTATATTATTTGCACCAATAAATTCTATAGGCACGAACGGAGTCTTGACTTCAACGGATGAGTTCATTAGCTTTTCTACACTTGCCTCATGAGCACGGAATTTATCTCGTCTGTGTACAAGCGTCACTTTTTTTGCAATCGGCTCTAGCATTAATGACCAGTCAACAGCTGAGTCGCCACCTCCAAAAATTTGTACATTCTTACCTGCAAACTGTTGTAAATCCTTTATGAAGTAATGCAAGTTCTTCCCTTCGAACTTTTCTGCTGAATCCAGATTTAGTTTTTTGGGTTGAAACGCGCCATTACCCGCCGTGATAATTATGGTCTTTGAAAAATGAATTGCGCGATTCGTTGTCAGTTTAAAAGTTCCATCAACTTGTTTCTCTACTTGCTGAACGTCCTGTTCAAGTGTGATCGTCGGCTCGAATTGAGACATTTGATTTACTAAATTATCAATGAGTTCCTGACCACTAATTTTCGGAAATCCTGCAATATCATAAATATACTTTTCGGGATATAAAGCAGAGAGCTGACCACCAAGTTGTGGCAGGCTTTCAATTACGTTCACAGACATTTTTCTCATACCGGCGTAAAATGCGGTAAATAATCCTACAGGGCCTCCACCAATAATTGTCACATCAAAGACTTTTTGTTCGTTACTCATAACTAAACTCCTCTTTTCCGATTATCTGATTTCACTTGCCAACGTGTTGGCAAACATTCCGACGATGTGTACCAGCTCAATAGTATAACTGTATTTGAACGTTACGATTATTTCTTGTTATACAAAGTACTTTAATACATAATTAATTCAGTGTCAACAATAATTTCTGAAAACTCTTAGTTTTGCTCCCTTTTCACGTAACTTTCAGAATTTTATTCACTTTCCAAATTATATATGGTACTATTTTGACTAGTTGTATATCTATTTTTTTATATACCGTTTAGTTTATGTTTTATAATAATTGAGTATTTCCGTAGGAATTTGCATCTTTTAAGTACTAAATTATGCAGTAAGCTCCAAAAAACATATTGAATAATGAGAGGTGTGGCAAAATGACAACACGCATTGACGATTTCACTGTCCATGAACAACACTATGATGAAATTCGCACTATTATGGAGCAGGAGCCATACGCACAGTTTATCGGCATGAAGCTGATAGATTTTGGTCCCGGTACAGCTACAGCGGAACTAGTTCCTAACGAGAATATGTTAAACTCGCACAATACGGTTCACGGTGCAGTATTGTTTTCATTAGCTGATTACGTTTTTGCTGTTGCAAGTAACTCATATGGAAAAACTGCAGTCGGAGTTACAACGACAATGAATTTTATGTCAGCTGCTCTTCCCGGCGAAACAATTACTGCTGTCGCCCGCGAAGATAAACGAAACCACCGCCTTGCCTGGTATACTATTGATATCAGTAATGGAAAAGAACTTGTTGCAACGATGCAAGCAATGGTATATCGAAAAAAAGAGTATTTCATTCAAATAGAAGAGTAAGTTAAAAAGAGGCTGGTTTTTCAAAGTAGACTAATTAAATATGACAAAGACAAAACACCCCCCGCATCGGTTTTAATCGATGCGGGGGGTGTTTTCTATTAAGAGGATATGTCATAGATATAGGTGTATTTTGATTCTAAGATCCTAATTATTAGTTAAGTAGCGTCCACTTACCATCCTTAACAACAGCCATAACTAAGCTATCTGCTGTTAAACCGTTATGATCTTTAGCAGTTAGGTTGTAAATGCCAGTTGTACCAATCCATTTCGTAACGTCATTTTCCAAATAATCACGAATCGATTCGCGATCCGTAGCTCCATTTTTCAACGCCTCGATGACAAGCATTAAGTTATCATAGCCGTAAGAACCGAAGTTTGTTGGCTCACTGCTAAACTTATCTAAGTAATCTTTATAAAAAGTAGAAATCACGTCAAATTGGATATCATCCTCCGCAATCTGATCCGGGAAGAGTAACTTACCTGTTGGAATAACAACCCCTTCAGCCGCGTCTTCAGCTAGTGTGATAAAGTTTTGGTTGGCGATCCCATGACTTCCTATAATCGGTAAATCAATACCTAAGTCACGTGTGTTTTTAGCGACAACTGCCGGACCTGGGTTTGTTCCCCATACGACAATTGCTTCTGCTTTCGCACTGTTAATTTTTGTGAGTTGTGCACTCATATCTGGATCTTGAGTGTTGTAACTTTCTTTTGCAACAATATCAACGTCATATTCCTTTGCTAGTGCTTCCATCTGTTCGAGTCCACTTGAACCAAATGCATTTGAGTCAATAATAGTTCCAACCTTACTGATTCCCTGCTCTTTTAAATACATATAAACGCGCTCAACCGCATGTCTGTCAGATTGTGGCGTTTTGAACACCCACTTTGCTTCTTCGACTGGCTCAACGATATGTGTACTTGCTGCAGCTGAAATCATCGGTACTTGTTGCTGCATCGCAATCCCTTTAATCGCCAGACTTTCACCGCTTCCAGATGAACCTAGAAGCACAAGAACCTTTTCATCATTGACCAAACGATTCGCTTCCTGTGTTGCCTTCTCCTGGCTAGATTCATCGTCAGCTAAAATAATTTTCAACGGTACTCCATTGATACCGCCTTCACTATTAATCTTGTCTTCAATTAATTTAGTTGCATTCCATTCTGGCTCGCCAAGTGGACTATTCGGTCCAGTTTTCGAGTAAATAGCTCCAATTTTATACTCACTGACTTCGCCAGAGCTTTCTTCATTGTCTGACCCCTCGCTACATGCCGCAAGGATCAATACAGTCATTATAGTCAATAGCGATGTTAAAAATAACTTTCTCATTTTTTATCCCCCATTTTAGTGTACTGTTTGACCTAGGTATGCTTCTTTTACTTCAGGGTCATTTAACAATTCTTTAGAGCTCCCGCTATTTACAATCCCTCCGTGTGAAATTACATAACCACGGTCGGCAATTTTTAAAGAGGCCGTAACATTCTGTTCTATTAATAATATGGTCGTGCCGAATTCAGCACGTAAATCCCGAACGAGTTCAAGCACATCTTTCGCAATAAGCGGGGCCAATCCTAGCGTAGGCTCATCAAGAAGTAGTAATTCAGGCTCCGACATAACACCTCGTGCAATAGCAAGCATCTGCTGCTGCCCGCCGGACATCGTTCCACCTAATTGGTCTTTCCTCTCCTCTAATATAGGGAATAATCCAAAAACTCTTTCGATATTTTTTTCAATATTTTTCATTTTGGTCTTCTTACGATGATGATAAGCACCTAGATATAGGTTGTCCAAGACAGTCATCGTTGAAAATACTTGCCGATGTTCTGGTACGTGCACAAGATGTCTCCCAACGACTTTTTCTGCTTCCATTCCAGTTATGTCATTCCCCTGGTATATTATTTTTCCAATAGTCGGCTTTAAAATCCCTGAAATCGTTTGCAATAAGGTTGTTTTACCGGCACCGTTCGCACCAAGCAATGCAACGATTTCTCCTTTATCAACGGATAAAGAGACGCCCTTTAAGGCTTGGATAGGCCCATAACTAACAGATATATCGACTACGTCCATTAATTTATTTTTGCTCATATCGCCTCCTCCACCTTTTCGATTTCATCTATATCAGCTCCTAAGTAGGCAGTGATAACTGCTTCATTCTCTTGAATTTCCTTTGGGGTTCCCTCGGCTATTTTTGTCCCTTGATCCAAAACAATAATTTTCTCACAAATGCTCATAACAAGATCCATGTCATGCTCGACAACTAAAACTGTCACGCCCGTATCGCGCACTCTAATAATTAATTCGCTCATTTCTTGAGTCTCTTTATGATTCAATCCAGCCGCAATTTCGTCCAGTAATAGTAATTTCGGGTTTGTTGCAAACGCTCTTGCGAATTCAAGCAGACGTAACTTTCCGAGTGATAAACTAGCCGCCTTCTGATCATAGAGATCCTCAAGACCAAAAAACTCCAAATAACTCATTGCTTTGTCGTATACTTGCTTCTCTTCTCTTTTTGAACCGAGAAGTAGTGACATCATTCCAAGAATATCCGTCTTCGTTTGCACATGCTGACCAACCATTACATTCTCGATGACTGTCATACTTTTAAATACCTGTATGTTTTGAAAGGTACGTGAAATACCTAATGGCGCAACTTGAAATGCTGGAAGTTTTTCGATTCTTTTCCCCAAAAATGTAATACTTCCAGTAGTGGGTGGAAAAATCGAAGAAATCATATTAAACATTGTACTTTTTCCCGCGCCGTTAGGACCGATCAATCCAACAATTTGTCCTTCTTCAACCGTAAATGAAACTTCATTATTGGCGACGACTCCACCAAACTTTTTCGTAATAGCGTCAACCTTCAACAATCAAATCGCCTCACTTTCATGAAACTTCCCTTTTTGCCCCTAGTTTAATTCTTTGTTTTTTACTCGATTGTTTCGACAAATTTGATTCAATCCAATCAGCAATAGTTGGGAACAAGCCGCGTGGTACAAAAATGACAACAAGCATTAATATCAAGCCGTAAATGACATGTTCAAAGTCACTGGTAATGAAAGGAAACTGTTCACCAAGCATATGAACGATAATACCTACAGCTCGGATCAGAATTGTTCCGATTAACGCTCCCCATACACTGCCACTTCCTCCTAGTACAACCATTGCTAAAAAAAGAATTGATGCATCGAATGTAAACGCTGCTGGTGAAATACTGTAACTCATATGTGCAAACAGCCAGCCCGCAAGTCCGGCAAACATAGCGCTTAAAATGAAGATTTGCATTTTATATTTCCCTGTATTCACACCCATCGAACTTGAGGCAATTTCACTGTCATGAATTGATCGTAGCGCTCTCCCTACTCTCGAATGAACAATATTTAAAGAAAGAATTAAGACGATGATGACGAAAAACCAAACGAGGTAATAATAGGGAATTCCTTGATTAATCGTGTAACCAAATAATTTTAGTTGCGGTATTCCATAAAACCCTGATGCACCCTTTGTTACGTCACGCCATTCTACCAGTAGCGTATGGACGATTATTCCAAGTGCAAGCGTCGCCATTGCAAGATAGTAGCCGCTTAATCGTGACATAGTATGACCCATGACATAGGCCAGCAATCCAGGAATAAGAAGTGCAAATGGCAGACTTACCCATGGACTCCACCCCATTGTCGCCGTCAATACTGACGTCGTATATGCGCCAACACCGTAAAACGCAGCTTGTCCAAGTGAAATTTGACCTGCATATCCCATCAATAACCCGAGTCCAATTGCGATAATAGCGTAAATGCCAGCGAATGTTGCATGAGTTAAATAGAATGACTGTGTGACCACAAATGGGAATCCAATAATCACCAAAGCAAAGAGTAGCACACCCATCCATTTTGTTTGTTGAACCCCTTGTAACTTCATCACAATCCTCCTTTTCCAACGCTTTTTTCACCTAAAATACCACTAGGGCGAATTAGTAAGATTAACAGAATCGCCGAAAAAGTAATTGCATCTTTCATTCCTGAGCTGATGTAACCAGCACCTAGGGATTCCAATAAGCCAATCAACAATCCACCAATAACAGCTCCTGGGGCACTTCCAAGCCCGCCCAAAATTGCTGCCGAGAAACCTTTTATGCCGAGCATTGTACCCATATCATAGGCTGGGAACATAATTGGGGCGATAGCAAGACCCGCCAATGCGCCGAGCGCTGCACTTAAAGCGAATGAAAGCGCTGACATTTTTTTAGGGCTGATTCCCATCAATCGTGCTGCCAATGGATTTACTGATGACGCTCGGAACGCTTTACCTACCATTGTTTTATCAAGTAACAGATATAATAGTACAACTACTAAAAGCATTATTACGATAACCCAAATTGCTTGTGGTGTAATTGTAGCTCCTGCAATGTTGACCGGATTATTTTCTGTAAACGGAGCAACTCGCAATTGATCCTTCCCCCAAATGATACTAGCGATTCCACGAAAAAATATGGCCGTTCCAATCGTTAATATAATCAGACTAATGGCATTTGCTCCTTTAGCCCTCCTAATTAGAACAAACTCCATTCCCCAGCCTATCATCGAAACAAAGATGATAGTCACAATAAAACCGAGCCAGTAGGGCATACCGGCAGACGATAAAGAAAACATCGTCAAACCACCCAACATTACAAATTCTCCTTGAGCTAGATTAATAACCTTTGTCACACTATAAATAGTAACGAAACCGAGAGCGACAATGGCATAAATACTGCCAATTGTCATCCCAGTTAACGTAAACTGTAAAAGGTCCCCCATCACACACACACCCCTTTTTAGTTTTGCTAATTAAACACTAACTAGGCATTTCTCCCGTTTATCGACAACTCTGATAGCCTTTCCTTCCGAACGTGGAATCGTTTTTGGTGGATTCACAACAATATCTACGGAAATGAGACAAGTATTTTTCATCTGGTGTTGAATTTTTCTCTTTAATAAAGTAATTCTTTCGTGTTTTAAATCTTCACCAATTTCATTATAAAGAGATGTATCACACTCAACATGTAGTACTACAGCATCCATAGCACCTTTACGGACTAAATGGATTTGATACACTGGCGTGAGTTCACTAACTTGGAGAAGTTCCCTTTCCATTTCCGATGGGAAAACGTTTACACCGCGAATAATCATCATATCGTCCGTCCGCCCTTTGACACGTGACATTCTCGTCGTAGTTCTTCCACATTTACATTTCTCACGAGTGATGGAAGCAATATCTCCCGTACGGTAGCGGATAATTGGCAGCGCTTCCTTTTGAAGACTAGTAAAGACAAGCTCACCACTTTCTCCATCCGCAACAGGTTGAAGCGTATCTACATCAATTACTTCTACATAGAAATGATCCTCTGCTATATGAAGACCGTCCTGCTCTTCATGACACTCAATTGCTACGCCAGGTCCCATAATTTCACTTAAACCATATATATCTACTGCTTTAAAGTTTAGTTTTTTCTCGAGAGTAGCACGCATTTCTTCCGACCATGCTTCCGCTCCGAGAATACCATATTCAAGATTGGTCTCACGTGGGTCAATCCCCATATCTTCCATCTTTTCAACGATGCTCAGAATGTATGAAGGCGTTCCACAAATACCTCTTGGCTTCAGATCATTAATTAGTGTAATTTGGCGTTCTGTATTTCCACCGGAAATTGGAACTGTCGCAACGCCAAGTTCATCTGCGCCTTGGTGAAGTCCCAGACCGCCCGTAAATAATCCATAACCATATGCGTTATGAAATACATCCGATTTCCTTCCACCAGCCGTAACGATTGCTCTTGCAACAATAGTTCCCCAATTTTTTAAATCCTTTTCGGTATAACCAACGATTGTCGGTTTGCCACTTGTCCCGGATGAACCATGAATCCGATTAATATTTTCTATTGGCTCAGCGAATAAACCATATGGATATGTATCCCGAAAATCTTTCTTGACCGTAAATGGAAGTTTTACAATGTCATCAATAGTTTGAATATCCTCGGGTTTTACACCCAGCTCATCAAACTTCTTTTTGTAAAAATCAACATTACCATATACCTTTTTCACTGTCTCTTTAAGACCAGTTAACTGCCACTCTTCCATTTGTACGCGTGAGGCTGTTTCAATTTCCGGATTATACAAAATACTTCCCCCTTTTAGATAATTAATATTTCTAGGTCATTCCAATATAACTAAAAATAAACGCTTAGTTGAAATTCTGTAATGCAACAATAGATTAATACAAAGTTCAGACAATGTCAATTTAAATTTCTGAACATTCACAAACTGAATTTCTTTGTTATGGTAAAAAAAGAATGGTGCAAAATTCCAATTCAAATCAAAATCCTACTCAACTAAAGGGAAATTTAATATAGATTGTTTTGTAATTTTTAAATTAAATGATTTTAGACGCCAGTTATAGCGCAAGTTGTTAATACTTATATAGTTTCATCAATCATCATTTCAAGTATAAAAGAGAGAAACGAGAAATACTTAAAATAATCAATTCTGTCCAATTGTCCTTGCTTTTATTACTAGTCGATGTTGCTATGGTACAGATATATTCAACAAATCAGCAGAGAAAAAGAAGTAATACATAGAAAATGCTAATGATTTTCTCATACATTTTGGGCGTAAGTAGTAATGTGCGAGGCATTAGAAACTTTTCATAAAGATGTCCGTGGAAAGGCAAATGGGGTCTGTTTTTTAATATCAAGTATTTACAACGGATTATAATTGAAAACTTAAGCGTATTTGACTTTGAATTACGTGACGCGGATTGACATTTGAACACAACGATTGTAATCCTAAAATAGGTTCTTTCAATTAGTGATATAATTATCAATATACTCTGCTATATTATAAAAAAGTAATATATAAGGTATTTATTTATGGCTGAATTCACCACATTACTTAACGAATACTTGGTTTGTACGGTTGCGGAAATATCTTCAGTTTCCAGTTATTTTGTTACATCTACCCGATATCAATTATTGTTTCATTATACTAAAACGTTAGGGTACAAAAAAATGGGTTTCGCATCAATGACTGTAACCCTAATTTCTCGAAACCCCAGTTATGTCATCGGTTTGCGACTGATTTAATGATGTCGCAGGAGGACTTGTAAATTTGTGAAATATACACACGCGAAAAAAAGATGGCAATTGCTGGTCTCTGCAAGTCAATAATTTTTATTAGTGTAAATACAAAAACAGGTCACTTTGTGCGACCTGTTTTTGCCGTTCAATAAAGCAATGAAACATTAAGAACCTTGATTTTATATCTATATTTATGAATCAAATGCATTTAATGCGTTTACACTATGAGCCAAGGCTGAACCCGCTTTTAATGCAGTTGCCACCATAATCGATTCTGCTATTTCTTCCATAGTTGCGTCAGCTCCCTTTGCACCCTTCGTATGAATGTCAATACAGTACGGGCATCCCGTTGTATGTGCAACAGCAACAGCAATCAATTCTTTCTCTTTTACACTTAATAAACTTTCTTTCATTGTTTTTGTATCAAAATCAAGAAATGACTTAAATATATCTCCATTTAGCTTTGAGAATTCTTTTAATCTATTAAAATATGACACTTTATATAATTCATCGTCTTCATTTTGATCGTATGCGTTTAATGCATTCACTCCATGTGCAAGTGCAGAGCCTGCCTTTAGGGCCGTTGCGACCATGATGGCTTCAGACATTTCTTCTTTGGTAACATCTTCTGTTTTTGCTGCTGTCACATGAACTTCTATACAATATGGACAACCTGTTGTATGAGCAACAGCAATGGCAATTAATTCTTTTAACTTTTTGGTTAGCTTTCCCTCTGATAGTGCAAGTTTGTCGAACTGTACAAAAGCTTTGAAAGTGTCTGGTACAAGATCACTTAATTCTCCAAGACGGTTAAAATACGATTTTCTATATAATTCTTCTCTGCTCAAAATTTCTTCCCCCTAATTAATATCTTATATTGTTTGTTTTTTCGACATTTTTCTCTAGCTTAAAATGGTGTAATCCTTTTCTCACAATCTTTTTAGCGCAAATAGATTCAATCACTTTTGGGCTCATGACCTTTTTGGAAATCAGTTTTTATAAAACCTGTATTATGTTCATTTATATACATTAGGAATTCTTTCGAATACCCTCAACATTTACTCATTGATCAACCGGTTGCAGCTTACGTGAAAAGCGTTTTCCCGCGTGATGTTCTGGTAGCTGGTCACCGGCTCCGAATAGATTCGCCCGCATAGTCGCCGCTTCAGACTGCTTCCGTACGAGTCCTCTTTCTTGCAAAACAGGTACGACTAGTTCGGCGAAATCTTTGAATGATCCAGGTTTGACCGCATACGTAATATTGAACCCATCCACATCCGCCTCATTTACCCAACGTTCCATTTCGTCTGCTATTTTTTCAGGTGTCCCGACTACAACAGGACCGATTCCGCCAATCCCTACAAATTCCGCGATTTCTTTGATTGACCACTTTTTATCCGGGTCCACCTTCGTGAAGATTTCAACCCTTGAACGCATAGAGTCATTTTCGACAAATTGCAAGTCCTCATCCAAATCATATTCTGACAAATCAATTCCAGTCCATCCGCTGAACAGACTCATTGCTCCTTCAAGGCTTATATACTTCTTGTAATCATTGTACTTTTCTTCCGCCTCTTCTTGTGTCCGTCCAACAATCGGTGTGAACAGGCTGAAGATTTTTATTTCATCCCTTTTCCTGCCAAATGTCTCGGCTTGGCTACGGATTTTTTCTACGTATTTTTTGGCTATGTCAGCTGTTGGCATGGAAATATATATACCTTCCGCATGTTCAGCCGCAAAAGCAGCCCCTCTTGGTGATAAGCCCGCTTGAAAAATGACTGGTGTGCGCTGTGGAGACGGTTCGCAAAGGTGAGCACCTGGAACAGAGAAGTGCTTCCCTTGATGGTTAATGTCATGCACTTTTTCCGGATCAATGTACACTTTACGTTTCGGGTCTCTCACAACAGCATCCTCTTCCCAGCTCTGTTCCCATAATTTATAACACACCTCCAAATACTCTTCAGCAATGTCATACCGCGTACTATGATCGATTTGTTTATCAAGCCCCATGTTTAAAGCGGCGCTCTTCAAGTAAGACGTGACAATATTCCAACCAACCCTTCCTTTTGTCAAATGGTCCAATGTCGAAATGCGGCGCGCAAATGTGTAGGGATGTTCATGTGTAACGGAAGCCGTCACGCCAAATCCAAGATTTTTTGTCACCGCCGCCATTGCTGGCACAACCAAGAGTGGATCATTGACAGGTGATTGCACTGCTTGGCGTAGTGAAGCATCCCTTGTACCTTCGTACACATCGTAAGGACCTAACACGTCTGCTAAAAAGATTGAGTCAAATTGTGCAGCTTCCAATAGTTTCGCAAGCTCTATCCAATAGTCGATGTCTGTATATCGATGAGCTTCACTATCAGGATGCGACCATAATCCAGGCGATTGATTGCTCGGGCAGTTCATTTCAAAAGCGTTTAATAGAATTCGTTTTTTTGTCATTTCATATTCCTCCTAAGTGATATTGAACCAAATGTAGACCAAAATAAAAAGCTCTCTTTTAAGAATAAAATTCTTAAATCGAGAGCCGCTAGTTGTCTAGTAGGCTTACAAATTCATTTATTGCCTCGTTTGAATTCGCTAGAAATCAGATTATATGACTTCTTCTATCAACGACCATTAGCACATAAAAACCAGGTATCGACTGTAATATAAACACCTCTGTTTACGGTGAAGTTACCTAATATTTGGTCTGTTATCGATTCTCAACTAAACTGTACCCTTTGGTAATAGCCTTGAAATAAGTATTTCCAAATTACCAAAACTTTAATAAATCTATTCTGATACTTGTAAACTGTATATTAGATTCTAATTAACTTTACTAAAAGAGTCAAGGGTTATGATGTAATATTTTGAATTTTATAATCAATTTAACTTCACTTACATACTCACTACAAACTGTTCCCATCTATTTTCTGAAAGAAATAATTTTTTTAAAAATTACACTAAAAATATGCACAGATTATCGTTATCGGTTAAAGTGACACAGATTACTATTAATATAAACTATTTTAAGCAAATAAAAAAAGACCCTACAAGTAGGGTCTTTTTTTAGCTGTTATTAAGCTTTTTGAACGTTTGTAGCTTGTAGGCCACGTTGTCCTTGTTCAATTTCAAATGTTACACTTTGACCTTCGTCTAAAGATTTGAAACCTTCGCTTTGAATTGCTGAGAAATGTACGAATACGTCCTCTCCTGCTTCACGCTCGATGAATCCAAAACCTTTTTCTGCATTAAACCATTTAACTGTACCTTGTTCCATAATTGTTGCCTCCTAGTGCGGATATCCACACAATATGTTACTACCCTTGTTCAAATACCTTAGACGAAAAACAAAATTCTCAATCTGAAAAAGAACAAAAATAACTCTTAATAAGAATAACACATATACGATGAAATAGATAGCAATATCATTTGTTTCAGCATCCTTCTTCACCTTTTTATATACTTTCACGTTGTTAGAGTGCTAAAAGTCTACTTTCAACCAAGCAGTTTTAATGCACTAACCCAAGAATGATAATTGTCTTCATCAAGTTGAATTTCATTAAGCAATTTAGACGGGTTACGTTTACTTCTTCTGAATCGACGAGAGTGTCGAGATTTTTTTCATTCCATGTAGTAAGACCTCTTGTGAAATTACTATCCAAACGAGGTTGTTACACTTCACTTCCTACATTTGTATCTAGCAACCCTTCCGCTCCCTTAACTGTAGGCGTTGAAAGTTCTCCGAGGTTCGTTTTACTTCTGCGTTATCTTTATTGACTAAGAGCCATGCTTTGATTGCTTCTGAGTTCTTTGTTATTCATCCTTGCGCCCTTATAGTTCACGCCTATAAGGGCACAATAAATAAGCTTCTTTTAGGTCTATGCTCAAAGACCGGTTGCATAACGGAGCAACGAACCGAGATAGCGGATCACTTCCTCCCTAAAATATAATTGCGTTTAACAATATATCCGTGAAGCAAAATGACCTACCTCCTTTACCGTAATTTCAACCACAGTACAATATCACTATACACGAGTCGAACAGGACTACTCTACAATAATCACTTTTATCATTCTATTTTCCTTATGCCCGTGTTTGAAAGGTTAATACAACATATGGGTAACCTGCTTGTTTTCTTTTAGCTATTTATCTTCTATGTTATTTAGTCTTGTTAACCCATTCATTCAACCATTCAATTTCCCATTGCTGTTAACTCTGTTCGTCCTTTTATCTCTTTCTGCTAAATTGCGCCAATTTTCTTCTGATTCATTGGAATCTCAAGCAATTCCTCTAATGCCATATAGAGACACCGATATCCGATTTTCCCTCTAAAGGCATCATAAGCACATTTGAGTACAAGGTAGTCTTGATAGTCATTTTCATCGCGGATGGCATGGATATCTACTTTTTCGGACAATGCATAATAACCACTTCGATGTACTTTTGCGACTTCGCATAGATGGGTCGTTAACCTCTTTAATTGAAACTTACGAATCACTTCGTTAATCACCTGATATTTCTCTGCTGATGTTAGAGTTATTTCTCGGCCTGACTCTCTAATTCCTCGAGCTTTTTTAACAATTCGACCTCAGCTTCAAGATATTTAATCCGCGCTTCAGCTTTATTAAGTTTCTTCTCAGGATATTACTCTTTAGTGGATGGGCGACCAGTACTTCCTTTTCAGCGCCGTTCCTCAAAGTACCCATCTTCTCCGTGAAGCTGATATGAATATCTCCAACGACTAAGTGAACTATTAGCTTTCTCGGTGCCAATCATTTCTAAGTCAAATCCAAGTTCAGTAAAAATTTGAGACGGGCCTTTATCGTTCTGATTCTCTACGACGGCTAATACTTTAAATTTAGGTTTATATTGGATAGAACGTTCTGAGGCTGAGTTCACATCAGGATTTGTTTCTAATAATCTACGTTGAAGTTCATTGAAAAGTATTTTTCTCATTTTAAACACTCCTAACAGGCTAGTTATCTTCAGTTTACATAGACTTTAAGACAGAAAAAACTCAAAATGGGATCGCTTTTTTAAAAGTGTCTACCATTTGGGGTTCAGTTCAGAACGGTAACAATGTGATTTGTTTCGTGATAAAAATGACTTTTGACAAGAGGGTGAAAATCATCCCACGTGACAACTCCTTAGAACCCTTCTGCTATCGCTCCAGTCAGACATGCACCCTTGACACTTCCCGTTTATAATTCTGTTGATAATTCCATGAATGACTCAATATGATTGTCCCCATCCTCTTTGTTTTACAAGAATATCTTAATAGTAAGATTGTCTTGTTTGAGTACAGACACTTTTAAAAATTAAAATGGAGGTGATGATATTGTCAATAGTTTTTAATAAAACTTATATTTACACAGTAAGTAAGAGCGATACATTATATTCAATAGCTCGTAGATTTGGAAGTTTTGTTGAAGCAATAGGAAGAGCGAATCATTTATTTCAGCCGGTAACTGATCCTGGTCATATTTATCCTGGAGATGTACTTGTCGTTCCAGTTCTTTCGAAAACTGATAAAATAACTTATATTGTTAAATCCGGAGATACAGTTAGTAAGATTGCTTCTAGGTTTGATGCATTTAGTGATTTAGTTTCTGGTATTAATGATTTAGTAAACCCCAACATTATTTTCCCTAGTCAACCATTAACAGTACCTGTATTTATATACGAAATACGATCAGGTGATACACTTTCATCGATTTCGAATAGATTTGGAATTTCCCTTTCAAGCATAACAATGGCAAACCAAAACCGACCAGGTTACCAAGGAAATCTGATTTGGCCAGAATATGAGCTAATTCTGCCTTTACCAGCCTCTCAAAACATTGTCGTATGGACTCCACTTCCGGGAACAATAGTGGTTAATGGACAAAGAATAGAGGGTCAGGCAAGAGCGTTTGAAGCAAATGTTTTATATCAATTAAGAGACGCTAACGGAACTATTGTTTCTAAAGAACGTTCTACAATGGCTGACAAAGGAGCTCCTGAGTACGGAAATTTCACAAGTACTCTGCCATTCGACAGAACCCCTACATCAAATACTGGTGAACTTTGGGTTTACACAAGAAGTGCTAAAGATGGTAGTATCCAAGACTTGGTAAAGACAAAAGTCTATTTTTAAGAAAGTTTACCTTGTATTAATGCATAATTATGATGGGCGAGAGGGATTCGCGTTGACTGTTGTATTGTTTATCCTTTTGATCATCATTGGTGCTGCATGGGTAAACTAAAATAAAAGGCGAAGAAGCTGGATTGTAAATCAGCTTCTTTCCTTTGTATATTTACTTCAATTTTGGATGAGTATTTCACCATGAATTTCCAACCCCATCACATATTCTTTTTATTATTTCCGACAATATTGTATAAAAAATAAAGAATTGTACATACCATTCCTGATTCATAAATTTTAGCTATTCTGTAAGAATGAAAAGGGAATTAATCTTGCCCAGGATCAATTCCCTCATGGACCTTTGTCTCTATATCTTTTAATATCCATTTAGCAACGAAAAACACATTCTGTTAATATAATCCTTCCTCATGAAGCCCGGATACTGCTTCTTTTTTTAATGTAACCATGCTATCGTTAAGGGTTGTTGCGAAAGGATGTTTTTTCTCCTTATCTGCATTCCTTTGGTATAGTGTAAAAAAAGTAGGAGTTGATTGGATGTTTTTCTTGGAACTGTTCCGGCAGTCGCCCATAAAAATAGTAACGGTGGCACTGCTTATTCTACTCTCGGTTTATTTGCTCCGCAAATCCATCAAGCTTTTCTTTGACAAAACGAGCATCTTGGATGAAAAGCGGGAAGAGACATTAATTCATTTCGCCAACCAGGTGACAAAGGCATTGGGACTGGTCATCTTCTTTATTTATGTACTTAGCTATTTCTACGACCTAACAAAGCTTGTCACTGGTTCGGTCGTGGTCGTAGGTGCCTTGGCATTGATCCTTCAGCATATCATCCGCGATTACATTATGGGGCTGACCTACTTGTTTGAGCGCCAGATCCATCACGGGGATTATGTGATCATCAATGGAAACCGTCAGGGGAAAATCGAGGATATTAGCATGCGCCACCTGAAAATCCGCCAGCATGACGGATACCTCTATACGGTCTCCTATAGCAGCATCATGGAACTTCAGAACGGGACCCGGGGAATGCGCCGGGTAACCGAAAGCCTTGTCCTCAACTATACGCAAAATCCTGACGTTGCTTTCAAAGTGATGGAGGAAATGGCACAAACATGCAACGAGAAATACGGTGAATACCTGTTGAAGGATGAGAACGGCGTTCCCGTGGAGAGTTTCAAATTCAACCAAATCACCGAACTGAACGTGGATTTCAGGGGTCACCGGTATTCATTATCAGGTCTTGTGAAGGAAGCGGATTTCGTGAATGCGGGCAAAAGAGTAAGGTATGAACTGGCGATGGCTGCCTACAAGAACGACTTGTTGATGGCAGATAGCCTCAACACAAGCCAATAAAAATCATAAAAAGCTAGAGTTCATATCTCTTGCTTTTTTTGTTATTTTCATGAATACAACAAGTGAAGGCATTGAAGTCGAGTTCAGCTGGTTCGTCACCCTACCGTTGTGCTCCACATATAAAACTTGTTGGTTAACTTCCAAATACGCACTTCCATCCATACATTGTTATGTCTAGCCAGAACTACAAAAAGGCTAATTAAAATTGCTGACACCATCCTGGAAACAGAAGAAGAATTTGAACAGTAAACCATTAGTAGCGAACAATTGCTGCATGACACAGCTAGAGCAAAATGTCGTAAAAATGGTATACCTAAGATTAATCAGATAAAATTAAATTAGGCTATCGCCATGGATTCTTAAAGAATGACAGTTAAAGAAGCTCCCTAGATTTCGGCTACTTCAATCCATTAAGCTTTTTAAAAAGTAACCACTTTATTAATGGCCGTACTCAATTATAATTCATACTCATTTTTGCTGGACTTTCTGAGCTTAACGAGTACATAAAATTTCTAAAAACAATCTAAGGTTCGATAACTATGGGATTTTTAAGTTTTGTGTAGGATCCTAAGTTAAAAGAAGGGGTGAGGGAAGTTTCAATTTTGCGTTCAATTAAAAAAATTTATCAATTTTTTGTAGATATACCTATAAAAGATGGGACGGTTTTGAACGGACGCTACGAGGTTTTGAATGTTATAGGGACTGGAAGTTATGGCATTGTTTATCTCTGTAATGATTTGAAGTCACAAGAAAATAAAGTGGTTAAACAGCTTCGTCCAAGTAAAAGTCGTAACAAAAAAGAAGTTATGCTATTTAAAAGTGAAACCTCTGTGTTGCGTTCACTGAACCATAGAAATATGCCAATATTATATGAAGCTTTTTCAAATAACGGATACTTTTTTTATGTGATGAGTCTTATTGAAGGAGAGAATTTGGAAGACCATATTTTTTATAATAAGAAAACTTTTAATGAGAAAGAGTCTTTATTAATTCTTGGTCAAATGCTGGAATTAGTCAATTATCTTCACACAGAAAATATTTACCATCAAGATTTACGTATTCCAAACATTTTATTGAAAAATAATGAGCCATTTTTGATTGATTTTGGTTTATCTAAGCATAGAGTCTCGGTTGACCCATTGCAATTACCACCTGGTTCTTTACATAACAAACAGAAAGATGTCCTAGAAATGAAACAACAGGACTACTATGATTTAGGTGAAATACTTTTATATTTGCTTTATACGAAGTACTCTTTCAAAAATAAAAAAGCTCTTCCATGGACAGAAGAGCTAACTTTAGAAAAGGGAACTATATATTTGCTGAAAAGACTATTACAAATTAAAGAACCTTATCCAACTATTAGTGAAATTTCAACCGATCTTCATGCTGCAATTAAAGCTGTACAAAAAGTACATTAGCCGTAGTTAGGAAGGTTAGCTGCTGCTCCGCCCCTTCCGTTTGTAGCGGTTACTTCCGCTCATGGGAGATCGATTATTGCTTCGATTGCTGCTACTGCTGCCCCGGCGATAATGATTTCCTCGTTCACTGCTACTCCCTCGACGATATTGACCACGTCTTCGTTCGCTGCTTCCTTGGGACAGTTGCTGAATTTGCTTCATAATTTTTTTAAACATTTTCTTCCTCTTTTCATCATTTTTTTGGAGCTTGTTGTTTGATGTTTTTTTATTTTTTGTTTGTTGTTTACTATAGCATTGAGTAAGAACAAAACTAAAATAATTTGTACTCAGCTAAGCTAAGACTAACTATTTTATGTCAAAAGATCTGGTCATTTTTCATCTCTACTCTCCACACTTTAGTGAGCTTGGTTTTATAATGGTAGATATATTTCATGTCAAAACTCTAACGAAAAATCCTGATTGTTCCTTCGACCCAACCAGCTAGGCAATTTTGAGATTATTCATCTTCTTTCTGCCCTGATTTAAACCAATCATTTACGACGTTGTAGCAATGCCCACGCATACAATCCTATTTGATGGTTATCCCGAACATCGAGGCTGAATCTGCATCAGAAAGTGAAAGTTGAAAATGAACCTCCGTATCACCCACGTTTTCATTAATCGATGCATGACTAACTCTGACATTTCATCCATAGTCACTACTGGATGAAACTCAGCCTCAATCATCCCATTTAAAAAGGTTTCGGAATGAGACACCCCATTAATTTTATCCTCGACTACTTTATGAACCCCTTTACACAAAGCAAAAGGGTATTTTGCTGAAGTAACAGCGTATTTCATATCATTCATCGAATTCATACTGAACAATTCCTTTCCGATTATAAAAACCCTTTTTTATTTCAATGTGCGTATGGAATGGTCAAATGGTGGTTTGAATACGTCAAGATGGAAGCCCGTCTAGTGATTATAGGTGAAGGCATGAAATCGTTAAATTAGGAGGTCGTCAACCCCTATTAAGATGAAAAATAAAGATAGTTGACCAGACTTATCCATTTACATAGAATATGAGGCCTTTGCTAGAGTATTCATTTTAGAATTGGATAGACTGGAAAAAAAACCCGATATTCTAACTCTCCCACGCGTTATGATAGATTGCGAAGGGAGGAGTAATGAGATGAAAAAATCGATTGCAGTACTCATGCTCGGTTCGGCGCTCATACTGCCGAACAACAATAGTGTAGAAGCTTCAAATTCGGACAATAATGTACAGGTGCAAAAAGCACAGCAGTACATTCAAAGCTACATAGGGGGGGACAAACAACCCTATATGGACAACACTTTACTCAAAAAAACGATTAATTTTGATCGACTTTATAGTTTAGCGAAATCTTATGCAAATAATACAGAGGTTGCTGTACCAACCCAGAACCAACAGCAAACTAAACCAGTTACGGTTAAGCCAGAAGCGAAACCAGTGAAGGAGCCTGTTACAGCTAAGCCGGTAGAAAAACCAGCTCCGACTAAGCAGCCGGCAGTGACACCAACACCGGAAGCAACTCCACCGGCTAAGACAGCACCGCAAAAACCGGCAGAAGTAGCGCCAGTAAAACCTGCAGAAACAACATCTGATGCATCTGTTTCTGAAATTGAAAAAGCTGTACTTGACCTAACAAATGTTGAAAGGCAAAAAGCAGGTCTTAAACCATTACAAACAGATGCTAAATTGATGAACTCTGCAAGACAAAAATCAACAGATATGGCATCAAAAGGATACTTTTCACATACAAGCCCGACTTACGGATCACCGTTCGATCAAATGAAAGCTAATGGTGTAACGTATAAATCGGCTGCTGAAAATATTGCGATGGGCCAACGTACAGCCGAAGAAGTCGTAAAAGGATGGATGGAATCACCAGGGCATAGACAAAATATCTTAACGGCTGATTTCACTCACATCGGTATCGGTTATGACAAAAACGGAAACTACTGGACGCAGCAATTTATCCAGAAATAATATGATTGAAGAGTCGTCCTTTGCACCGGAATCGTTCCGGTACAGAGGATGACTTTTTTTGATATATTTCCAGTTTTTGCTAACCATTGTTAAGTGAATCAATTTCATAATGTGTACTTTTAAAAAAATCATAAAGAAACAGAATTTGAAATGATTTTAAAAAATTTAATAAAATTTCCGATTACTCTATTGTGGTTAGTTGAAGCTGGGTGAGTCAATCAACTGCAAGTTTACTAGCATTGTACGCAATATAAACCAAGTCGATATGAACTTTGGCTTTCTCACCTGTACAATGATAAATCCGATCTAGTAGAAAATGAGTTGGGCATTTACACGTTCAACGGAACTTCCTTATAAATTCCATCTCATTTCATCGCCCCTCTTGCAGGTGCAGTGCAGAAGGTATTAAGCGTGAATCGCATATTCTTTTTGAAGGTTTGGGTATCCATCATCCTCAACAGGAGGTGGGATGTTTCAAGGACGCCAAAACCCAGCACGATTAGTTCGGTTGAATTTTGTTTTGCTACATGTGCTTCGACTTCAGGGTAGATATACAGCTTATTTCTACAGATTTTAGTTTTGAAAAACACTATGCGGTTTCCCCCTTCCGTAAAAAGACAATAAAAATAACACGTTTCATTCAATGACTGAATGAAACGTGTTTTGTGTCAAATAGATTATTTAAAATCTTACCCTTGTTCAAGTAATGCACCCGTTAGCGTGAGAAGTTACCAAAGATTATTTGTCTGTTTTTGTAACATCATTTCTAATTTTTTTCTATACTTATTCTGATAGGAATTTCTCCACATTTTTTCAATATTTATTTTACCAATGATGTGTCGCACTTTGTCATTTTCGTTGATTAACTTATTGCATTGGACATTCTCAATATATGCTTGAAACCATTTGTATTGTTTAAGAAACTCAATGTTCTTGTTAATTTCTTCTTTTGTAACATCTTTCATAGAAGAAAAAATAAGTGTTCCAATTGAACCTATCAGTTCGAGTAAAATTCCCAATAAATCTCCCCCCCTTTGTTAATAAACACCTTTAGGTTACCAATTCGCACTTATAAACTAACCTGCCCTGTTACCCATACATGTAGCGCAAATTCAGCGCTACACCACAGAGGATGAAAATGTGTACAGAACGGGTATTGGATACCACGGTTGGATTCTATTCCTAGCGTTGCCACTCGTATGGCTGAACAAATCCTAGCTGAAGTCGGAACCGATGTCGGGAATCAATTTCCAAGCTCTTCCCATCTATGTTCCTGGGCAGGATTAGTCCCTGGCCATAACGAAAGTGCTGGCAAAAGGAAATCCACGAATATGAAAAGTATTCTGAACCAATAACTAGTCGCTGCACTTTTTTCAAAAAAAATGAGCTACGTTTCTTTTAGTGTTGCCATTTTCGCGAAGTTTGGCGTTTAATTTTCATGGGAGTTCAATAAGAAAAAGCTACCCTTACAGGCACTTACTTGTTTAACTAAAGCAGCCGTTGGATGAATATTCGAATATCTAAACTTTTAACTATCATTGTATCTCAATTGGAAAAACTACGCTTTAACTTATTTGTACTAGTTCCTTAGGTTCTACGATGTCCAAGTAATTTATGATAAAATTGATTGTTTTGTTGTCCTTTTTTCGTAATCATCGAAATATGGTAGTGTCCTGCTATCTTGTTCATATTGGTTCCTCCCTTTAGGCAAAAAAAAAGAGGCATTAAGCCTCTTTGTTCTCATTCATTAGTTCTACAACGCTACGTTGTTCTATTGTTTGTTCGGATGCAACTATTTCCATTGATTGATTTTTGATTCTTTGTTGTGCAATCTCTAACAACACAGCATCAATTAAAAGTCCTATCGCTAAAACGAAGAAAGCTGTTGGATGCGTACCATTGATTATTTAATAATAAGCATCTCCGCCTACCCAAGTATTAACAGGTTCATGTAAATAAAAATCCTCTTGGCTACCCTTATTTTTATTGTTGCTCTGCATACTTTTTAAAATTATTTAAAATTGACTGCCAACCTTCCTGTTGCATCTCGATTGGATTTTCTGTCTCTGGGTCAAATACTTGTATGATTTTCGTGTCGTTTTCTTCTAGAAGAAAAGTTATTTCAACTTTTCTTCCATCCCCTAAAGTATAAGAAATGAACTCATTTAATTTCACTTCATCATATACTCCACCAAAATCAAACCCAAAGCTTCCATCTTTCGCTTCCATTCTGGAGGAAAATTTTCCACCTGCTCTTAAATCATTTTCAGAAAATGGAGTGTGCCAATCATCTGAAGCACTATTCCATTTTGTTATATGATTAGGCTCTGTCCAATATTTCCATACATTTTCAACTGGTGCATGAACTGTTGTTTTAATAGTAATTTTTGAATTATTTTCTTTCGTCATTTTTCCACACCTTTCTTTATAAGTTTTTTATTTTTTTGTATTTATGGTTACATAGTAAACATAATATAGCAATATAGACCATAATGGTGGTCTTGTTTAACTTTAGCACCCGTTAGTTTAAGTGAAATGTTTCACAATCTATTTTTTCATGGATATACACTTCAAATTTTTATTGTCTCTACGGAATCGGCATTTCTTCCCACGAATAATCCGGTATCGTTGCAATCCATAACTTATCTCCCATGATATCGACATCCCAAACGATGGTATCCATCGCATCAAACACTTTTTCAGATTTTCTAACATCTGCCGTGTTGATAGAATAAATAGTTTCACCTCTATTTGTGATTCCGAATAATTTCTCTCCTTTTTTTATAAGTCTAACTACCATTTTATCAACTTGAATTTCACTCCAATTTTCCTCTTTAAGGTTTCGGGTCCAAAACCCACTTTCTGTGGTAATGAATAGCCTATTATTAATCACTTTCATATCATCAGGTACATGATTACTATTCGGCATGGTTATCTCGTTCCAGCCATCATTTGTCTTTTGCAAAATCTTCCTTTCTTCTGTCAATCCAACCACATCACCATGATCCGATATTTGAACCACATAAAATGGTTTAGGACCAATAGCCTGTTCCCAACTCCCACCTTGATTGGTCGTATAGTAAACCTTTCCATTTGATAGGACAGCTATATGGTTATTGATTGAATAATCCATGTTCTGAATCCTGTGGTCTAATGAAAGAATTTTCGTCCCTTTACTTTTTGATGTAATACCTGTCCATAATTCTTTTTCTGTTACTGCATATAACTGATCATTCATATCAAACCACGCGTGTGTTACATAATCATTAGTTTGGAGATCTGTCCATGTTTCTCCATTGTTATGGCTCCATTCAATAAAAGGTTGTTTGGTTGTACTAAATTGTGTTGGCTTTTTGTCTCCCCATACCACTAAATTGTTCTTTCCAGCGACAACCCCCATAATCGCCATCCCTTTTTTTGTTAGGTTATCGGAGCCATTACGTCTGGATATTAATCCTCCACCGTATGGTAATTTATGAATGGCACTGACCACATCTCCGTTTTGGGCATTGAATGAAATTCGAACAAAGCGGTTATCCCGATCATTTCCTACCACATCTAGAATGGGTGTACCATCGATACTATCAAGTGTAAAATGATATCCTGTTGCCCAATCTTTTCCTTGTTTTAGTCCGTATTTATCCTTTGCTAGTTGGAGAACATCAGAGCTATCCAACTTGATTTCATCGTAGGGTATTGTTGGACCCGGAGTTTGCTTTCCCAGTCTAAAATCGATAATTTTCTTTTCTGAGATACCAATTATTACATAATCATCCGTACCTGGAACGATAAAGATCATAGTCCAAATAAAGCGTTTTCCATTTACTCCTCTCGAGCCTCCCTTCGTTTCATCAACGCTGTTTACACTTGTAAGTGTTGCGTTTACATTCCATTCTTTTGCTCGCTGCAATCCAATGTCAATTGCTTCTTTTAGCGTAATTTCACCATCTGAAGCGATTCCTTCATGTCCAATCAAATTTGCAAAAACTAAAAAAACAACTAAGAAACAAGCGATTTTTTTAAAGAACCTCAAAGTTACCACCATCCTATGCTCCTATTTAGGATGGAGTAAATACTTCGTTATATACCCTCTTAGATCCAATATAACAAACAAAATACTCCTTAATATGGCTCGATTGCGGAACAAAAATTAAAAAGCACTCCTTATCAAAAAAGTAACCTGTCAATAATTTTAAAACCCAATAAATGTTCCAAAACTCGTCCTTCTCTGAACACACAAAAATCCCCGTTGAAATGAATGCTTTTTATCAATAGGTGTTACGAAATCCTGTTCATTATTCTACGTTCAATAACCTAATAAAATCTATCTTATGTTGCAATGAAGAAACCCAGCTAATCTTCTAATGTGAAGTTAGTCAGTTTTTTAAATTTATATGTGCAAAATAACGCTTGAAATACGCGCAAATTATCGGTCATAGTGACACCCACTACCAGAGGCACAGATCCCTTGGATATATAATCTACACAAATAAGAAGATCAGATTTCTCCGACCTTCACAATTTCCTTGTAATACTTAACTTGCGATACATTGCTATTACCTTTATATTTTCTCGTTCCCATACTTCATTCCTAAACACCGGGATTTTGAATTGTTTCTCCATTTCAGTCATTAAACCAGCCAGTAGAATATCTTTTCTTGGTTGATCTGCATGGATGATCCTTTCATATTCCCTTTGATATTCTAAAAGTGATTTCTTGGCCATCACTATCTGCCCCCTCTAGCTACTTCTCTTTTGGCACGGATTAGTGTGCGTATAGGATCCAACCTCCAATATATGTAAATCATGTACTTTTTGCTTTTTAGTGAATTTCTTCGGTCTACCTTCACGGAAATCAGGATTCTGCTTCGCATGGCTGGGATCAAAGTAATAGCATTCATCAGTTTATGGACAATAAACGCATTACACATCAATTTCATTTTTTCGACAACTGATGTAAATATTCCTTTTGTGTTGCAATTAGATGAACGAAATCTGACTTCTAGAATCTCTCTAGAAGTTAACTCCCTATACTTGACTTGAACCCTTTTGAAATAACCATCTTTATAAACGACAAGATCAAATGGGGAATGTTCGGTATGGGCTATCAATATTATATAGCCCTTTTGGTGTAAATCGACCTGGGCTTTTAAAACTCCTAAATCTCCCTTATTCTAAGTGTGATGATACAAGGTTGTTCACCTCTTTCCTGTAATGTGCCGGTGCTCAATAAAAACATCACTGATTTCCTTTAAAAATAAAACAAGAATCTTACCGTTTTCATAACTATCAGTCCCAATTTTGAATTATATCCATTATGATTGATAGGGAAAATTATTTCCAATTTTATAAACGACATATCAGTAGAACATTCGATGTTTCTTTCATAAGCATAGTGCTGGGACAAGCTAATCACTTGTCCTGTTTGAAATTTGTGTAGTCATTTTTCAACCACATTAAATACCCTAGAATACCGTCTTGTTGCTTGTTTTGGACAGCCGTCATATTATCAAGATTAATTGACATACCTAACAACGCTTTCTATTTTTGTATTTTAAGTAAATAAAAAAACGCATTTATATCTAGCGATTGCTAAGTAAATCTGTTTTAAAATAACCCGATTTCCCTATTTCAATAGATCCTCTTCTATCACCCTTCAATACCTTTTTTAATACAAAAAACCGACATCTCCTGAATAGGAAAAATCGGTTTTAATATAGTTCACGTAATATGCGTATGTATCATTTTTGACTTTGGTTTCGATCAATGTTTGATAGTTCACGATATTCAACAAGGCCGTCTCGATGAGTTGCGCTTCGATTAACGGTGTATTCGATACGAAGAATGGGTTCGTTGCCAAATACAACTTCCCCCTTCTTTCATGGAACGAACAGTTCCTGTAAAACGTACCGTTCGCAAAAAGTCAACATAGTCTTCTCGATAGCCAAGTTCCTTTAAATACTCCAAATCGCTTTCTGAAAAATGAAATGCTTGAAGATAATCAATGATTCGTTCCAATCCAGCAAAAATCGTATACCCATTTCCAAACGGCAATTTCCGAAAATACAATTCAAATACTGCTTTTTCCCTATTAATATTGTCCTCCCAATAAGCTTCTTCCATATTGATTTGGTACAAGTCCGTGTGAAGAGCAAGCTATCATCAATATATTTGTTCATTACACTTACCACCAACCTTACAAAGTACGCCCGGACCCGCTTACGTTAAATAGACTTTTTTATGCACTAGTTTCATTACTTTTCTGTAAGAGATCTTTTGCAAAGTCAACAAGTTGACGAGCTTCTTCGGTCCGAAGATAGTTAACATCCAAAGCATCAGTACCCAGACGGAAACGATCCAGTGCGTCAGCATCCTTGAAAATTTGATACAGCAGCACGCCCCGTCCACTTAAATCGGGAGACTTTGCAATCTCTGACAAACTAAGTGAATCATCCTGGTCATGGTAATAGATAATGTAGTAGGTTTTCGCATCATAGGACAAATCATGCGAACGACAATACTCTTTGTAATACGCTGCTGCACGACTACCATGTCCTTTATCAATCCCATCATCAAGGCGACGGGAATCATGGAAAACGGCCGCCACCGCAAGTAGCTCCTTTTCCTCTTCACTCAGACCTTTTTGATGCCCGATGAGGAGTGCCATTAACAACACGCGAGCGCTATGGGCTTTCGTATGCCATTCACTATCCGGCAGCCAAAACTCTACGTTTTGCTCCATGAATGTATACCATCGTTCATAAGGTTCTTTGATGGGCTGGCAGACAGGTTTATCCAGAATAGTTGACAGAAACATCATTCATTCCCCCTCTGTTTACTACTAAGGCAAATTAGCTTATTTCATCTGAACTAATTGCTCTAACACTTCCGCAATATCGCCGTCGACACCAATAGACTTAGCTGCAATTGCATTTGGTATATAAAGCTCGCTTCCTTTATTCAGGGTAATATAAGTAGCATTTTCTTCCGAGTTAGCTATATTCATAAATGGAGCTTTAATCAATTGATTTCTTGCACCTACGCCTAATTCCAGTAAGACTATTTTTTTGCCATGAGCATTATCGATAAAATCCTGATAAGCCTGAAAGCTAGCTTGCCATGCCTCACCTCTTAGAAAATTGCGATCGACTTCGACATGTACTTGCATTGGGCCACCACATTCTAGACATTTAGGAATAAGGCTTGAAGGAACTTTCCCATTTTCTTGGTTTCGGGCCATTTCATTCAATATTTCGTCACCTGGGTAAATTTGATTATGGCAAACATGAGAACATTGCAAATACCGACAATTGCCCTCTATTTCAAAAAGGCGTTCCTTTGGAAATCCTGCCAATGTAAAATGAGAATCTGTATTTGAGGTAACTACAAAATAATTTTTATCCTTCACCAATTCATAAAGGTTCTTTACAACAGGACTAGCTTCCTTGTTGTTTAAAAAGTAGGCGTACATACGGCTAAAAAATGCCCACTTCTCTTCCTCTGATGAATATGGATAAAAAGCTCCTTGTAGGATGCTACGAAAACCATATTTATTACGGAAATCGCCAAAATGTTCCAGAAAGAACGAATCCTCTGAAAAAATATTAGTACCTCCCGAAATGGCGAGGCCGTTACTTGCGCCAATTACGATGCTGTCAGCATTCTTGATTTTGCTTAAAATGTCTTGATAGTTCTCTCCCATATGAACCTCCATTATTTCTGAAATTTCGATGAATATATTTTACTTAATGAATTCGCGTAATGAGAAGCCAGATTGCCGAGTACTTATCCAATATCCGAATCTCTTTTTTCCTTCCCGCTCAAAGTATCTTGTAAGACATGAGCAATATCTTCTTTAATGGCAAGTCCTTTTCCAATTAACTCTCGAGGAACGATCGCATCTTTAGGATTAATTGTAATGTAGTAGGCGTCCGGAAAACTATAAGTCATATCCCAAAACGGCTCTTTAATAAACATTGGTGTCATTGTTCCGACGCCTAATTCCAGAAAGAGAATCTTTTTATCTTTGTTTTCGATAAGATACTCATTGTATTTTCTTAATTCATCTCTGTAAGAGCTTCCTTCCAGAAATACATAAGAGCGCACCCATGGTTCCATTTCCTGCCCGCATTTTGGACATACTGGAATTAACTCAGTCGGAATTCTGGTTCCCTCTATGTTTGCATACATGTTCTCAACTTGCTCTTTATTAAAATAAATTTGATCATGGCAACGGGTCCCACATTGAAAATAACGCAAATCCCCTTGAATTGGGGAAACTTTCTCTTCAGGGAAAGTCTTGGGAAACTGTGCGTCTTGATTCGTTGTAACAATGAAATAGTCTTTGTCTTGAAGTAGTTGCAATAAATCAAGGTAGGGGCGACCAGCTTCGGCATCATGTAATAATTTGATTTCAGTCGCAAGAAAAGCCCACCGTTCTTCACTTGTAGGATAACGGAAATGATAGCCCATAAAAAGGTTTTCAATCCCATATTTATCTGCAAATCCTCCAAAATGCTTCAGGAAATTTTCATCAGTATGATAAAAACTAGTGTGTCCAATAGCCTCAGACATTCCAGCAGCGCCACCTACCACAATTGCCTCAGCTTCTTGGATTTTGTTTAGTAATGTTTCTATGTTGTCTTGATATTGTTGTGATAACATATTTTTTTGTCCTCCTTAGTATTTTTCGCTTTCCTATTATTGAGCTACTTTCGCCTTCTCGTTCAGGGCATCTTCAAGCACTTGGGCAATATCTTCGTTAATTGCGAGTCCTTTTTCGCTTATCTCTCTAGGAACCACCGCATCTTTAGGATTGATGCTGATATAGTATGCATTCGGCAAACTATGAGTCATCTCCCAAAATGGCTCTTTAATAAACATCGGCGTCATCGTTCCTACGCCTAATTCCAGGAATAGGATTTTTTTATATTTGTTTTTCATAAGGAATGCTTGGAATTTCATTAATTCGCTTCTGAAAAGGCTTCCTTCTAGAAAAACACGAGATCGTACCCATGGTTCCATATCCTCCCCACATTCTGGACAAGTAGGAATCAACTCTGTGGGAATTTTAGTTCCCTCTATGTTTGCGTACATTTCTTCAACTTGCTTTTTATTGAAATAAACATGATCGTGGCAACGGTTGCTACATTGATAATAACGCCAATCCCCTTGAATCGCAGAGACCTTCTCTCCGGGAAAAACCTTTGAAAACTGAGTGTCTTGATTCGTTGTAAGGACGAAATAGTTTTTATCTTGAAGCAGTTGCAATAAATCAAGGTAGGGCTTACCCGCTTCGGCATCATATACAAACTTGTTTAAAGTAGCAATATAAGCCCAGCGTTCTTCTCTTGTCTCAAAACGGTGATAAAAACCATAAAAAATATTTTCAATCCCATACTTATCTGCAAATTCACTAAAATATTTCAGAAAGATTTCATCTGTCTGATACCAGTTGTACCCGGCGGCAGCAGACATCCCAGCAGCGCCACCAACCACAACCGCCTCAGCTTCTTCGATTTTCTGAAGTAGTGTCACTAAATGGTCTTGATATTGTTGTGTTAACATACTATATTTGTCCTCCTATAGATTTATACATTGCAGTTGAAAACATTCACGCATATATTGCCCCCCGCTCAACAACAAATCGTAAAGTCTCAGATGCGCAATATCTGTTTTGATTGTAAAGCACACCTTTACTTGAACCTAAATATATTATATAGTGGATACAAACTAAAAAATAGTATGCACTTTTACGACGCATACTATCCAGAAGGATAGTGTAAAATGAAAAATTCCAAAATGAATGTTGCTGACAATGAAGAGACCTCTTTCGGTTACACACTTTCTATTATTAACGGCAAATGGAAGCTACTAATTATTTACAACTTATCAAAAAACGGTGTAGTGCGTTATAATGAACTTCAGCGTATGATGGGTAAAATAACATATAAAACGCTCAGTTCTACACTAAAGGAAATGGTAAGTGATGGTATAGTCCATCGTGAAGAATATCCACAAATCCCTCCAAAGGTGGAATATAGCCTGACTGAAAAGGGGCACACGCTCTGGCCTATTATCCAGATAATGTGCCAATGGGGAGATCATAATAAGGAAATATAAAAGAGAGAAACTTCAGGTATATTGCATGGTTGATTTGATCCTGAAGATTCAAAGAAAAAATGGTTGCAATCATCCGTATTTGATGATTGGAACCATTTTTTCTTCGAATTATTTCCATTGTCTTTTGGTGTATAACAAGCTCTTCTTATATTTTTCATAAAACCAAATGTACCGTCTAAACGTTCTTTGTGAAATGAAAAAACTGTTGACAAAAAAGGCGTTAACATATAATATACATTTCTTCAGTTAAGTTCAGTTTACTTAACTGAAGAAGATGGAGGATATTATGCATTCAAATTATCAAAAAATGTTTAAAGAATTGACTGTCGTTTTTAGTGAATATTATTTAAATTATCTATTGTACAATGAAATCGCCAAGAAATTTGCGATTTCGAAAAGTGCTGTGAGCCTAGTATTATCGAAGCTCGAAGCACTAAATTTTATCAAACGTGAGGCCAATCCAAATAATCATCGCGAGTACTTCATCGGGTTTGCAGAAAAAGGTCTCGCTTATCAGACATTAAGTAGAGAAGCAGATGATGAATTTATGACGAAGCACTTCGCTGACATCGATTTAGAACAATTGCAAAATGTATTACAAACAATGAAGAAAGTAAATGCATCCATTTCATCCTCCGACAAATAGGACCGTGAATTGTTTGACAATTAATTAGAGGAAATCAATTATGAATCGAAAAGAGAAAGTGTCTATTGCACTTGCATTATCTAGTTTATTTATTGCTTTTGTCGGGATGGGACTTGCCGCACCAGTTATGCCATCGATTGCGAAGGATTTAAGTTTAAGTGGTGCCGTTGTCGGATACTTGTTCGCTGCGATGGCCTTTGCACAGTTTCTCGCTTCCCCTTTTACAGGTGTATGGGTCGATTCAATCGGCCGTAAAAAAATGATGGTCATCGGTCTTTTGTTATTTTCATTTTCAGAGGCACTGTTTGGCTTTTCAAATGAAACATGGCTATTATTTGTAAGCCGTCTACTTGGCGGTGTAGGTGCCGCTTTCATTATGCCAGCTGTTGTTACGTATATTGCCGATAAAACGACGCTAACAAATCGTGCAAAAGTGTTAGGCTACCAATCGGCTGCGATTAGTTTAGGATTTATAATTGGTCCAGGAATTGGCGGATTTATTGCGGAGTTTGGGATACGCGCACCGTTCTTCGTCGCTGCTGCCATATCATCGATTACTGCCATTGTTATCGCCCTTGTAATGGACGATTCAATTTCAACAGAGCAGCTACAAAAAAATCGTGCATCCGCTGTACGACCAGCGTTTATTCAGGAGTTTAAAAAATCTTTTCAGCCACAGTACTTCACACCACTACTGATCGTGTTCGTACTAGCGTTTGGACTGGCCGTTTATGAAATGATGTTTAGCTTATTCGTCGATGAAAAGTTTGGCTTTACGGTCCGTGATATTTCATTTATTATTACAATCGGTTCAATAGCTGGGGTTGTCGCTCAAATTTTATTCTTTGATAAGCTGGTCAGAGTAATTGGGGAACGAATGCTGATTAATTTAACCTTACTATCTTCTGCTATTTTTATCTTTATTACGATTTTAATAGATGGTTACTGGACGATGATTGTCATTACGAGCATTGTATTTTTCTCTGGTGATATTTTACGCCCTGCTGTGACATCCTTTTTGTCAAAAATCGCTGGGGAAAACCAGGGGTATATTGCGGGTATGAACTCTGCTTACACTAGCTTAGGTATCATAATAGGACCAATTATTGGCGGTATTTTATTTGATATCAACATCGATATACCGTATGTATTTGCCGCAGTTGTGCTTGTCATCGCGTTTGTTATTTCAAGTACAAAATTAATGAAGCCTCACCTCAATTAAACCTACTTAAAAATTTTATATTCAAATCATTGGTCGTAACCATTTTATCATGTAGCAGTCAAAGAATTTTGTTGTTTAATCTCTTGTATCGATAAATGTACACTATTATTCCCATACTCAAGAATTTTATCTAGAAAGAGATTCAATTGTTCTTGAGAGTTCAATTTGACTTTTATATGGTAACAGCCTTCTCCCGATACGCGGTGAACTTCCACTACCTCTTTGCAATCATTCATTAATCGTATAAACGCATCATGGTTTGCTGTTTTCATAAATATAATGATAAACGCTGTATAAGTGAGTCCCACTTTCATTTCATCGACTTGTAGAGAGAAGGCTATAATTACGCCACTATCTTCAAGTTTTTTATACGATTCCCTACTACTTGTCCCGTCATATGAATTTGTTCGCCTAAGTCTTACCATTGGATACGTGAATTATCGGATAGTAACCGTAGGATCTGAAATTCAATGTTATCAAGTTCCATAATACATTTCTTTCACCGTGAATTTTTTTGAGCTGAAAGTGTTTCGCCAACCTATCGATAAAAAACAATATACGAGATATGATTAAAGTGGACCAAAATACTTTAAATGAGGTGGAGAAATAATGAGCACAGCGCTAATTATTGTAGATATTCAAAATGACTATTTCCCAAATGGAAAGATGGAATTAGTTAATCCAGATAAAGCCGCGGCTAATGCTGCTAAAGTTCTTGGATGGTTTAGGCAGAACAATAAAGAGAATATTTTTCATGTTCAGCATATCGCAGCTGATCCTGCTTTAGGATTCTTCCTTCCGGATACGGACGGTGCTGCAATACATGAAACTGTTCAACCTTTGGAAAACGAAAGCATTATCATCAAACATTTCCCTAACAGCTTTTTACAGACTGATTTGGAAAACAAATTAAGAGAAAATGGCGTAACCAAGGTAGTCGTGGTAGGAATGATGACGCATATGTGTATTGATGCGACAGTCAGAGCGGCAGTGGATCTAGGCTTCGAGACGACACTTATTGAAGATGCATGTGCGACGACAGACTTATCTTATGATGGTAAAGACGTTCCAGCTGAACAGGTTCATTACGCGTTTGTCGGTGCACTTAACGGTATGTATTGTGCTGTAACTTCGACTGAGGACTTCTTGCAATAAGAAACACAATCTTAATGTAAAAGGCATTTGGGAATGCGCTTATTCCCAAATGCCTTTTAATTTTTCTGGAAACAATCTATGCGAAAAATCTCCTCATTTAGCGTGATTTATGCAGTAATAGTATCCTTTACTAGCACATCTAATTTACCTGTTTCCGGGGTTGTTTTGGAACTTGGGACCTTTCCTGTTGAAGGCAAAAACTTTTCAAAGTGTAGATTTACAAATCAGAAGGACCCCACACTTTTCTAAAGAATAAAATGCACTGCTAGCTTATAAGTTAATTGTTAATATATTTCTCAAACACATCACCAAAGTCTTTAATTCGGTATTGGTCACGGGCAGCCGTTAACCAGGAGAAACCAAACTCGGTCAATTGTTTATACTGGTCGGCTAGCTGGATATCAGACAGTCGTGCGTTATGCAACACTGTTACAGCTTTATCAAGACTTCCATTCGCTAACTCTAACAGGATATTGTTGTCGTGGACTTTTTCCGAAATATAAGATAATGCTTTGTACAGATCAATCAATTGGGCAAGTTGCTTTTTATCAACGTCAATGCTGAACGATTGATTACCTAAGGTGAACTTGATTTCAACATCCAAATCCACTTTTCCCGCCGTTTCCAAAAACACATCGGTAATTTGATATTGCGAATACGAATAGCGTTTTAGCAAGCGCTTCGAAGATATAGCTTTCTCTCCATCGACGTGAATAAATGCAATGTTCGTAAAGCAATATTCATCCATTTTTGTCTTGATTAAAAAATAAATCTTTTCATTCTCTTCATTTCGAATATAATCATCCGCATCCGTTTTATCATAATCTTCTGGACCTATGATTTTACCGATATCCGACAAGCCTAACGCATCTGAAGCAAATTTTTTCAACATATGCCTCGCCCCTTCTCTCTACTTATATTCTTTCACCTGTATTATATAACTTTTCATGAGATAAATGTAGAACCTCTATTCAAACTGATAAGTAATTCCCTGTGAACTTCTCTCACCTTGTCTGGTAACATTGAAGATTGATTATTTGCGAATCTAACTCAGTGTAGCCTGTCCATTACTCTCGATTTCGGTAACAGTCAAACGGTAACAACACTAACTAAATAATCCTGTCTTTTTCGTCATAATAAAAAATCCTCCACTCAATTGAAAGGGTAAAGGATATTTTAATTAGTCAAAGATACTCTATTGTTTTTTTAAAAATTGTGTTTGTACATTTAGAGAAGAAAAAGTAAAACCGCATCTTGTTCTTTAACCCTATTTACTAAATAGACTTATTTCATATCTTTTATACATCTTTAAAATGTCATCGGAGGGATTCATCCCCCCGATTGATGTCTTGGCTAAACACTAGGAACTTCACGATAATCTTTTGCAAACTTTACGTTGTACTCCTGATTATTCTTCGGTGCCGCTACTCTCAAGCTTAATGACTTATCAAATAGTTTAGGGTCAAAGTAATAGCATTCATCGGTTTCTGGACAATAAACGCAATACACATCAATTTCGTTTTTTTCGACAACTGATGTAACAATACCTTTTGTGTTGCAATAAGATGAACGAAATCTGACTTCTAGAATCCCTCTAGAAGTTAACTCCCTATACTTGACTTGAACTCTTTTGAAATAACCATCTTTATAAACGACAAGATCAAATGGGGAATGTTCAGTATGGGGTATCAATATCATATAGCCCTTTTGGTGTAAATCGACCTGGGCTTTTAATCTCCCTTATTCTTAGTGTGATGATACAAGGTTGTTCACCTCTTTCCTGTAATGTGCCGGTGCTCAATAGAAACATCACTAATATCCTTTAAACATAAAACAAGAATCTTACCATTTCCATGACAATCAGTCCCAATTTTGAATTACATCCATTATGATTGATAGGAAATAATATTTCCAACTTTATAAACAACATAATCAGTATATCAATCGTTATTCCTTTCAAAAGCATAGCGTCGGAACAAACTAATCACTTGTCGTTTATGAAATTTGTGTAGTTGCTTTTCAAAAAATTTCAAATCAAAACTGATTCTCAACAAAATCAAAAACACCTGAAACATTGAATAAACAACGTCTCAGGTGTTTCTTATTGAATCTACTTTTCAAATTATGTCCCAGGAGGACGTTTTTAAGAGCATTTAAACCCATATACACCAACCTTTCGTCTATTCAATGTGTATAATATGTGTATAAACTTTTCAGACCAAAAAATGTTATAAAGACTTACTTTTTCAAGTTGAGTTACCCATTATTCTTGCACTGACAACATTATGCATCTTAATGTATTTTACAACTTCAAATACTCTTCTTCGAATTCATTTGTCTGGCATAGAATAGCTTTACTAGAGCGACAAGAATTCCTTCAACTTCTTGCTCACGCTCGAAAAACTTTGCATTTAGTGCATTTTTAATTTCTTCTAATTTAGCAAAATTAGTGTTTGTCATATTGAATAACCCCTTTGAATTTTAGTTTAAATAAAATAGGAAGCCGGTTTCTTTTGCAACCGTACTTCCCTATAAAGAATCCTCCTCAGTATTTCGATGAAAGAATAAACAATTCTTGTTCTTTTATTGAAAGCTCACGCATTTCCATCTGCAATTCCTGTTCTTTTAATTCATTTGAACGTTCGAGCTGATAAGCAATCTTTTTAATATGTTGCACACAATCGACAACATCTCTATCGTAGAATTTTCTTCCCATTATTGTTTGATAAAACTCAGTCATTTTAATCTCTCCATTCCACTATTTTTAGAGATTCGCAACCATTTTTGAAACCGCAGCTCGGATTGTCATGATTTTATTTTCTAGTAAATCTGCTTCATTGGTGACAATGCCTTTGTAATTACGATAGTTCTCAAGAGAGGACGTGAAGCTTACAAGCAGATTCAACCCATCCGTATGTGAATCTGGGACAAAGTAAATTCCCCCATTTTGGCGTACTGGCGTGGGTGCTAAAGACTGTAAGATTTTATTAACCATTACTCTTATTTGTTGGGTTGAATAATGGTTTCTATAAATATTAAAATTTCGTTCCGCTTCATAGCACAGCTCTTTTGCAATTTCGTTCTCCGTTATAAATCTTAGAGAACTATTGTGCTTATCTAGCGTGATTACTCCCGCTCTACTGCTGTAATTAAGACGTTTACCAGCCTGATCCACAGTCTCCACTACAATGTTCCGCTGCACATGGCTATTGTCCGAAAACACTTCGCGAATAAGATAGTTCTCGAATACTCCAGCGTGCCCAGTAGATTTTCTAGTCTCTATCTCTTTAGTACTTCTTCGAAATGCATCGGCTGGACGAATCGCATTCGGTATCCATTCAACAGGCAATCCTGATTGAACAAGCGCTTTCTCCAAATCATCCATTTTGATTAATTGCTTGCCAACCGAGAAGCACATGAGATGACCGAGAATACCGTCTTGTTGCTGGTTTTGAACAGCCGTCATATTATCAAGATTAATCGACATATCTAACAACCCTTTCTATTTTTGTATTTTATATAGATAGAAAAACGCATTTATACATAGCGATTGCTAAGTAAATGCGTTTTAAAATAACCCTCTTTTCTGATTTCAATAGCTTCTCTTCCATCTCCCAGTACCTTTTTGAATGCAAAAAAACCGACATCTCCTGAATAGGAAAAATCGGCTTTAATATAGTTCAAGCAAAATGCGTAAGTACCTCTTCTGGCATGCCAAAGTAATTTTCGGACGTGTAACACGTCTGCCTAACTTCTCCTTTATATGAGGTATACGAAGGCTGAACATTTGTGCCGAATCTCCTTCTGCATATGCAAAAGTGTAACGACTTTCACCGGTGGTAAAGGTGACAAAGAAACGATTGGATATATATTAATATTAACAAAAATAGAATCACATAGCAAAATAATCAGAATGACATAGTGGGGTTACATTCTTTATTTAATACTTTCTTCTAGGTCCTGTTTTAATGAGATAACCTTACCTAGTATATTTATGTAATAATGAGGGATATTTCAATCCATTTACTTCAGATTTAGCAATTTAGCATACGATTGAGGGACTTGGGGATATGTTAGCTTTGATTCGGTACAAAAATTCGTATGGCCGTTCAAGGTTTTATTCGATCAAGTTCTAGATTATTAGTACCGACTATATAGTATTCTCGAAGCAAACGAAAAGCAGCTTTACTAGTTCTAAATGAACTAGTAAAGCTGCTTTTTATTATGACCCCTACGGGATTCGAACCCGTGATACCGCCGTGAAAGGGCGGTGTCTTAACCGCTTGACCAAGGGGCCGAAGAAATATGGCGGAGAAAACCCTCGCACCGCTTTCGCAATCTATGCCCTTAGCAGGGGCACCTCTTGAGCCGAGTGAGTACTTCCCCAAAAAAATGGCTCCGCAGGTAGGACTCGAACCTACGACCGATCGGTTAACAGCCGATTGCTCTACCACTGAGCTACTGCGGAATGGTGGGCCTAAGTGGACTCGAACCACCGACCTCACGCTTATCAGGCGTGCGCTCTAACCAGCTGAGCTATAGGCCCTCTTTGAAGCGAGTGAAGGGAATCGAACCCTCATCATCAGCTTGGAAGGCTGAGGTTTTACCACTAAACTACACTCGCATAATAATGGTGGCTTCGTTTTACAGTAAGCTCTCGCTTTTCTTAAACCCTATGATAATACTAATAAAAATGGCGGTCCCGACCGGGATCGAACCGGCGATCTCCTGCGTGACAGGCAGGCATGTTAACCGCTACACCACGGGACCATTTGGTTGCGGGGGCAGGATTTGAACCTGCGACCTTCGGATTATGAGCCCGACGAGATACCACTTCTCCACCCCGCGATAACAATATGAGTAACGGTAATATATAATTTGTAAAAAAAATGATGGTGCGCCCGGCAGAAGTCGAATCCACAACCTCCTGATCCGTAGTCAGGTGCTCTATCCAATTGAGCTACGAGCGCATATAAGTATAACTGAGTATTTATGCCGAGAACCAGAATCGAAACGGTAGTCACCTACCGCAGGATTTTAAGTCCTGTGCGTCTGCCAGTTCCGTATTTAAAGTGCGGGTGAAGGGAGTCGAACCCCCACGCCCGAAGGCACTAGATCCTAAGTCTAGCGTGTCTGCCAGTTCCACCACACCCGCAATATCTATCATGACGGCAGTCATAAAATGGTGAGCCATGCAGGATTCGAACCTGCGACCCTCTGATTAAAAGTCAGATGCTCTACCAACTGAGCTAATGGCTCGAAAAGTGGTGCCGG